>PAOE01000040.1 GCA_002707915.1 Gammaproteobacteria bacterium
TGATCTAGTTTCCAAGCAATGCAAACTGTCCCAACAGGTCTTGCAGGAGTTCCTCCACCAGGTCCAGCAATTCCACTTATCGCTATTCCGAGATTTGCTTTGCTTTCTCTTAATGCTCCCACAACCATTTCACTAACCACTTCTTCACTAACGGCTCCAAAAGAATTTAAAGTATCTTTTGAAACACCAAGAACTTTAGATTTAGAATGATTCGAATATGTTACAAAGCTACATCCAAACCATCGAGAGCTTCCAGCCACAGAAACAATTGATTGAGACAATAGGCCTCCGGTACAAGATTCTGCACATGTAAAAAACATATTATTTTTTTGCAGTTCCGCTCCGAGTCTGGAACTTAAATTCTCTAAACTTTGAAGATTCACTATTAATTGATTTTTAGATTATTAGACCAGAATTCTTTTGTTTGTCTAGATGAAGGTTACTGAAAAATAAGTTAACTGCTAAAATTAACTACATGGCATTTATAGTTGGTGATGCATGTGTAAAGTGCAAACTTACAGACTGCGTTGAAGTTTGCCCCGTAGACTGTTTCTATGAGGGTCCAAATATGCTTGTGATAAATCCAGATGAGTGTATTGATTGCGCTCTTTGTGAACCAGAATGTCCCGTTGAAGCAATTTATTCTGAAGATGAAGTTCCTGAGGATCAAATAGCATACATCGAGCTAAATGCAGAACTATGTATGGAGTGGCCAAACATAGTTGAGCAAAAAGAACCCTTACCTGATTCTGAAGAATGGAAATCTGTTAAAGGTAAGTTTGACTTGATCGAACGTTAGACTTGCCTAAATCTTTTAAAAAGCAAAACAATTAGCAATGCTATTATGCCACCTAAAATGATATGGATAATGTTTAGCTTTTCATTAGTTAGATTTGAATCATTCATCCATATCAAAGGGATACAAAATATGATCAAGCCAAAAAAAATTGACATAAGAAGTTCACGTTTCTTTTCAAGAGCCGTCTTTATTAACTTCGTAATGCTAAAGAGACCTATTATTGCACCTAAAAGGAACAAACATAGTACAAGTAGGTCTATATTTCTTACGGCCAACAACATACTTTGATATGTTCCCATTAATAATAGAATAAAACTTCCAGATATACCTGGGATAACCAATGCTGAAATAGCAATTAATCCAGATAAAAAAATGTAACTTAAACTGACTTCTTCAAAGTTTCCTGCAGGAGATGAATAGAGTATCAAACATAGTAAAAAGGATAAAAATATTCCGATAAAGAATTCTTTAGAAATGCGAGGTCTAATGGGATCTAGAAAAACTGAAAAAAAAAGGATAAAAGATAAAAAGGATTTAAATCCAATAGGAAATGTATCAATCAAAAGGAGTATTAAAGAAGAGAAGAAATAAATTGAAAATAACATTCCTATAAGTAAGGTTGAAATAAAAGGGCCATCAACTTTCTTCCATGCTTTGCTAATTTCCCTTTTTTTTAAGTGTTTTATAAAAACAATATCAAAAGAATTTATTGCATGAATTAATCTTTCATATATTCCTAGAATCAAAGCAACTGTACCTCCAGATATCCCAGGAATAATTTCTGCTAACCCCATAAGAAGGCCATTTAAAAAAATTTTTACACCCATTTTAATTAGGAGACTATTCCTTTTAGCAAGGGCACAAAAAGGACATCTTCCAATCTCTTTTCTTCAAAAGATTCATTATCAATCCGATGTATAAGTGTTAACACTTGTCTTTGGCTATCTCCTACTGGAAGAATGAGTCTTCCTCCTNNAGCTAGTCNCTCTTTTAATGAGGAGGGTACAGAGAGAGGAGCTGCNGCTGAAAGAATCGCNTCATATTTTAATCGACCTANATTATTTCCATCGTCAATTTTGAAAGTTACATTTCTNACTCCAAGATTNTTAAGAGTTTCTTTTGCTTTATCTTGAAGGGGTTCTATCCTTTCAATGGAAGTTACTTTTTTTGAAAAGAGAGATAGGAGATAAGTTTGNTATCCACAACCCGTACCAATTTCTAGGCAGTGATTTATAGGNACTTCATTCATCTTATCACCTNCAATTAAACTTTCAGTCATTTTGGCTACTATATAAGGTTGAGAAATAGTCTGTTGATAACCTATCGGCAATGCTAAATCCTCGTAAGCANGTGATGAAAGAGCNTCATCTAAAAAAAGATGTCTGGGACTATCCCTCATTGCTTCTAATATTCTAACGTCAGATATCCCTTTTTTTGTCAGTCTCTCTATNAGCCTTTGTCTTGTCCTCAATGAGGTCATGCCTTTTCCGTGTAGTTGATTTTTCTCAATANTCATAATTTTTTAAGTTCAAAATTATTTAGTACNTCCTGAGTCAAAGANAAAACTGGCTTGATAGGTGAGATAGAAATTTTATTTTCTTTNAGGGAATTGATATCACACTTTGTATTATCTTCTTCAAAACTTTCTCTGTGTGTTGTCCAATAAGAAATTTTATTTTCGGAATCTTCCTCAACTCCNGGGGGATTTCTTGGACCCCATGAACCTATGGTCGTTATATCAATTTCTAATTCATCAGAATAATCTACATTTGGAGTATTTACATTCAAAACTAGAGTTGGGTCTATGATTGAAAGATCATAATTCTGAATGAGGTCTTTGACGACANAAGCAGCAGTATGATANTTGGGCTCCATGAAGTCTTNAGAGCCTGGTTGGTGGAATGCTGCAGCAGAAATGGCTATNGATGGATAAGATAGATTTTTAGCCTCCAAGGCAGCACCTACAGTACCAGAATAAAGTAGATCTTCACCCATATTGGCTCCAAGGTTAATTCCACTTACTAATATATCAGGTATCCAAGGAGCTAACTCATGTATTCCTAAATATACGCAATCTGCAGGTGTTCCATTTACGGAAACAAATCCATTATCATGGACAGAGGAATACATTGGTTTATTTGTGGTTATGGAACAACCAGCTCCACTTTTATTTACTTCAGGAGCTACAACAAAAACCTCTGCTATATCTTGGAGGGATTCGAATAATACTTTTAATCCAGGGGCATCAAAACCATCGTCATTAGAAAGGAGTATTTTCATCATGATTTCTTTTTCTTATCTAACAATACTACACAAAGACTAGACACCCCTTCTTTCTTGCCTTCAAAACCTAAGCCATCAGTAGTTGTTGCTTTACAGCTTATGGCATCTTTACTTATATTCAAGACTGATGATAGGTTTTTTCGAATACTCTCTTTATAGTCACTTAAGTTAGGGACAGATCCTATATATGTTAGATCAACATTAATAATAAAATAGTTATCCTTTTCGAGTTTATTGAGTATCTTGTCAAGCATTTCTATGCTCGAGATGTCTTTAAAATTTATATCATTTGATGGGAAGAAAGTTCCCAAATCTCCATAAGAAGCAGCACCTAAAAGAGCATCTATCAAGGCATGTACAAGTATGTCGCCATCTGAATAAGCTTCTATGGAAAAATCACAACTAATTTTTATACCTCCGAGAATAATACCGTCCCCAGCAATTAATTTATGAGCATCATAACCTTGGCCAATTCTCATGTTTTGATGTTATTTTTTATAATTGACTGAGCAAGTTGCATATCTTCTTTTACAGTAACTTTGATATTAAGGTTTGAAGATTGAAATAAGGAAATTAAGTATTCACTTTCTTCAAACATTGAGGACTCATCTGTTATGAGAGATAAATCGCCAGTAAAATTCTTGTAGATTGATTCCAATGCCTCATATTCAAATATCTGAGGAGTTTGAGCTTGCCAAAGGTGAGTTCTTTCGACTGTTGCATCTATTGTTTTTCCTGATTGGCTAGATTTAATTGTGTCGGTGCAAGGAGAAGCGAAGATTGATCCTACTGTATTAGAAGAAGAGAATTTCTNTAAGAATTTAATTAGATCTTCTACTTGAAAGCATGGTCTAGCTGCATCATGTATAAGGATATTTATACGAGAATCTATTGAAAAAAGATAATCAAATCCTAGTTTTACTGATTCAGCCCTCGAAGAACCTCCTGTTACTAAAGTTACTCTGTCTTCAAATAATATCTGATCTTCATAAGACTTTTCTCCAGAAATGGGTATTACTATATTCTTACACTCTTTAAATCCNAAAAACTTATCAATGGAGTGATTAATCAAAAGTTTTCCATTTAATTGCTGAAATTGCTTAGGAGTATCACTCTCAAACCTACTTGAATTCCCGGCACTAGGAATGATTACATTAAATGAATCTATCAATTTGAGTCTTCTACCTCTTGCTTNAAAACATAGAATTTTTCACTAGGTTTAATCATTCCAAGTTCCATTCGTGCGACACCCTCAATGGCTTNTTTTCCTGAGCTTAATTTTTCTTTTTCCAATGTTAACCCTAAGTTTTTTTCCTCGATGAGTTCAATTTCTTTTTCTACAAAAGATATACTCTTTTTTATCTCTTGAAGATCGCTTTGGCTGTATTCCCCATGCCAAAATTGAAACAGATTATGGAAAATGAAAGCAAGCAATACAAACGAAATNCCAAAAAATATTGGTTGATTTGTGATCTTTTTATACACTTTTTTCATTAGNCCATTTCTAATTTTGTATCAGACTCAATCATTAAGAGTCTATTATACTTTGCCACTCTATCTGATCTTGAGGGAGCACCTGTTTTGATCTGCCCGGAGGCAACNCCCACAGTTAAATCTGATATAAAAGTATCTTCTGTTTCACCTGACCTGTGAGATATTACCGTACTCATATTGTTTTTATTTGCGATATTTATTGCCTCAAAAGTTTCTAAGAGAGTTCCTATTTGATTAACTTTTATTAGAACCGNATTTGCAGAATTTGTTTTTACACCTTTCTCAATTCTCTTTGGGTTTGTTACAAATAAATCATCGCCNACTAGTTGTACTTTCTTGCCTATGGTTTCNTTCAATTTAGNCCANCCTTTCCAATNATCTTCATCTAATCCATCTTCAACTGAGGATATGGGATACTTTGCACATAATTCATCAATGTAATCTATCATTTCTTCGGNACTATATCTCTTATCCATACCNTTTAAATCATAAGCTGAATCGGAATAAAACTCTGTCGCAGCAATGTCTAAGCAAAGAGAAATTTGTTCAGATGGTTTNTAGCCCGAAATCTCAATTGATTGCATAATTAAATCTAAAGCCTCTTCAGGTGAATCTAAGTGCGGTGCAAAACCTCCTTCATCTCCAACAGAAGTATTTAGACCTTTGCGATTTAANAGGTCTTTCAAATTATGAAAGATTTCTATTCCTGCTCTCAAAGTCCTAGAAAAAGAATTAAAACCTTTCGGTTGAATCATGAACTCTTGAAAATCNATAGGATTATCTGCGTGAGCNCCTCCATTCAAAATATTCATCATGGGGATAGGAAGCTTAGGTATAACTTCTTGACCAGTCAATTCATAAAATTTTTTGTTNATAAATTGATANAAAGGTATTTGTTGGGAAACTGATGCAGCTTTCGCAGAAGCCATTGAAACTGCTAATATTGCATTTGCNCCNANATTCTTTTTATTTTCTGAAGCATCTNTTTGAATCATCAGGNTATCATTTCCACATAGATCATCTACATCTCTGCCCTTAAGGCATGACTCTATCTCACCTTCAACTGCCTTCACTGCCTCTTGAACTCCNTTCCCAAAAAATCTANCTTGATCTTCATCACGCTTTTCATTAGCCTCATGTTGACCTGTTGATGCACCAGAAGGAACAAATGCTAATCCATAACTTCCATCATCAAGCACTACCCTTGCTCCAACCGTAGGATTACCTCTTGAGTCGATTACTTCGTAACCATGTATTGCTTTAATTTTCACTTTCTAATTGAACGACTTTACTAAATTATCCAAAAGCTTAATCTNAGATAAGAAATTCTCAAGTTCATCTAATCTTAATGCGCATGGGCCATCACATAGNGCATTNGGAGGGTCTGGATGAGTTTCAAGAAACAAACCNGCCAAGCCCAATGAGATNCCTGCCCTAGCTAATTCAAATACACTTGAGCCTCTGCCATCAGCCTTATCACCCAGTCCTCCNGGCCTTTGAAGAGAATGAGTNACATCAAAGATAATAGGGGATTTTGTTTCCTTTAATTCCACCATCCCTAACATATCTACTACTAAGTTATTGTAGCCAAATGACGTACCCCTNTCACAGATTATCACCTGTTCATTTTTAAAGTGACTGCATTTATTAAGAATATTTATCATATCTGAGGGAGCAAGGAATTGTCCTTTTTTTATGTTCAAAGGACGAGATGTCATACATGCAGCCTCAATTAAATCAGTTTGTCTGCTCAAAAACGCTGGGATCTGAATTATGTCTAAAACCTCAGCAGCCAGTTCTGCCTCCTCTGGAGTATGAATATCTGAAATAACTGGTACATTAAAATCTCTCTTTAACTCCGAGAGTATGGCTAATCCTTTTTTTACCCCAGGACCTCTGTAAGAACTATACGAAGAACGATTAGCTTTATCGTAAGAAGCTTTAAAAATATAAGGTATTTTGAATTTCTCAGCATCCTGTTTACATTTTGAGATTACTTCGAGGATTACTTTTTCCTCATCCAAAACATTCAATCCAGCAATCAAGACAAAAGGTTTATCATTACTAATTTGGATATCATCTATCCTTATTTCTTTCATAATCAAGATTTAATTTTATAGGTTTTAGCGGCCTTAATAAAACCCGCAAATAAAGGATGTCCTTTTCTAGGCTCGGAAGTAAATTCAGGATGAAATTGGCATCCTATGAACCAATGATGCTCTTTAATCTCTATTACTTCTACAAGAGTCTTATCTAGGGACATTCCGGCTATGGTTAATCCTTTTTCAACTAGATTATCAATTAGATTATTGTTTACCTCATACCTATGACGATGTCGTTCTTTAATTCTACTTTTCTTATACAGTTGCCTCGTCAATGAGCCTTTCTTTAATATGCATTCCTGAGCACCTAGCCTCATTGTTCCACCTAAGTCTGAGCTTGAATCTCTTTTCTCTATTGAACCCTCCTGATCTAACCATTCGTATATTAATCCCACAACTGGATATTTTGATTTTCCATCAAACTCTGTGCTGTTTGCTTTTTTAAATCCCACAACATTCCTGGCGTATTCAATTACTGCTATTTGCATACCAAGACAAATACCTAGATAAGGAATTGATCTAGTTCTAGCGTATTTAACAGCACATATCATTCCTTCTATTCCCCTTTCACCGAATCCTCCAGGAACTAGAATACCATCAGCACTTTTGAGATATTTATCAACATTTTTAGAATTTAATCTCTCAGCATCCACATAATTGATATTTACTTTAAGATTATTCTTGAAACCTCCATGCTTGAGAGCTTCATTTAGAGATTTGTAGGCATCTGCAAGTTCAGTATATTTACCAACCATTGAGATAGTTACAGCCTCTTTAGGCTCTAGGTCCTCTTTTATTACCTTTTTCCAATCATTGAGATTAGGTTTTTTTGATATATTTAATTTCATTTTATTTAAAACTATTTCATCTACTCTCTGAATATTCAGCTCAATAGGTATCTTGTAAATTGAATTGACATCTGGCATAGAAATAACTGAATTTGGTTTGACATTAGTAAATAAAGCAATTTTCTTTCTTTCCTCATGTTCCATAGGCTGATCTGATCTACAAATTAAGATATCAGGCTGTAAACCATGAGATAGCATTTCCTTTACAGATCTTTGAGTCGGTTTAGTTTTAGTTTCACCAGCTGATTTTAAAAAAGGCAGTAATGTAAGATGCATAAAAAGAGTTTTATGATCTTCGAAATCAATTTTCATTTGTCTTATTGCTTCAAGAAATGGTTGAGACTCTATATCTCCAACTGTTCCCCCAATCTCGACAATTGCCACATTTGCATTGCCAGCACCTTTTATTATTCTCTTTTTTATCTCATCAGTAATATGAGGAATTACTTGCACCGTGCCGCCCAAGTAATCCCCTTTCCTCTCTCTTCTAAGAACTTCTTCGTACACCTGACCTGTTGTGAAGTTATTAGACTTCGTCATTTTAGTATTTAAAAACCTCTCATAATGTCCTAAATCAAGATCAGTTTCAGATCCATCATCGGTCACAAAAACTTCTCCATGCTGGAAAGGGCTCATCGTTCCGGGGTCTAAATTTATATAAGGATCAAGTTTNAGAATTGTGACTGTTANTCCTCTACTTTCNAANAGGGCACCCAAGGANGCNGANGCAATNCCTTTACCAAGAGANGATACTACTCCGCCAGTAACAAAAATAAATCTTGTGTTTTTATTTCCCATCATTTGATCNGAGGAAGCTTANTAAAATANCNTCCAAGCGATGGGATTACAGGGTATCAAAATCCTTTTAAACGGACAACTGAATTATTTNTTAAGCAGATTGATCAAGTGGCTTTTCNAGTTCAGCCCAAGAAATATCTTCTGAGGAATGAGATTCAAATTCAAGAACACCNAACTTATCATAGAGTGGTCTAACTTTATCTGTTAAAAGACCAATTCTAGAAAGATTAGGCACCACCCTTGAGAAAAGAAGCCTTTGAAACTCTTGAGCGAAACCAGCATTATTAGAAAATTCTCTTGCTTCNTTTTCATTCCAACCAAATTTTCTAAAAACATCTGTTGGAAACAACCTCTCCTTACTAATGACACATGCTTCATAAGCAAACATGGCCCTNTCTTCTCTTTCCTTTTCAGATAAATTTTCTATAAAATCTTCGAGGTAATTNACCCCGAAAGTGACATGCCTTGCTTCATCTCTGATTACAAGATGGAGAACATCTCTAAATACTGGATCAGGTGTAACGGCTTTTGCGGTATTAAAAGCNGCCAAAGCTAAGCCTTCAATAATGATTTGCATGCCAATCAATTTCAAATCCCATCTTTCATCAGTNAGAATCTTATCTAATAAACTCTTNAGACCTGATCCAACTGGATACATAAGCTTTGATCTNNTTTGTATATANTTACTGAATGCTTCCACATGCCTTGCTTCATCAAAGGCCTGTGAAGCNGCATAAAGCTTTGCTTGATAAGTTGGAGCACAAGANACCAACTGTGAAGCAACTAAAAGAGCTCCTTGCTCTCCATGNAGGAACTGACTTAACTGACTAGCNCCTCTATGTCTGAAAAATTCTCTTTTTTCATCATCATTGAGTTTTTTGTAAGGAGGATATTCATCCCAAAAAACCGCAGGAATTTCATCAGAGACAACCAATGGTCTGTCCCAATCTATNTCTAAGGATACGTTCCAATTGAGTTTTTTACCTAACTCATAAAGTTTAGCTATTCTATTGTCTTGAATCGTATAGTCCCAATTGTAAGTTCCAGTCAAAGGTGTATTGAATATCTCAGCAATATCTTCAACTTCATTTGGTCCAAGTTTTAGATCAACCTCATTATAGTCTTTGATTTTTCTTGGAGTTTCGCTTGTATATTGTATCTTCATTTTACTGCTTGCAGATTATACTAAGAAAAGTAGTTCTGAAAACCTTACTTAAGAAAAACACTGTTAAAGGCGTTCTGTTAGATTTGGAATTTTATGGTGAGAATGGATCATCCTCTTCATCATAATGTCTTGGTGGAGGTCTATCTATTTGTGCAAGATTCTGGAAGGTAGCTGTATTTTCAAGAAATGCAACCTCGATGGCTTTCGTAGGTCCATTCCGTTGTTTTGCAATATTTACTTCCGCCTTACCTCTTGCATCTAGATCAGATTTATCATAATAGAAATGTCTATAAAGGAATGCTATGACATCAGCATCTTGCTCGATAGCTCCTGAATCTCTTAAATCAGACAAAATTGGTCTTTTGTTTGGTCGAGAATCAACTGCTCTGTTCAATTGAGAAATAGCAACTACTGGAATGTTTAACTCTTTGGCTAATGCTTTGAGAGATCGACTTATTTCACTTATTTCAGCCACTCTGTTTTCACCTTTTCCAGGCACCTGCATGAGTTGCAAATAATCGACAACAATCATTGCGAGATCGCCGCTCTCTCTTTTAACTCTTCTTGCTCTAGCCTTAACCTCAGAGGGGGAAAGAGCGGGTGTATCATCCAAGAGAATCTTCTTTTTGCTTAATACTGAAAGGGCTTTATCAATACCTTGCCAATCTGTATCTGCTAATTGACCACGCATTAATCTTTGTAAATCAATATTTGAAATGCTCGAAATAAACCTTCTTACAACTTGATCAGAAGACATTTCCATACTAAAGATAAGCACAGTCTGATCAGTTTGTCTTGCTACATTCTCGGCTATGTTAAATGCAAAAGCTGTCTTACCCATAGATGGTCTTGCAGCAATTATTATTAGATCAGATTTCTGAAAACCTAATGTCAAATCATCGATTGCAGTGAAACCTGTACTTAATCCAATTAATGGACTGCCGCTCTCTGATATCTCTTGGATGTCCGCATAAACAGGACCAAGGAGATCTTTTACTTCCTGAGGACCAGCCGATCGATTTAAATCATCTCTTAAACTTAAAATACTTTCTTCTGCTTCATCAATTATTTTGTCACTTCCAGAAGCATCCGATTCCTTTGCTATTTTAGAAATATTATCCGCAGCTATAATAAGACGTCTTAAATTGGATCTCTGTTTAATTATGTCAGCATAACTTTGAATGTTAGCAACACTTGGTGTTTCTTTAGCCAATAATGTCAGGTAGTCCTTTCCGCCGGAATTTATAAGCTTGGGAAGATCACCATTCCCTTCGATAGCCTCTTGAACAGTGATTACATCTATAGGTTTCCCGGCATCTTGAAGGTCATGAATTGTTCTGTAAATCAGTCTATGTTCCTCTTTATGGAAGTCTTCTTCTTTGACTAAGCCTGAAATAATATCCCAAGTTTCGTTTTTGAGCATTATGCCCCCTAAAACCGCTTTCTCNGCCTCGGTTGAGTAGGGTAATTCTTTTTTTGAAGTCGTTTCTAATGCCATGACCATATTCTAAGGAAAGGCATNAATTCTCCCATTGGAGGAAATTTAAAACAAGGAAATTTTAATTTTCTTCAGCAGCATTTATTTCAATTGAAATTGTTTTAACCACTTCAGGATGAAGCTCAAGATCTACGGCATATTCACCAACTTCTTTAAGGACACCTTCAGGTAANCTNATCGCGCTNTTTTCAAGCTCGAAACCTTTTTCAATCAAGGAGTCNGCAATTTCTCTAGTTCCTACTGANCCGTAAAGGGTNCCTTCTTCAGATACTTGNGCACTAATACTAATNACTAGAGATTCCATACNATCGGCAAGTTTNATNGCGGCTTCTTTTCTTTGTGCTTCTGCTGATAGAAGAGCATCTTTTCTCTTTTCATACTCAGCTTTATTTTGTTCGTCAGCTCTCACTGCCTTACCTGTGGGTATCAAAAAATTTCTTCCGTACCCAGCTTTGACCTTAACCAAGTCCCCAGGATCGCCCAGCTGGGCAACTTTTTCTAGTAATATTACTTCCATATACTAATTATAATGCGAATCTGTGTAAGGCAAGAGTGCAAGATGTCGAGCTCTTTTGACGGCTTTGTTTAGTTGCCTTTGATACTTNGCTGAAGTCCCTGTCATTCTTGCAGGAATTATTTTGCCTGTTTCAGTTATGTACTCTTTCAAAAGTTTTATGTCTTTAAAGTCTATTTCATCAATACCCAATGAAGTAAACTTGCAATATCTTGGTCTATTATCAAAGTCACTTTTTCTTTTGAAATTCTTCTTTTGTTTCTTTGCCATTACTTNTTTTCCTCTTTGATTTCTTCAATATTCTCTGCAGCTTTTTCTACCTTTTGCTTTGAAGCCTCTTTAGCTTCCTCTTCCTCTGCTTTATTAGCGGCNTCTCTAGCTTCTTGATAAGAATCTTTTTCNTTATCTTCTTTTGTTTGNANCAAAAGTGCNGAAGGATCTGAGTTTACNTTCTTCACTGCGAGAACTAGGTTNCTTATAATGGAGTCATTGAATTTNAAGGAGTTTTTAATCTCATTGATAGCTTCTTGATTGCACTCAATGTTTAAAAGACCATAACTAGCTTTGAACTGATCTTGTATTGGATAAGCAAGCTTTCTATTTCCAATATTTTCAGAACGATGTACTTTTCCTCCGGAGTCTTTTGTAATTTTATCTAATTTTGAAAGAATAGATGAAGTCTGATCTGACTGATCAGGGTGAACTAAAAAAACGATTTCGTAATTTCGCATAATTTTCCCTTTGAATTATAGCTCCCAAGTATTACCTGTAGAGCAAGGTGCGAGCATTCTATTATATGTATGACTATTTGCAAGATAATTGCATCACTTTCATAATCACATCATCGAATGATAAGCCAGCGTATGAAGCAGCTTTAGGAAAAAGGCTAGTTTGTGTAAGTCCTGGAACAGTATTTACTTCTATGATTTGAAAATTGCCATTTTCATCTTCTATGAAATCTACCCTACCCCAATGTTCACATCCTAATGACTTAAAAGCGTGCATAGCATAATTTTTTATTTCATCTAATTTATCTGGTGATAGATCAGCCTTTATGTATTCTGTTCCCATATCAGAATACTTTGAATCAAAGTCGTAAAATTCTCCGGCAGGGCTGATATGTATTGGATGAAAGACTTCTTCTCCAAGAATTGAAACTGTCAACTCTCGACCAGGCACAAAAGCTTCTATTAAAATAGAAGAATCATATTTTGAAGCTTCTAGCATTGCATCCTCTAGATTACCTTCTCCTGGTTTTACTATCGAAATTCCATAACTGGATCCTTCATTTGCAGGCTTAACTACAAATGTCTTTTCTAAGGCAGTAATATCATCTTCTGCAGATAGATGTGGAGTCAGCTTCATATCAGCTTTACCTACATTGATTATTTCTACAAAATCAGGAGTCGGAAGCAATAAATCTCTCCAAATCTTCTTTGCCTCAATTTTATTCAAAGAAGTTTTGCAAGCAAGTGAATTACTCCCTGTATAGGAAATCCTTTTTGACTCTAATATCTCTTGGATAAAACCATCTTCACCTCCTCTACCATGAAGAGCTATAAAGGCTATATCAAAGTCTTCAGATATTTCGCCAGCTCCCTCAGGCTTTCTTAAATCAAGATGAGTGAAAGTTAATTGATTCTTAATAAAAGCGCTTTCAACTGCTTTGCCTGATTTTAGAGAAATTTCTCTCTCTGCCGACCACCCTCCTGAAAGAAGCAAAATATTCTTTTCCTTTAAATCAGATATTTGCATTTATAAATATTCCTCTTTGATCTTTTTGCTTAGGGAAGAAATATTACCGGCTCCTTGAAAGACTAATACTGTCTTCGAATTAATCTCTTGAAGTAATTTTTGAAAATCAAAACTTGGAGGACAAATTTCTACTGCATTAAAACCCGATTGGGTTATAACTTTCATAAGGCTTTCACTACTAATTCCCTCTATACGCTCCTCACCAGCAGAGTAAATATCCAAAAGATATAGTTTGTCTACGCATTGTAAAACGTTTACAAATTCATCAAGTAGATCTTGAGTTCTGGTGTACCTATGGGGCTGAAAGACCATATTTAATTGGTGATCACTATAAGCATCTCGAAGAGCTTCTATTGTTTGTTCTATCTCTGTGGGATGATGCCCATAATCATCTATAAATACGCAATTGTTATTATTTATTTCCTTTTTCCCCAGAATCTGCATTCGCCTATCTANNCCCATAAAATTTGATAGAGAATCTTGGATAACNTNAANGTTTATACCTTCTTGCAGACAAAGAATGATAGCTGCGGTCGCATTNANAACATTGTGTTTACCAATCATATTTAATTCAAATTNCTGANATTCATTNTCATGAGTCAAAGAAAAAAATGACTTAGAACCATCACATTTATAGTCACTAATTACAAAATCATTATCCAAGTAAAATCCATAACTAATATGAGCTCTCTGAAATTTTTTNCTGAGAGATCNAATTACTTCATCATCACCACACACAATTGATAAGCCGTTAAAGGGAAGGTTNTTAATAAAATCAAGAAAAGCAATCTTTAGATTTTCAAAACTATAATCATAATTCACAAGATGATCTGGCTCTATGTTTGTGATTACNGATATAGATGGCTGAAGAAGTAAGAAAGATTGATCACTTTCATCTGCTTCAGTAATTAAATAATCCCCCCTTCCGAGTTGAGCATTAGAATTGAAACTATTTATTATCCCTCCATTAATAAATGTTGGATCCAAACCTGCACTAGTCATGATTGATGCAATCAAGCTTGTAGTGGTGGTTTTGCCATGAGTCCCCGCTATTGCAATGCCGCGCTTATTATTCATAAGACTAGAGAGCATTTCCGCACGAGCTAGTATAGGTATTGACTTATTTTTTGCTTCAAGCAGTTCTGGATTATCCTGTCGAATAGCACTNGATTTCACAACCATCTCAACATTTATTAGGTTAGAGGGCTTATGCTGATATTGTATTTCTATTCCTAAATTTTCAAGACGTGAAGTGTTAGAAGAATGTGATTGATCAGAGCCAGTAATCTTGTATCCAAGATTGAAAAGTACTTCAGCTATTCCAGACATCCCACTTCCACCAATTCCAATAAAATGAATTTTATTAAGGTTATATTTTGAGGGATTCATGTATTTTCTTATAAATCAATTTAGAACTTGATTCAGGAAAGGCCCTTCCGGCAGCGAATGCCATTGATTCTCTTCTATTATGTTCTTTTTCAATAGATATTAATAGTTCAAAAAGTTTTTTTGAATTTTGTAAGTCAGATTCAATAAGTATAGCGGCTCCTAAGTCTTGAAGATAAAGAGCGTTTTGATATTGATGGTCATCTGCAGACCAAGGAAGTGGTAGAAGAATTGAGGGTTTGCTTAATTCGCATATCTCACTCAGTGTCATTGCTCCGGCTCTCGAAATAATTATATCCGCCTCTGAATAGACTTTACCCATATCATGAATAAAGTCTTCAATTTGAAATTTTGCCCCTGAATTTTCATAACTTTTTCGCAACAAACTTGTATCTAGCTTTCCAACTTGGTGAGTAATTCTCCAACTANCNGGAGTTTTTTTATTTTCAAAAGCCTTGCATAGTATTTCGTTTAATTGTTTTGAGCCCTGACTTCCTCCNAGGANAAGAATATTAAAATTTTCATTTAATTTTTTTTTGGTATTTTTATANGAACTNATTTTTTNTCTAACTGGATTACCAACCCAGCTTGCATTCANNCGTTTTCNTTTGAAAGCACCTTTGAATGCTTCGAATANCACTGTAGATCTTGTNGACAATATCCTATTGGCAAGTCCAGGAACGCTATTTTGCTCATGAATAATCAGAGGACAAAAAAATGATCCAACTAATCCAGGAGCCAAGGACATATAGCCTCCGGTTGAAATAATNAGATCAGGTCTTATGTCTTTCATGTAATAGAAACCAATGCGAAATCCAAGAAATAAAAAATATAGAGATTTCAGCTTTGACAAAAAACCTTTTCCTAAAAACCCTGTAGCTTTAATTGGAAAAAAATTGAACCCTTCATCATTACATATTTTTTCTTCTAAACCCTTTCGTTTTCCAATCCAAAATATCTCATTGTNAATTTGTTTGAATTCCTTAGCAATACTCAAAGCCGGGTAGATATGCCCGCCTGTTCCACCAGCGATAACTAATACTCTCATTAAAACTGAACGCGCCNNTTTATAACGGTTAGAGGCATAGAAGTCTTATTTTCATAATCAATCCTCAAGACTAGACCAATCATGAGACAAATAACAATAAGATTAGTTCCTCCTCCACTTATGAGNGGTAAAGTGAGACCTTTTGTAGGGAGTAATCCACTCGCTACTCCCACATTTATAAAAATATGTAGCCCCAAAAGAATAGCCACCCCATAAGAGAAAAAGAATCCAAAATAATTTTTTCTGAGGAACGAATCTTTGCTTATATGGAAAATTCTAAAAGTTAAAGCAAATAAAAGAGAAATTATCATTAATCCACCCAAAATTCCTGTTTCTTCTACTATAACTGAAAATATAAAGTCAGTATGCGCATCAGGTAANTACCCCATTTTCATTAGTCCTTGACCTAAACCAACACCAAACCAATCNCCNCGACCTATTGACATTAAAGACATAGTAAGNTGATAACCACTTTCCCATGGATTGCTCCANGGATCTAAAAAGGAAATTATTCTTTCCCACCTCCAAGGTACAAAATAAATCATTAGTAAAATTCCNATAAATCCNAGAANAGCAACNATCANAAATTGACTTAACTTTACACCNGCNACAAATAGGANTCCTAAAACACTTACAAAAATTACTGCAGAGGANCCTAAATCAGGTTGTATTAANATTGTCGTTATTATGGTTACTATAATAAGTGCNGGTCTAAAAAANCCTAACCAATGAGATTGTATTTCTTTGATTCTTCGAACTGAGTAACATGATATGTAAATAATNCATANGAATTTCATTATTTCTGAGGGCTGAAGACCAAATCCTGCTAACCTAATCCATCTATTTGCACCGTTTACTTCAATCCCAACACCTGGAATGAAAACCAAAAGCAAAAGAATAAAACCTAATGCAAGGAAGAGTCGATCGTAATTNGACCAAAAATTAAGCGGCAAGGNAAAGGCAATAAATAAAGCGATTAGACTTATCANGAAATATAAAAATTGACGATTCACCACCGCAGATGGATTTCCATAGATTACATCAGAAAAATGAACGGAAGCNGAGGCTAAGATTACTAANCCAAAAAAACTAAGAGTCAAAAAAATAGTTATTAANANATAATCTAATTTAAGANAATCAAAATTGTCAAAGANNCCAAACNTATNCATTTCNGAAAGAGACCAATTTTTTGAATCGATCTCCTCTTTCCTCATAATTTTTAAACATATCCGTGCTTGAACAAGCTGGTGAAAGCAGNACAAAGTCNTCTTTCTTTGCTNTTTTGGAAACTTNTAATACAGCCTCATCTAAGTCCTCAATACAAGTGCAAGGTACATAGNTCTTCATTTGNCTTGCTATTAAATGTTTGTCTTTTCCAAAAATNAACACCTNTGAAACGCTCTTCATGATTNCTCCATCCATTAANGAAAGATTTTGACCCTTAAGATCACCACCACANATTAAAAAAAGATCTCCATCCNTCTTGATTTCAGATACTGAGTGGATTGCGTTTTGCATGGAGTGAAGGTTAGTNGCCTTCGAGTCATTTATATAATTAATCCCNTTCACTNTGCCAATGTTTTCAAATCTATGCTCAGGTTTAGNGAANCTTNTTAANGCNTTTTCTAACTTTTTAATTATTTTCGGNACTTGTATCAAAGTATCTGTAAAGTGCTCAGAAAAAANTGANAAACAAGATATAGANGCCTTNAGATTTNTAATGTCATGTTTTGGCCAAAATTTTAGTTCAGGGAATGTCACTGTCTTCGGATTAATCTTNACTTTGTTAAANTTTATAAAATCTTTATTAAACAAGTTTTCATTGTTAAAAGAGATATTAAAGGAAGAATATTCCAGAACCTTCTTTTTTATTNGAGTATATCTTTCTTTAGTGCCATGCCTATCAAGATGGTCTTCCTCAATATTTAATAAAACACCAATATCAAATTCAGTTTTATTTAGTAACTCCAGTTGGAAACTAGAAATTTCTACTATTGCGATATCGATTTCTTCATTAAGATGGGATAAGACAGGAGTGCCAATGTTGCCTAGAACCTTGATCCTTTTATTTGGGTAAAAATATTGAAATAAACTATAAATCATCAGGCATGATGAAGTTTTTCCATTTGTACCAGTTACTAAGATTTTTTTACTTTTATGCAAACGAAGAAATAATTCAATGTCAGAGGAAATAGGCACGCCTCTCTCTCTTGCGAACTTCATTATCTCATGATCATAAGGTACACCAGGGCTCGGATAAATAACCGATACTTTGTTTATTAAAACTTCGTCTATAGTTGGATTTAGATGCACTTTCACCCCCAATCTTTCGATGTCTTCTATTTCATGAGGTTTAACAGACTCGTTTACGACAAATAACTCATCATGAGATTTGGATAAGAAATTTACTAAAGATTTCCCTGTGAGACCTAAACCTATTATTAGTGGTTTTTTATCTTGCACTTGGATTATCTTAACCTCAATAATGCTAACCCAAGTAAAACAAGCATGAAGGTGATAATCCAAAACCTAACAATGACCCTTGGTTCTGGCCAACCTTTAAGTTCATAATGATGATGAAGAGGCGCCATATTGAAAACCCTTTTGCCCGTTAACTTGAAAGACGCTACTTGTACGATTACCGAAAGAGCCTCTATAACAAAAAGACCACCCATCACAAGTAATACATATTCATGTCTAATAATGACAGTAACAATGCCTAACGCTGCTCCCAGCGATAAAGAACCGACATCTCCCATAAAAACTTGTGCTGGGTAAGTATTGAACCACAAGAATCCTATACCTGATCCAACTAAGGCTCCGCAAAACACAATCATTTCACCAGCGCCAGGTATGAATGGAATGTTCAGAAAATCTGAATAAATAGCATTACCTGCAAGGTATCCGATAACTCCAAGTCCTGCAGCAACCATAACACATGGCAAGATAGCCAACCCGTCTAAGCCATCTGTCAAATTTACTGCGTTGCTTGTACCAATTACTACTAGGTATGACAAAAATATAAAACCTACTCCTAATGGGATAGAAATATCTTTAAAAAATGGAACGATAAGGCTAGTTTCTACAATGCTCTCCTGACTAAAGTACAAATATGAACAAGCAGTAAATGTGATAATTGATTGCCAAAAAATTTTGTTCTTTGCCGATAAACCATCACTAGATTTAAATTTGATTTTGAGACGATCATCAATCCAGCCCAATACCCCAAAAGCAATTGATGTAAGGAAAGCAACCCATAAATATCTATTTTCTAAATCTCCCCAAAGAATAACACTCAGGAAAATTGAACTAAGAATAAGAGTCCCTCCCATCGTAGGCGTCCCCTGCTTGGTAAGATGTGACTCAGGGCCTTCATTCCTAANAACTTGTCCAACCTGGATATCCTTCATCTTGTTGATNAATTTTGGACCAAGAACTAAAGAAAATAAAAGAGAAGTTAAAGTTGCTAAAATTGCTCTGGTAGATAGGAATTCAACCACTCTAAACGGTCCAAAAAATTGAGAAAGATAATCAAATAAAGGTAATAACATTTATATTTTCAATTTGTCNGCGATGATATCCATTCTTGTTGATCTTGAGCCTTTAACCAATAACAAACAATTTTGATCAATTTTAGAAACAACATATTCATAAAGTGCAAGATGCGTATCAAAAATTTTCAATTTATCATGAGGAATTTTAACATCTGTCCACAAATCTCCGATGCAGAGAATTTCATCTACGTTTCGCNGGGCAAATTCAAGCATCTCTTCATGAATCTTTAANGAGTTTTCTCCTAATTCTTTCATTTCACCTAGTATACAAATTTTCTTTTTTTCTACCNCAGCGATTGATTGAATAGCATTTTTCATCGAAGCAGGATTAGCGTTATAAGTATCATCTATAAGTAAAGAACCATTTAAAGATTTAAAAACAGATAACCTTCTATCAGGTAAATCTGTTTGACAAAGATTTTCTTTTATATNGTCAATAGAGACATTACATTGAATAGCTATAGCTATTGATAATGCAGCATTATAAGCGTTGTGTCTTGCCACACCATTAATCTCAAATTTTTCTTGTTGATTGTAAAAATTAAGCATGAAACTGGTTTTAACATCATCNAGGTTTGTAGTTATTTCATTAATNCTAAAATCAGATTTTTTATGAATTCCAAAACTTAATTTTTCTTTTGCATTTGTAATATCAAACCAGTAATCATAAAACTCTGAGTCCCTTGGCAAAAANGCAATCCCTTGATCAGAATNAAAGTTAAATATACAGCCTTTTTCCTTAGCAATAGAAATAGTATCTTTNAGTCCCTCNAAATGTCCTGCAGAGACNTTTGTAATTGCAGCTATATCAGGTTTTACCATATCCTTCAGAATATCTATTTCTCCCTTCTCACTTGTACCCATTTCAATAACTGAATAGTTATATTTGTTGTTCAANGAAAGTAAGGAAAATGGTACACCAATTTGGTTATTCTTATTTCCTTCTGTGCGATGACAGTTATTTTCATTTAGTAAATTTGATAGTATCTGTTTTGAGGATGTCTTGCCATTGGTTCCAGTTATTCCGATAACTTTACCTTTAAATTCTTTCCTGTTATTTGCTGCAATTGAATTTATAAATTNCTTGGTATCTTTGACAACTATTCTGGGGAAATCNCCTTTTAAGTCTTTACTTATAACCACTGCAGAAGCTCCTTTTTTTAATGCCTCTTCTACAAAATCATGACCATCAAAATTATCTCCTTTCAATGCGATATATAATTGACCTTTTTTTATTGACCTCGAATCAATACTAAAATCATTTACATTTAGAGACTCACCTAGAAGTGTACCTCTAGAAATTTGTGCTAAGTCTTTTAAAAACATACTTCAAATAGTACTCATNACCGATCTGATCATATCCTTATCNTTAAATTCATATTGCTTACCNTTTATTTCCTGATATGACTCATGCCCTTTTCCTGCAATCAAAAGTACTGATTCAGGAGAATCTTTTAGTTCNATCAAGGTTTGATAAATAGCTTGTTTCCGATTNGTTTCAATCTTAATTTTTTTATGATTTANAATACCTGCCTTTATATCTTCTATAATCTTTGTTTCATTTTCATTCCTTGGATTATCACTTGTTAGAATTATAAAATCTGAGAAGTCTTCAGCTANTTTACCCATAATCGGTCTCTTACTTGCATCCCTTTCACCTCCGCAACCAAATAGACACCACAACTCTCCTTTGTGCATGTTTTTTATNTCTTCAAGAGCACANTCTAGAGCTTCAGGAGTATGAGCATAATCAATATACACAATAGGGTTTCTATCAGACACCTTTTCAAGACGACCAAAGGGAAATTGAATTTTTGAACAAACTTGCGATAAAATTTTAGGATCTTTCCCTTCGAGCAAAAATACAGCCAATGAACAGATAAAATTAGAAGCTAAATATCTAGATATTGTGTTCAACTCGAAAGACATCTTATTACCTAGAGCATTTACATTTACNTTAAGTTTGTTCTTTTTGACCTCAAAATCAGCTTTTATATCTGCCTCNTCCTTTATGGATATACTGTAAGTATTTGGATTTATATTTTTAAGCTCTGAGTAAATTTCTTTTCCAAATGAACTGTCAATACAAATAAGATTATTCTTAGGCTGCAAATCAAAGAATAAACTTCTCTTGGCAAATTTATAGCTTTCCAAGTCTATGTGATAATCAAGATGATCTTGTGAGAAGCTTGTTAAGATTGCATAGTCTATGTCTATACCTGTTAATCTGCCCTGTGAAAGGCCATGCGAAGAAGCCTCCATAGCAATATATTCTGCACGTTGAGATAAAGCTTCACTAATATTCTTATTAATAGTTATCGGATCAGGAGTGGTTAGATCAGATTCTTCTTTGATTTTGCCATTGATTGAAAAATTAATGGTGCTCATAAATGAGCAGTTTTCTTTTATCAATGTTCCTAGGTTAGCAAAAGTCTCTGCAGTTGTAGTTTTCCCATTAGTTCCTGTAACACATATCGTTTTTAATTTAGAGCTTGGATGACCATAAAATCTTGAAGAATAAATTCCTATCTTTTTCTTTAGGTCTTCCACATAAAAAATATTTTCTTTCTCTTTTACCAAGGAGGAGTCAGACAGAACCACTGAAGCACCATTTTCAATGGCATTTTCTATATAGTCGTTACCATCTAAACTATTTCCTTTGCATGCAAAAAAAACGCTACCCTTCTTAACTTTTCTGCTGTCTATCTCAAGCGATTTAACTTCAATATCATCCAAACGAATTGAATTACTGATTTCAGGAAAAAGTTTGGAGGCATTCATTTAGATATTAAGGTCTTTTAGTAAAAAAATTTGTTTCATAATATTTGAAAAAACTGGTGCAGAAGCTTTACCTCCTGAATATTCATCTCCTGCTACTCCATGTAGCACAACAACTGCAAGAAACTCTGGTTTATCATAAGGAACAAAGCCGGCAAAAGTAGCTGTATGTGAAGTGTCATCATTAAGTTTTTCTCGAGCTGTTCCGGTCTTACCTGCAACTATTTTTTCGGTTAATTTTGCTTTGGCAGCAGTCCCCTTTGGAGAATTTACTGTTTTTACTAACATTTCAAGAATTAAATCATTTATTTCTTTGCTTATTACTCTTTCTTCAATAGCACTATCAAAAATACTATCCTTGAATAATGTAAATTCTATAAACCTTCCTCCATTAGCAAATACTGAATAAGCTTGTGCAATTTGAAGTGCTGAGAGTGTTAAGCCATAGCCATAACAGGAGCTTACCTTNTCTCTTGNAGTAAATTGGCTTTTATGAGGAAGATAACCTTCACTAGAAGGCAACATAATAGATNNAGGGTATCTGCCAATTCCAAATTTTTTATANTAATCTAAAAGAGTTTCAGAATTTTGATNNTTACAAAGNTNTATCATTCCAACATTACTCGAGAAAGATATGATTTCTGATGNNGTNAGAANACCATAATCTTTAAAGTCTCTTGTCTTAAAGCCTTCATAATCAATCCAACCCGGTGAAGTATTAATTTTCTTAGAATATAGACTTGGGTCAGATTCAAGAATTGCTGACATTGCGAGAGGTTTCAATACGGAGCCTGGCTCAAAAACATCAAAAATTGCTCTATTTCTAAGTGCAGAGAAATCTAAGTTTCTTCTGTCTAAAGGATTGAAAGATGGATAATTTACTATTGCAAGTATTTCTCCAGAATTTGGTTCAATGACAACTACAGATCCTGAATGAGCTTTATATTCTTTTATAGCTTTGTCCAGTTCATGATAAACAATAGATTGAATGTTGATATCTATAGTTAACTTAATATTCTTTCCGGCTTGTGGATCTATTCTTTTACCTTCTAGCTTAAGATTTTTTAGTCCCTTAATACCTTCGAAACTTCCTTCTTTTCCTTTAAGTTCATTTTGAAAAATTAATTCTGTTCCCTGAATTCCTTTTCTGTCTATATCAGTTAATCCAACAATATGAGATATGATTTCCTTTTCAGGATAACTTCTCCTCAGGTTTTCCCTAAAATATAAACCTTTGATCTTTTTTCTTTGGAGTAACTCTTTTTCTTTAATGCTGATATTCCTGCTTATCTCAAGATAACCTGACTGTTTTTTTTTCAAAATCTCGTAAAGCTGGGAAGGTTCTTTNTTAATAACCTTTGATAAATAATCAATCTGATTTTGGCTATTTGTAAATTTTGATAAATCAACACCAACACTAAAGCCTTTTANATCAAGAGCTAGTATTTTGTTATTTCTATCAAGTATTTTTCCACGGGTTGCAAGAAGAGAATAATTAGAATCAAGTCTTTCAAAGACTTGATCTGCAAGAAAGACATCTTGATAAATTTGTAAGTAAACTAAACGTGCTATAAGGACACAAAAGCCAATAATTAAAATTAATTGGATAAAAACTATCCTTCCCGGAGAATAGAGAATCCTATTAGACATTCTAAGTTAGTCTAACTGTGTTCTNACAAAGGAAGGAATATCAAGATATTCATCTTCTTTTTCTTCTTTTTTTACAGCTTTCTCAACAGATGGAGGATTCTCTAATAGTTGTTTTGCTGCTTCNCTTAATGGCAGAGGTTGTCTTTCTTGAAAAGATCTATCATTTTGGTTTTTACTAGACACAGTTTGAACTGAAGAATTCAAACCAGTCGCAATCACAGTTACTGTTAAATCATTTGATGCAGATTCATCTAATACAGTTCCCGTTACAATAATAGCTTCATCTGGAGANGCAAAACTATTGATACAGTCTCCAACTGCTTGAATTTCTCCTAAAGAGAGTTCGGGACCCGCAGTAATGTTGACAAGGACACCTTTNGCATCTTTCAAGCTTATATCCTCTAATAACTTACTTGCTACAGCGTGTTCAGCNGCAATTCTTGCCCTATCAGGTCCGTTTGATGTCCCAGTACCCATCATTGCTGTTCCTTTTTCTGACATGACTGTTTTTACGTCAGCAAAGTCAACATTAATTAATCCTGGTCTGATTATGATGTCAGAGATTCCTCGAACTGCACCGCCCAAAACATCATTCGCTTGCTTAAATGCCTCCAACATAGTGCAGTCCTCTCCAAGCACCTCTAAGAGTTTTTGATTGGGAATAGTTATGAGAGAGTCAACTTCCTCTACTAGTTCTTTTACACCCTCTTGAGCTATCTTCATTCTTTTTGTACCTTCTAATTCAAAGGGTTTTGTTACCACAGCTACTGTCAAAATTCCNAGTTCTTTTGCTACTTGGGCTACTATAGGGGCAGCACCAGTTCCTGTTCCACCTCCCATACCTGCAGTTATAAAAACCATGTCTGTGCCTTTGAGCATATCTCTAAGCTTATCTCTATCTTCAAGAGCAGCTTCCCGGCCTATAACTGGGTTAGCACCAGCTCCTAAGCCATCAGTAATTTCCTTACCGAGAATNAGTTTTGTACTTGCTTCATTTTTATCGAGTGCTTGTTTGTCGGTATTGACAGATATGAATTCTGCACCTTCTATGCCTGACTCTACCATGTGTTGAACGGCATTTCCTCCACCGCCACCTACACCAATTACTTTAATTGAAGCATTTTCTTTAACTTCCTCTACTATTTCCCATTCGCTCATAATTAACCTCCCTAAATTTTGGTATTAAAGATTTCCCCCGAACCATCTAGAAATTCTATTTAAGATATTCTTATCTCGATGAATATAATTCAGATGATCTTCTTCCAATT
Source organism: Gammaproteobacteria bacterium (assembly GCA_002707915.1). Classification (GTDB taxonomy): domain Bacteria; phylum Pseudomonadota; class Gammaproteobacteria; order Magnimaribacterales; family Magnimaribacteraceae; genus Magnimaribacter. The sequence continues at coordinate 24,941 of PAOE01000040.1, forward strand.
GTTTTTGGCCATAAAGAAGTAATCCAACTGAAGTAGCGTAAATTGGATTATTTATGATCTCAGCAAAACCTTCTATTGAATGTGGAGATCCGAGTCTTACAGGTGAATGGAAGATTTCCTCTGCAAGTTCTGTTGCCCCTTCTATTTTNGAAGCACCTCCAGTTAAAACAATNCCAGCTGGAATCAACTCATCAAATCCACTTAAGCTTAACTTTTGTTGAGCCATACTAAATATCTCCACATATCTCCTNTCTAAAACGTCAGCCAAAGCCTGTCTAGANAGCTCCCTTTCAGCCCTTCCNCCCATTCCAGGAACCATCATAATTTCTTCAGGTCTTGTCATGGAACTTACAGCACATCCGTATCTTTGCTTAATTNTTTCTGCTTGAGTTGGAGGAGTCCTTAAAGCTTGTGCAATATCATTTGTTACATGATCTCCTGCTANGGGTATTACTTCTGTAAAACATATTGATCCGTTAATAAAAACAGCAATATCGGTTGTTCCGCCTCCTATATCAATTAGACAAACACCTAAATCTCTTTCATCACCAGTCAGAACCGAGTAGCTCGATGCAAGCTGTTCAAGAACAAAGGCTTCAACATCAAGTCCTGAAGCACTGATACATTTATGGATATTTTGTGAAGAGTTCTCGCTACAAGTTACTAAATGCACTTTAGCTTCTAACCTTGATCCTGCCATACCAAGAGGCTCTTTAATGCCATCCTGTTTGTCNATTATGTAGTCTCTTGGCAACACATGAAGAAGTCGTTGATCAGCAGGTATAGCCATTGCCTGTGCCGTTTCTATTACTCGATCAACATCAGTAAATTTGACCTCACCATCTCTTATNGGAACAACTCCTTCAGAATTTAANCCTCTAATGTGACTGCCCGATATCCCGACATAGCAAGAACCAATATGACAGCCTGCCATGCTCTCTGCCTCCTGAATAGACTTTTTAATAGCAGTTGTAGTTGACTCAATATCAACTACAACACCATTCTTTAAACCTTTNGATGCATGAGTTCCGAGGCCTATAATCTCTAATTGAGATCCTCTAAGTTCTGCAACAATTGCCACTACTTTTGAAGTGCCGATGTCAACACCTACAAGCATTTCATTTCTGCTAACATTACTCATATTGTTTTCTCCGTATTTTTATAACCCACTGCTAGAGCATTTTTATACCTTAGATCAATATATTTGATATCATCACTTATTCCTGAGTTCAGCTCGAACAATAAAAAGTCCTCGAGACGTTCGAGCTGAACCCGGAAATTCTCTTCAGTAAACCTGTATTTTCTTCCTGAATTATCTGTGGCTTCTAAAAAATTTGTGCCCTTATCCTCGATTTTGACTATGTAATTACTTCCAAAATTAAGAATAGTTTGTANTGAACTTGCAACATCAAGTAAATGATTCAGCTTNCTATCTTTACCAATGAGCTGAATCAGATTGAGTGTTTTATTTTCTTTCTCAGGTTCGATAATCCATCCTCCTTGAGTTAGGTACCTGTTGTTATCAAGTGATGCAACCGGTTTATGCTCTATTACTTCGACCAATACCTCATTTCCGAGATTACTCGTTGTCCTAAAAAAGGAAATCCAAGAATTCAGAAATAATTCTTCTTCCATAGAAAAATCGGTTTTCTGTAAGTGGGACAGTATCTTTCCTTCTAGTATTGAAGGATGTGAGATACCTTCTTTACTATATTTGATCGAAATTGATTGAGAATCTAGGTTATAGTCCTTAGAGCAAGATAAAATTAAAGATGCACAAATCACCAAAAAAATTCTCATCAGCGATTCCCTCTTGGCAGATAAATTCTTTGATCATTGGGCATTATCATTCCCAAGCTTTCAGTGGCGTATTTTCTTAAAGAAATCTGATTGCTAATAAACTTCACTTCCTCCATTAAGATATTGGTTTTAGAAGATAATTCTTGTTTTTGTATCTTCAATTTCTCAAGCTCAGCAAAAGCGCTTCTGTACTCATAAGTTTGAAGTACAAGTTGATAAGAGCTTAAAAAAAAGATGAATAACAATAAAAAAAATATCATTCCCATGCTCTTGATGTTTAACATGCNTTCTCAGCAACCCTAAGAATTGCGCTCCTTGATCTTGGATTAGATAAAATCTCATCATCTGATGGCTTAATGAATTTGTCCTTNAAATAGTCAAAACGTACATCNGAGGTAAGTCTATCCTTGCCTTGAAAAAACCTTTTTACAATTCTNTCCTCAATCGAGTGGAAGCTGATTACAGCTAGCCTTCCACCACAACATAAAAGNTAACTCGATGCATCTAAGACTTGTTGAAGTTCTTGAAGCTCATTATTAACAAACATTCTTATCGCCCTGAAAGATTTTGTAGCAGGGTGTTTTTTAGTCCTTCTTTGNACACAAGACAAAATGATGTCTGACAAAACTTTGGTTGATTCAATAGGATTTACTTGTCTGTGATTGACAATTTTGGAAGCTATTTTTCTAGATGCCCTTTCTTCTCCCAAGAGCCAAAGAGTATCCTCGATCTCTTTCTTAGAGGCACTATTTATCCAATCTTTAGCAGAGATACCCCTCGAATTGTCTATCCTCATATCAAGTGGACCATCTGCTTGAAAACTAAATCCTCTTTTAGGATCATCTAATTGAGTAGAAGAAATACCTAAATCAAGTAAAACTCCATTTATTGTATTATCCTTCACGTAANTTCTTATATTTGAAAAAGATTCATTTAGAAGCTCAAATCGCTTATCACGTTTTAAATCAGAGGAAGCCGACAAATATGCCTTCTTATCCTTTTCAAAAGAGACCAAGCTGCCATTGCAGCTTAATTTGTCTAATATTTTTTTAGAATGACCACCTGCTCCAAATGTGCAGTCAACATAGTTTCCATTTTCTTTATAGACAAGATTNTCTAGTACTTCCTCGACCATCACGGCTTCATGAGTTGATATCTTCAAAATGGTATCTCCTCTAAGGANGGTGGAAGATTCTCAATGAGATTCTCTCCAGCTATTTGCATGCCTGATAGTTTCATTTCCCAGTTATCAAGGTTCCATAATTCAAATTTAGAACCCATNCCTACTAGTGTTATCTGATTTTTCAAGGAAAGTTGTGCATAGTCTCTNAGNNTTTGAGGTATGGTGATNGACATTCTCTCACTGACTTCAAATTCATTTACGGCAGCATTGCCAAGAATCTTCCATTGCATTGATCGTACAGTTTGATTCAANCCCCCTAAATCCTCGAACTTTTTTGAGATTTGTTTCCACAATTTNCCAGGATAAATTATTAATGNAGGGTATTGCGGATCTTGAGTAACNGCCATTTCNCCNTCACATGACTTTCTTAGCAGCTCTCGATATCTTGCTGGTATNACTATTCTTCCTTTAGTNTCCAAGGTCAGAATGCTTGATCCATATATNCCTAAACTCATTTTTGTAATAAATAAAGCTACAANTNTTGCANTATTTTGCACTTTTGCACACTTTTACACACTTTTTATAAAAATNCCAGCATAAATTGCATTAAATAATGCACTNATNNAGGGAGTTTGAATTTCAGAAANNATTAGAAGTGAGTCAGCCTNTAAGCCGGGTTCTGTCGTGGATAATCATTCATCTAGATTTTACGTCACCGTAAAACTCAAGCAACCTACCCTGGCCAAGTCAGGACAAACTAAAAGGCCTCTATTTGGTCTTGCTCCAGACGGGGTTTGCCTTGCCATATCAGTTACCTAATATGCGGTATGCTCTTACCATACCTTTTCACCCTTACCTAAGTTAGGCGGTTTATTTTCTGTTGCACTTTCCGTAGATTTACATCTCCCAGGAGTTACCTGGCGTCTTGTCCTATGGAGCCCGGACTTTCCTCTCGTAAAGGGCGATTATCTGGCTGACTCATGAACATTGTATATTCATATGCTTTCCAGAAAAAGATCAATTTTTTAAACTTGACTTGTAAATTTGATTTCTTGATTTATTTAACAACTTACTTCCAATCTTGATAGCCAATTTAGGATCTAAGTTTTCAGTCAAAATTTTCATAACCCTAACCTCTTCATCTGAAAGTTGATCTTCTGTAACTTCAACTGATGAATTCAGAACTACAACAAACTCACCCTTTAAACCATGGCTCGATTTAAGGATATTTCTTTGAACTTCATCGATTGTACCCCTATAGAACGTTTCATGAATTTTGGTCATTTCTCTTGCAATGAAAATTTTTCTATCAATACAAAGACTGTTTGAAAAACAATCTAATAGTTTTTCTAACCTCTTACCAGATTCAAAGAAGACAGAAACATTATCGGCATTGACCAATTTCTCAATCATTTTTTTTTTGTTCTTTGCTCTTTCTTGGGAAGAAACCATAAAATGAAAATTTTTCTATATCAAAGCCTGAAACGCATAATGCTGCAATTACTGATGTAGCCCCCGGGATAGGTGAAATGAATATATCATTTGCTATTGCTTCTGATACTAGATATTTACCTGGGTCAGAAACCAGAGGTGTACCAGCATCACTTATCAATGCAATATTTAGTCCATCTTTCAACTTTTGGATTAAATCTAAAGATTTACTTTTTTCAGAAAATTTATGATACGAGGTTAATTTTGTCTTAATTGAATATTTATTAAAAAGTATTTTAGATTTTCGAGTATCTTCGCAAGCACAAATATCAACTTTGTGAAGAGTTTCAATTGCTCTTAATGTAATATCATCTAAATTACCAATAGGCGTAGAGACTATATAAAGACAACCAAATTTTTTACTCATGTCAAACTTATTAAATAGAGCATGGATACTAACAATTTTTTTTATTTTTTCATGTTCCTCTATTCAGAAGATCAGTGAAGATGAAAATATAGCAAGTCTAATTAAAAAACCTGATTTTAACTATAATGTTACAGAGCTTCCAAAAAAGATACATTTATATTCGCTAAAAGAATCCGAAATCGAGCAATTATCAGAGGAATTTAGGGGATTCGCTGCTAATTCATATTTTTCTAAGTCTAATCTAGCTTATGAACCAGAAATAACCTTTAAAGTCCTCTCTTATGAAAGTTGTGAATTAGAGAATATAAAAAAAGGATTTATTGTATTATTCGATCTTGAAGTCAATTCAAGTCAGTTAAAACAAAACTGTTTGCTCAAATTTAAGAAACTTAATACATTTTATGTATCTAAAGCAAACACCTTAGGTTTTGCAAACAAATTCATTATTTCTCGCAACTCCGAAAGAAAGAAATTAATAGAAACTATTCCTTCAAAATCAAAAACATTAAGTTTTGTATACAGTAATAAGGATGAAGTTTCTATAGAACAAATAATTAGTTCAAAAAAAATAATCCGCAATATTGCTAGTTTTGATGATTCAAAAAACAGTCAAGATTTATTTTCAGAGATTCTATTAACAAAAAGAAGTGATGATAGAAAAAGGAAATTATCGAGGAGATTATCTAAAACATTAATTGGAGATTTAAGATCGAGAGATGACTTGGATGCTTTTTTCTTTTCGGTAAGCCTNAAAGANGCCAGAAATTTAAAACCTGCCTTAGACTTTCTCTCCGAAAATAAATTCGATTTATATTTGCTAAATAGTTGGGAAAAAGAAGANANTTATTTATTNAGAGACAAAGATCTTATTGGNTCNGTTAATGCAGATATACCNGTGATGATGCCAATAGAATTACCAGATTTTTTGACCGANAGTTCNAGAAATAGGTCTTTTGCTATAGGTTATGATGCATTTGAAATAGTNCTTATCAAGTATGGCCTGAATACTTTGAAGGNTATNAATTATAGAGGACTAACTGGNAAAATTACTTTTTCNGGTGGGGAAATTATTAGAGAGCCCTATGTTTTTAAAATCACTGAAGNAGGATATGAGATCCTCTNATACTAAAGAGACCTAATGTCTCTCTCTAACTCNGACAGGCTGTCAATGAAACAAGGCTTTGTAAAAACCCTTTGCATGTATTCATAAATAGGTTTTGTCTTAGCATCCTTTTGAAGTTCAATAGATATNAGAGGNAGTCTCCAGAGAATCGGCGCTATACANCAATCCACTAGACTAAACTCATCAGACATAAAATAAGGTTTTTCTTTAAGTATCTGCGACATACCCAAGATTTGAGACTTTAAATCTGCTCTCAATTTCTTTGCCTTTGCCTCTGTCTGATTACCACTAATTAACTCGTCAAAGATTCCACACCAATCTTTTTCTATTCTTTTAATAAAAAGTCTAATATGTGCTCTTGAAACTGGATATACAGGCAACAATGGAGGATGAGGAAATCTTTCATCAAGATATTCCATCAGCACTAAAGAGTCATATAGGCATACATCCCTATCCACAAGTACGGGTAACTCTGCATAAGGGCTTACTTCNAAAATTTCAGAGCTAAGATCATTCATATCTGAGTCAATGATCTCACTAGTCACACCCTTTTCTTGCATTACTATTCTCACTCTATGGCTGTAATGATCCATTGGATCAGAAAAAAGGGCCATTGATGTTCTATTACTTAAGGAAACCATAAATACTCCTNAGGGATTTAATGAAGATCTTTTTTAAATTCTCGATANAGAAGATAGCTTAGCATTGTGAANATGAAAAGATANAGCAATGTATAGGTTCCAATGGTTTCTCTTTCTACTTTCATTGGATCGGTCATATAGGCTAGAAAATTAGTTAGATCCAGCATCGATTGATCAAATTCCTCAACTGTCATCTGTCCAGATCCTTGATCGACTTGTAAAAATCCACAGAGCTCAGANGTGAGANACTCACCACTTAGAGGATCTTGCTTTAAACCTCCGTTAGCTGCAAAAATAGGCATTTGTTTACAGACAGATCTTTGTATACCTTGCATGTCTATCAGCACATGAGGCATACCGACATTTTCATAGACTTTGTTNTTAACACCTAANGGTCTACCTTCGTCAATATAAAAACTCTTTAGGTAAGTGTATATCCAATCTGCNCCTCTTAATCCTGCTTCTAATGTTAAGTCAGGTGGTGTGTTTCCAAACCATTGTTTGGCTTCTGCAGGATCCATTCCTGTCTGAATGAGGTCTCCCATCTTTTGATCTCCGAAAAGCAGGTTCTCTGCAAACATATCAAGAGGTATCTCTAAATCCTCAGAAACTCTTTTATATCTTGCATATTTTAAAGAGTGACAACCNAAACAATAATTCATGTATATTTGTGCCCCACGCTGAAGAGATGCTGTATCTTTTGGATTCACGTAAGCTTCATCACACTCCCCTTTTACCAAACCATCATTAGAAAGATAATTTCCACATGGAGCTCCAGCTGCNCTATANAGNCTTAAAGAAAAGAANTAAGTGNCAGATAGAAATAAAGNTCTTATGCAAAGTTTTTTCATGACAACTGAACGCGATCAGGTACGGGTTTACANTTCTCATATTTAGAATAAAAAGGCATAAGCAAAAAGTATGCGAAATAAGTTACGGTGAAAATTTGAGCTGCCAATGTTCTTTCAGGTGTTGAAGTAACAGAGCCAAGGTAACCTAAAACAAAAAAGCTTATAACAAAAAGAGTTAAAAAGAATTTACTGTATATTCCTTTATATTTNATCGATTTGACTGGGCTTCTATCTAACCAAGGAAGAGCAACGAAGATAGCTATTCCAGCAGCCATGACTACGAATCCTAAAAATTTTGCGGAAAGACCAAAAAGAGGAAAAGTTATGGCCCTTAACATTGCATAAAATGGTGTGTAGTACCAAGAGGGTACAATGTGTTCGGGGGTTTTTAAATTATCAGCAGCTTCGTAATTTACGTACTCTATAACGTAACCTCCTCCGTCAGGATAGAAGAACATAATTGTAACGAAGAAAATCAAAAATACGCCAATGGCATAAAGATCATGCATTACATCGTAAGGAAAGAAGGGCTTAGTATCGAGCGGTACACCGTCATCATCTTTAAACTTTTTGACATCAACACCATCAGGATTATTAGACCCTACTTCATGAAGAGCAAGAATGTGAACAAACACAACAGCAATTAGCGCAAGGGGAAGAAGAACAACATGAAAAGCAAAAAGTCTATTGAGTGTTATTCCAGAAATCAGATAATCACCTCTGATCCAAGTCAATAACTCTTCACCAAAGAAAGGTATGGAACCAACTAATGATAAAATAACCTGTGCTGCCCAGAAAGACATTTGGCCCCAAGGAAGTACATAACCCGTAAAACCCAAAGCACATAGTAAAACGTAAGTAATCCATCCAAGAACCCAGAGTAGCTCCCTGGGCTTTTGATAAGATCCGTACATCATGCCTCTGAACATGTGAAGATAGATTAGAGCAAAAAAGGCTGACGCACCTGTTGTATGCATATATCGTATGATGTAACCATATTGAACATCTCTCATAATGTACTGAATAGACGCAAAAGCTCCTTCTGCAGTGGCTTCATAATTCATCAACAGCCAAATACCCGAAGCTAGTTGTATCACAAGAACAACAACCAATAAAACTCCAGCCAAATACCAGATGTTCATATTTATTGGTGCTGGATATTTAGTTAAATGCCTTTCAATTGTTGCCGTTAAAGGCAATCTATCATCAAACCAATTCATTAATCTTGTAACCATTATGCTATATCTCCATCTTCTCCAATGACTAGTATGTCATCAGATTTAAAATAATGAGGCGGCACAGCTAAATTATCGGGCGCAGGAACTCCTGCGTAAACTCTTCCTGCTAGATCAAATTTTGATCCATGACACGGACAAAAGAATCCACCTTGCCATTCAGAATCAAAATCGACAACTCCTAATTGTGGGTAATACTTAGGCGCACATCCTAAATGTGTACACACAGCAGATAAAACCGAAATGCCAGGCTTTCTAGATCTATATTTATTCTTAGCATAGATTGGTTGAACTTCAGTATCTGAGTCTGGATCGGCTAGTCTATCTAAATTTTTATCAATCTCATTCAAGGACTCTTCTGAGTGGCGTACTACATAAATTGGAGTACCTCTCCACTCTACTATAATCATTTCTCCAGGTGCCAATTTACTTATATCTGCTACAGCAGGTGCTCCAGCTGCTTCAGCAGCTGCACTAGGATTAAACGCACTTATGAAAGGCACAGCAGCACCAGCTATACCAACTGCACCAACCGCTGAGGTGGCGCCTATCAAGAATTTTCTTCTTCCTGGATTAGGAGGAGATTTTGGTTGCATATTACCTTTTTGAATATTGTGGTCTTTTTCTGGCTTTTCTGAGCCCTACTTTCTTTCTTTCAACCTTTCGTGAATCTCTTGTTAAAAAACCTTCCTTTTTTAAAACTGGTTTCAAGTTTTCATCATACTCGACCAAAGCTCTAGCAATGCCAAGTCTTATCGCACCAGCCTGACCAAAACTACCTCCTCCTGTAACAGTGGCTTTGATATCAACGCCACTGGTTAAATCAGTAGAGACCAAAGGCTGCTTTACTACCATCTGAGCAACCTCTCTTCCAAAGTAAACCTCTAACTTTTTTTTGTTAACAGTGATTTCACCAGAACCTTTCTGTAAAAATACTCTTGCAGTTGAGGTTTTTCTTCTTCCGACTGTAATTATTTGTTCCAATTTTAAATCCTATGATTCCTTAGTGACAGGTTTTTGAGCAGCATGTGGATGTTCAGCATTATCATAAACCTTTAGTTTTGTGAGCATTTTTCTACCTAATTTATTTTTTGGTAACATACCTTTGACGGCATTTTTTACTGCATCACTTGGAGAATTTCTCAAAACCTCATTCAAAGGTTTTGATTTGATACCTCCAGGATAACCTGAATGTCTATAGTATAATTTTTGGTCAAGTTTCTTGCCTGTAACAGTTATCTTGCTTGCATTTACAACGACCACATAATCACCGAGATCAGCATTTGGTGTGTATTCTGGTTTGTTTTTTCCAGAAAGAATATTGGCTACTTCTGAAGCAAAGCGCCCTAAGGTCTTTCCCTCAGCATCAAGTAGTACCCAAGATTCTTCTATATCAGTTCTTTTAAAGCTTTCGGTTCTCATTAAGGTTTTTATTGATTGATTACGCAGGCGGGCGCATTTTAATGCTTACAACCTTACTATTCAACTAGAACTTTAAAATTTTGCATTGTCTAATTAGTTGTTCGGAGATAATTATGTTAAAAAACAACACAATGAATGTGAAAAGCAACAAGGCACTAATTTATTTTATTTTCTCAATTGCAGTGGGAATTGCCATAGGACTGATCTTTAGTGAATTTTTCTTGAATAAAAAGGCGAAATTATCTTATACAGAGAATAATCTAAGCTACTCATATAGTGAGGCAGTAATTAAGGCGTCACCTGCAGTAGTTAATATCTACAGTCAGCAAGTTATCAATCAGTCTCGAGATAGTCGTAGGAGCTTCAATTCTATTTTCAATAAAAAAAAGGGAAATCAAATAAAACAAAGTCTAGGGTCAGGAGTAATACTAAGTTCAGATGGTTACATTCTTACTAATTTGCATGTAATCGGCAATAAGGCCTTAAAAGTCACAATTGAGCTTTATGATGGAAGAAAATATATAGGTCAATTAGTTGGNATTGATNAAGGTACTGATCTGGCNGTTATTAAGATAAAAGATGAAGAGAATTCTTTTCCTTCTATAGAAATNGAAGATTCAGATTCAGTTAAAATCGGGGATATTGTTCTTGCGATAGGNAATCCTTACGGTCTCGGACAATCAGTGAGTATGGGAATTATAAGCGCAACTGGAAGAGAATTTGATAACCCTTACTCAAACTATATTCAGACTGATGCATCAATNAACAGAGGCAATTCTGGAGGTGCGTTAATTGATGCNAAAGGTCAATTAATAGGGATTAATACTTTAATGCAGACTTCTAGTGGGGGCTCTGAAGGCATAGGTTTAGCAATCCCATCGACTACAGCNCTNGAGATTGTGAGTGATCTAATACAATATGGAGAAGTTAGGAGAGGATGGTTGGGATTTTCTATAGATAGACAAAGCTTGATTCAATTTGGAAGAATAGTTATCGCAGATACAACAAAAGATGGCCCGGCATATTTAGCAGGTCTGAAAAAAAATGATGTAATAAACACAATTGACTCAAAGGCTGCNACCTACGATAACCTTTATAAAACTTTTGCTCGTTCAAAACCNGANGANGANATNAAAATNTCANTAACAAGAGACAANNAAGAGATAGATTTAATNATCAAAACTGGAAAATTAGACTAATCNNTNAATCTTTTTTCAGCTGAAATTGCATGAGCTGTNAGACCCTCNGCATTTGCAATNTTNGAAGTATGCTNAACATACTCTTNAAAGGATTTGGGATCAATTGTTTGATCAAGACGCACATAGCTGTAGCTCACTAAAAAATCTTCAACAGAAAGGGGAGAACTAAAATTTGCAGAAGAATTTGTAGGTAATATATGGCTGGGACCCAACACGTAATCTGATAGTGAATTCGCAGAATCTTTTCCTTTCAAAATTAGACCAGCTTTTAAACTATTTTCATCTTCAAAGTTATCATGATCAAAAGCAATATGAAGGTGTTCTGGAGCAAACGAATTAATTATTTTTTTTGATTCCGCAAGATTATCTATATTGATAAATAGCCCATTTGACAATAATGCNTGGGAGATAATGTCACATCTTTCCAATGATGATACTTCTTTTTTAATGATTTCTTTAACATTTTGGATCAATTGTGAGGAAGTCGAAATTAAAACAGACGACGCATCAACATCATGTTCGGATTGAGCCATTAAATCCCATGCTACAGTTTCAGGGTCAGAAGATTCGTCTGCCAAAATTAAAATTTCAGATGGGCCTGCGATTGAATCAATTCCTACTTCACCAAAGAGTTGCTTTTTAGCTTCAGCAACATATACGTTCCCGGGCCCTATAATTTTATCAACTTTAGGAATTTGATCGGTTCCCAGTGCTAATGCGGCTATGGCTTGAGCCCCACCTATTTTATAAATCTTTTCAATTCCGGCAATTTTTGCTGCAGCAACTGTCAAATCATTTATTTTTCCATCAACTGCGGGTGAAGCTAAATATATATCCTTGATACCACAAGCAATTGCTGGTGCAGCACCCATTAAAACAGTTGAAGGATAAGAAGCTTTACCTCCGGGAATATACATTCCCACTTTGTCAATTTTTCTAAATCTTCTAGTAATTGAATCTTGAGTATTCAATTTCAGAGAAGAAAAGCATTTGGTTTGATAATTTAAAAGTTGCTGAAATGAGAACTTAAGCGAAATTAATATTTCATCATCGAAACCGTTTAAACATTCTTCTTTCTCTTCATCAGTGAGGAGAAAATTCTCACATACAAAACCATCTAGATCATATGTAAGCTTCTTGAGACCTCTATCACCCTCAATTCTTATTAAATCAATTATTTTGGCAACAGTAGAGGAAACTTCGTTAGAATTCAGCCTTCTTTTCTTGAGGTATGCATCAAGAATAACTTGAAAGTCTTTATCAGAAGAGGAAAGTTCATTAAATTGCAAAGTCATTTTAAGGCATCAGTAATTTCAGCTATCAGTCGGGACCTAGTCTTCAAAGAGGCTTTATTAACTATTAATCTTGTAGATATATCTGAAATTTTGTCTAGTTCCTTCATTCCATTTTCTTTCAAGGTATTACCAGTATCTACAAGATCAATAATGACATCAGCAAGACCCAAGACTGGTGCAATTTCTTGAGATCCATGAAGATAAATTATTTCAGCTTGGATGCCTATTGAGTTCATGTATGAGATGGCTGATTTAGGATATTTTGTTGCCACTCTTAATCTACTCGAGGTTGAATTTAAGTTACTTTTTCCTGCAAGGGAAAGGCGGCATTTGCCAATTTCGAGATCTAATAACTCAACAAATTCTTCATCTTCTTTTTCTATTAAAATATCTTTTCCTACTACTCCGAGATGAGCTGCACCTGAAGTTATATAAGCCGGCACATCCCATCCTCTGATAATGAGAACTTTGAGGTCTGGATGCCTAGTATCAAGAAGCATTTTTCGTGAATTCTCAAAATTATCTTTAAGGGCAAATGGAGTGTTTTCAAGTTTAGGTAAAAAATCCTTGAAAACTCTACCTTTTGGCAATGCCAATATAAAAGGATCTTTCTTAGTACTCATCAATTTATGAAATCCTTTCTATATCGGCGCCCAAAATTTTTAACTTCTCTTCGATCCTCTCGTAACCTCTGTCGATGTGATAAATTCGATCTATGATGGTTGATCCATTTGCGACTAGACCAGCTAAGACAAGACTTGCTGAAGCACGCAGATCTGTTGCCATTACAGGAGCTCCTTTTAGAGACCAAATACCTTCTATCACAGCAGTATTTCCTTTTAAAGAAATTCTTCCTCCCATTCTTGCAATTTCCTGAACATGCATGAATCTATTTTCAAACACGGTCTCGGTTACAGTTGAATTACCTTTTGCAATTGCATTTAAAGAGACGAATTGAGCTTGCATATCAGTTGGAAAAGAGGGATAGGGACCTGTGGTTAAACTTATTGCCTCTGGCTTCTCATTATTCATTTCAATCTGGACCCAATCTTCTCCTAAAGATATTGTCGCTCCAGTTTGCTCTAATTTTGAAATAACTGAAGATATATATTCTGGTTTAGCTTCCTTAATTTTTACTTTGCCCCCCGTCATGGCAGCAGCTGTGAGATAAGTTCCAACCTCTACCCTATCAGGCATAACACTAAAAGTGGCTCCATTGAGGTTCTCCACACCTTGAATAATAATTTGGTCAGTTCCTGCCCCCTCTATTTTTGCTCCCATTTTTATTAGACAATTAGCAAGATCAAGAACTTCTGGCTCACGAGCTGCATTCTGTATGATAGTTGTGCCATCAGCTAAGCTTGCTGCCATAATGACATTTTCAGTTGCGGTTACACTCACAGGCTCAAAGATAATTTTAGCTCCTCTTAACCTACCCTCAACTCTAGCTTTTATATTGCCATCTTCGATACTAATTTCTGCCCCCATTGCTCTCATAGCATCAATATGCAAATTAACCGGCCTACTGCCAATAGCGCATCCTCCCGGTAAAGCAACCGTAGCTCTTTGAAATTTTGCTAACAAGGGTCCTAAAACCAATATAGAAGCTCGCATAGTTTTGACTAATTCGTATCTTGCATTGAGATTCTTTATATTGGAAGTATCGACCTGTACTTCCATTTCGTCACTTAGCATTACATCAACACCCATTGAACCCAATAGTTCCAACATGGTCGTTACATCATTAAGATGTGGCAAATTTCCAACCCTTAATGGAGTATCTGCCAAAAGAGAAGCCGCAAGAATAGGTAAAGCAGAATTTTTTGCACCAGAGGCATATATTTCGCCGAAAAGTTTAGAGCCTCCCCTAATTAAGAGTTTATCCATTTATACTGATGTGGCCCAACTTTTGATTACTTTTTCTATATCTTCTTCTTTCTTTTCCATAAGGGAATAAAACTGATTTCTGAATATCTTTGCTAAATTCATACCATTTATATTTATATTTCTGATCTTCCAATTACTCTCTTTATCTAAATACATGCTGTATCTCCCCGGATATACCTTCGTTGAGGTAACAATTTCTATTTTCACAATTGCCTTATCTTTGTGTTTTGATTCACTATCTGGCTTTAATACCCTGATTTCTTCATCTTTAAATTCAATGAGTGTACTAGTGTAAGTATCCAATAAGCTCTTCTCAAAAACATCAGAAAAAGTTTCGATCTGATCCTTCGTCGCCTGCTTTGAATACCTTCCCATGACATATCTGGAGATCAATTTAAAATCTACTATTGGTTTAAAAGCTTCGCTTATCTCCTTTTTAAATTTGTCTGGATCATCTTCAAAAAGAATACTTTTGTTTTGAATAATTTCTACAATATCATTGTGTGCCTTTTCAACATATTCATGAGCATTGAGCTGTTCAGAATAAAACTTAGAATTAAATTGCATTAAAAATATACAAAAAATAACTTTATTGATAGCAACTTTCATAAGAGATTTATATGATTTGATAAGTATTATGTCTATTATAGCATCGGGTAAGCTGGTTCAATAAAACAAGATAAGAATTAAAATGATCATTGCATTTACAGCCATCACCCTAGGAATAAGCTTGATATGGGTTAGTGCAGAAAANTTAGAAAAATATTCTGTTCTTACTGCACAAAAATTTGGACTATCNCCTTTCTTTATCGGTTCAACCGTTATTGCATTTGGGACATCTGCACCTGAAATGCTGACTACCTTCTTTGTGTCTCTTGAAGGAAAAGGGACAATGGTTATAGGTAACGTGATTGGCTCAAATGTGGCAAATTTATCCCTCGTTTTTGGTTCGATGCTATTAGTTGTCTCATTGAGAAAATTAACCATAAAACAAGAGAGCAGTATTAAGAGAGATCTGCTGATCCTAATTACTTCAAGTATTTTGGTTTGGATAATTATCGCGATAAATCCATTCCATATTTTTTCCTCTATGGTCCTGTTTACATCACTTTTTCTTGTAATAGCTTTTTGGTACAAAAATGGTAAAAAAAATGAAACTGATAATAAATTAACAATCAGTGAGAGTAATGTGCTTATGAAGCTTTCACTATCTTTGATTGCTTTAGTGTTTGCAGCATGGCTAATAACAAAAGGAGCAAATCTGATACTAGAAGAATTTAAATTAGGAGAATTATTTATTGGTTATACGGTTCTCGCTATTGGAACTAGCTTGCCAGAAATAGCAGCATCAATATCATTAGCCCTTAAAGGTAGGTATGAGACAGTTTCAGGAACATTAATAGGGTCTAATATTTTTAATGGTCTTTGCGTTCTAGCAATTCCTGGCTTATTTATGAACCAAGAAATGTCTTTAGGTTGGTCATATCATGAGTGGTCTTGGCTGATGCTTATACTTTTTATTATAACCTTTGTTTTCGCATCTTACATTCTTTCCATATCAAGAAAAGAGAGGAAAGCAAGTATGATATTAAGTATGATATTTCTTTCCTCATACTTTATTTCCCTTTATTTCGCTTATTGAATATATTAAGTGTATGGGAAATAGAAATCACTTAAAGTCTGCAAGAAGGACAATAAAAATTGAAGCAAAAGGTTTAGAGAATCTGTCAAACAATTTGACTAAAGACTTCAATACTGTTTGTGATTACCTAGCTAAAACTAGAGGGAAAATTATCACCATTGGAATAGGAAAATCTGGACATATCGCACAAAAAGTATCTGCTACCCTTTCTAGTACTGGCTCTCCCTCTAGTTTTATAAACGCAGCGGAGGCTTTGCATGGAGATGCAGGAGGTATAGCTAAAAACGATTCTGTACTTATCTTCTCTCACTCTGGACAAAGTGAAGAAATAATTGAGCTTTTTCCTTTTCTTAAATCTTTAGGTTGTAAATATTTCTCCATTACAGGTTCGCAAGAATCTTTCATAGCAAAAAATGCCCAAATTAATATTGATACAGGCATTTCAGAGGAGGCTTGTCCGTTAGATCTTGCCCCAACTACAAGTACAACGGCAGCCTTGGCGATTGGTGATGCAATTGCTATAGCTTTACTTGAATCAAAAGGGTTCAAAAAAGATGACTTTGCTAAATCCCATCCGGGAGGTAAGTTAGGTAAGAGGCTTATAATTAATGTTGAAGATTTAATGGCTAAAGGCAAAGATCTACCTAAAGTTTCTCCTACAACATCTCTTTCTGAAACACTAATAGAAATAAGCTCTAAAGGATTAGGAGTCTCGTTGGTTATTAAGAATAAATCTTTGATGGGAATTTTTACTGATGGTGATTTAAGAAGGACATTAAATAGCCAATCCAATCCTCTTGATGAAAAAATATCAAAGTTTATGACCAAAAAAACAAAAACTATCTCTCAAGATAGTTTGGCTATTGATGCTCTCGAAATAATGCAAGCCAACAAAATCTATACCTTGGCGGTTGTTGATATACATAATAAACCGGTTGGAGTTATTAGAATGCATGATTTGATTGAGGCTGGCCTAGTGTGATGTTTAATACATATAGGAGCTTAATACTTATATTTTTAATATTCCCATCTTCATTCTTCCCTGCTGAATTGAATCAAATTGAAGAAGCTTCTGAACTAAAAGAAGTATTTCTTGATTTCAAATACCCAGATAAAAAAATTCAAATAATTGCAGATCGATCATACATTTTAAGCGATAAAATTTTTGAACTCCAAGGTGTTTCAATAGCCACTCAGGCAGGAGATAAAAGCTTTAATATTAATTCATTAATCGCAACTTTTGATCAAACTTCTAAAAAGATATATATGGAAGATTCTGTAAAATTTGTAACAAGATTAGAAGATAAGCAAATAATAATTTCTTCTGAAGAATTACAATATGATATGAGTGANGATAATTTGAGTAGTTCAAAAAAATCGATTGTGACTTTTAATGACTTAAANGTNATTTCNTCGAATTTTTCCTTTTTGCAGAGTGGTGAAGATATAAAAGCTATTTTTCTTGATGGAAANGTTTCGTTAACGCTGAGCAATGAAGTAAGTACGGGTATGGCTGATAAAGTCATAGTTTTTTTTGATAAAAATCAGATATTTCTTGAGGGTGATGCTACCTTTGATCAAAAGGGTTTATTAATGAAGTCAGACTTTATTCACTATGACATATCAAAAAATGAGATTATAAAATCACTGAACTCAAGGGTTGAAAAAAGTATATGAAGTTAACTCTTAATAATCTTAATAAATGTTACGGGGATAAAGTTGCTGTTAAAGATATTTCTTTTCAAGTTAATGATGGTGAAACAGTTGGCATTCTTGGCCCTAATGGAGCAGGAAAAACAACTCTTTTCTACATTATTGCTGGTTTAATAAAGTGCGACTCTGGTGAAATAANGATCGCGGATACTNAAATAAANGATAAATCNATTTCAAAGAGAACCGAGCTAGGGTTATCTTATCTTCCNCAAGAATCATCCATTTTTAGAGGATTGACNGTTCAAGAAAATGTTNTGGCTGCNNTACAACAAAACANNTCTCTAGATAAAGAGGCAATAAATTCAAAAATGATAAATTTACTCAGAGAGTTTAGGCTGGATTCTTTCTCAGATACAAAAGGTATAAAACTCTCTGGCGGTGAGAGAAGGAGAACAGAAATAGCAAGGGCTCTTGCNTCTGATCCTAAGTTCATACTTTTGGATGAACCTTTTGCAGGCATTGATCCGATAGCTGTGACAGATCTTAAAAAAATAATATCTAAACTCAATAAAAAAAATATAGGAGTTTTGATCAGCGATCATAATGTAAGAGATACGATGAATATTTGTGACAGAGTACTAATAGTTAACGAGGGAGAAATTATTGCTGATGGACATCCAGCAGAAATATCTGATGATCCGTTAGTAAAAGAGGTTTATCTTGGAGAAAATTTTAACTGATAAAAGTGAAACAAAGTCTAAAACAAAGCCAAAAACTATCTCTAAAACTTACAGCTAATTTGGGAAATCAGATCAAGCTTCTCTCACTNAGTGGTTTTGAAATTAGTTCTAAACTCAATGAACTTATTGAAGAATATTGTGATGAGAATGACAAAAAGATTTCAATTTTCAAAGAAGAATATTTATCTGACAAATATAGAAATGCTATTTACAAAAAGGAGGTAGAATATAAACTTTCTGGAACTTCCTTTGAAGAATCCAGCCTACGAGATAACCTCCATGATCAGNTAGAATTAGAACCATTGGATCAAATCCAAATGTTAGTTGGAGAATTTATAATTGATTCAGTTGAGGAAAACGGCAAACTTGACCCGCATTTTAACTATGATGATGTAAGAAGGATAATTCATGAGGATTTCGGTACATATGTTTCAGATCAAGATATTGATAAGGTATTAAGAATCATTCAAAATCTTGAACCCCCGGGATGTGCTTACAGAAATATTAAAGAGTCTTTAATTGCTCAAATAAATAATCTAGATGCAAACAAATCCATCAAAGAAACTCTGCATAATTATCTTGATAAATTAATTGAGAATGAGCTGTCGATTGAAGATTTACCTAGTAACATNCGAGACAACTTTTCAAAACTNACACTTAATCCTGCCAGCGGTTTTGGAGAGACTTCAAAAATTTATATTAGACCTGATTTGTTAGCGATACAGGAATCAGAAACATGGCATGTATCTTTAAATGATGAATTTCTTTCCAAAGAGCTGATGGAATATGTAACTGATAAAATTGACTCAACAGAGAACAAGAAAAAATTTGAATACAAATCATTTTTGAAAGGTTTAGAAAGAAGACAGCAAACCCTTCTATTGGTTGCACAATATATTATTGAGGCTCAAACTGGTTTTCTCAATGGAATTGCAGGAAAAAAAGCAATATCTAATGAAGAGATAGCAGAAAAATTAAATATTAATCCTTCAACAGTTTCCAGAATTGTAAGAAATAAATTTATCCAATTTCCTGATCGTATTTCAGCTTTGACAAATTTACTGGAGAGAAGAGTGAACAGAAGACGTGAAGGAAATGACGTAACTATTGATGATCTTGAATACCTGATAAACGAAATAATTAATGAAGAGAACAAATCACANCCTCTAAGTGATCAAGACCTCACTGGAGTTNTAAGAGAAAAATTGGGAATAATATTATCTAGGCGAACTGTGGCAAAATATAGAAGCAACTTGAATATTCCCTCCTCAAGAGAAAGACAAATAAACTAATTACTCTCTTGTACTCTCAAACCATCCATTAAAATTTGTTACTGGCTCTTCAAGCGTTCCTGTAATGGACCAAGATCCAGAACTAAGTTGGTCTAAATTACGCTCAAATGCCTTTCCTGCAATATATACGATTCCAGCAGTTATTGGACCTCCAAGAAGAAATGCGTAGGCAGGAAGNTAATCTCGCAGNGGCAGTGTCATTACTACTTCAAGATTTAACTCTTTGAGCAATACTTTCTCATCTCTAAGAATATTGCCTTTCCATGAGAATTCACTAGATCCACTTTTGAAGACCAAAGGGGACTTAATATTTAGATCATTCCTAGANATATTAATTACACCGTTTACTGAATCAGCACTAAATCCAGTTTTATAAAGCTTTCCTAAAATCTAGATTTGTTATTTTTTCAAAAGAGTCAGTTATATTGAAGATGTTTACTATTCTTAAAAGGTTGTTTTGAGCTTGTAACTCTTCTCTATTTTTTATTACAAGACCTTTAATATTTAAATTAACATCGCCAATAATATTCCCATAGTCTACCTCCCAAGGTAAGGACGGCCAATTTACTGACACGTCCATAGAAAAAGTATCCATTTCAAAATTTGGTTCAATGCCAATCTGTTTGAAAGCCTTCTCTGGAGATCCTGAATATGCTCTTGAATCTAGTGAAGTTTTCCAACCTAACCCCTCTCTACTGATGATTAGTCTTGAGACTTCGTCAGCATTGTAAGTTAATCCCCATTTTCCATAAACACCCATGAGATTATCCATGATCAAAGATTGATCATCTTTGGTTAAAGTAAATGACCAGCTGCCATAATCACGCGAGTTATATACGATAGATTTGGTCCTGAAAATCATTTCAAAGGAAAGTTCATTGTACAAATTTAAGAAGGCAGATCTTGAGCCATTATTATTATCAATGTTGTTTATATTTATAAAATTTAAATCAATCGCAATTGTGTCCTCCTCCATGAGAGGTATTGAAATCTTCCCACCTAATTCATTATTTAAAATATGTAATTCGAATAAATCATCTTTATAAGAAGAGGTAATTAAATTATCTTTGAATATATAGTTAGAAAAATTGAGTTCCTCAACAATAAGCCTTTTTACTTGAAAATTAATCGGTGAATCATCAAATCTTGGATCTAAATTATTGAAAAGTGCATAATCTAATTTCTCTATGTTCCCAATAAGTGAAACTATTCCGCTTTCAACGCTTATTGACTGCTTTTCTTTTCCGGCAATCAAAAAACCCTCAATATTTTTTTTATAAAAATGTAACTTCCCTCTGAGCAGGTCGCCATAAGAAAATTTCACTTGTGATTTATTGTCTTTGTAAAAAGGAGAAAAAGAAATTTGTAGATCAATAATTTCAGAAGCAGGTTTTGAGAATGGATCAGAAATTTTAATCTCTGTCCCCTTCAAATTTGAATATAAATCTATTGAAGGGGATTCAATATATTTCAACCCTCTTTGAAAAGTAGAAATATTCAATTCAAGTTTTGCATCGGAGATCCCCTTAATATCAGAT
>PAOE01000041.1 GCA_002707915.1 Gammaproteobacteria bacterium
TTCAAGGGGCCATTCCTCTGAGACTTCTTGATGAACATTAATAATGGCACTGATTATATGGGTATCTTTCCTGTCCCTATGCGAATTGAGTAATGAACCCTCCCTGTATTCTCTTATTCCATAAACATAGGTAGGTGTTAGATCAACACCACACCATTTCTCTAACGGCTTTTGTAGATTNNCATGAATTCTTTGTTTCAANTCTATTGGTAGTTCTAGAAGAAGGCTAGGAACAATATTTTTATNAGATTCNATGAAATTNCCNGCNACATATTCATTCTCTAAATTTTCCTNATTTTCAAAGTAATATTTTGAAATAGCTAAATGNAATTNCTTATNAAGTTTTGTTTTCTTAAACCCTTTTTTTGTATAAGTTTTTACATGCTTATTTAACTCAATTTTATCTTGGAGNTTTGGACTCGCTTGTCTAAACCATTTTGTAATTATGACTTTTTCACCTTCGATNACCGGATGAGCTTGGTGCATTGTATTTTCATTCGTACTTCCGTCTTCATTAAGGTTATTCCAAATGATTGCATTGCCTCGTAAAGGCTTAAACTTTTTATCAATTTTTGTAAACTCTGTTTCTCCACCTTTTGATACATCATTAAGATAAATCATAAAAGTGAATGTTCTTTGACCCTTACCTTGATCGTGCTCAAGTAGTTGTGAGCCTTCAAAATAATCTGTATGTTCTTTGAATTCTTGACCCTCNAGATAANACTGACCCTGAAGTGTCTCACCAAAAGAAGGCTCTATGCCAATAAAATGACANATTCTTCTGTCTATTTCTTTTAGAAATTTATTATTCTTAATTCCTAAATCACATGTACTACTAGTTCTGTAGGTGTCATCATGNGCTCCTGCCGAAGCAATTGTTGAGGGTCTTAAGCTTGATTTAATTTCTTTTATTATTAATTCACACTCATCTTCAGATAGAAAATCTTCAACTTCATAAATCTCCAGAGGAAGGTCNTCAATCCTTTTCGCAGATATATTTTTTATATTGTAATTAGGCTTTTTTTTGATGATTCCTTTTTCGTTTATATCATCTATNTTTAGTTCAAGNCCTAATGCAATTCTGCANTGAGTGCTATCAAAACCTTCCTTGAGAAGAATTTCCAAGAGTTCATTCTTATCACATCCCTTTAGAACATTTTCTAGGATCCAATTAATCCAATCCTGTGATAGATCTTTTGACACTAACTATTNGTTTGGTTTNATTAGAAATTTTTCTCCAGTTGCCTGTTTTGTATAGGAGAGTATATTTTCTTCAAACAGNGCTTCTTCCAAAGAAATCATTTTTGTGTAATTACTTGANAAAGTAGTATCAATTTCATCTGCAACCCTTTTTCTAAGTTGAGCGAATCTNTCTTGTCCAATTTTCCCAATAAANGGAGTGAGCAACCATCCTCCCAAACCCCACGAAAACCCAAAAGATCTGGTCAAAGTGGTGGGGCTTCTNTCTAGTCCTCCATATATGTAAACTTGCTTAAATTTGTCCGAACCATATCTGCTATATTCAGTAGCTGTTTTATTTGCCGAAATTTCCATAGCCGTTAATATTTGGCTAGCTAGTTTACCGCCACCTGTTGCGTCAAATCCAAGAGTTGCTCCAGTATTNACTAAAGCATCAACCAAATCTTCCATAAAGCNATCTAGGCTTGAATNACATACATCANCGGCTCCNAAANCTTTNAGCATCTCAACATGNTCTTCTTTTCTAACAATATTAACNAGAGGAATTTNTTCTTTTGAGCAGATTTTAATCAACATNTGNCCCAAATTAGATGCCGCCGCAGTGTGAACCAGTCCTGTGTGACCNTCATNTCTCATAGTTTCNACCATACCAAGAGCGGTCAANGGATTTACAAAGCACGAGGCAGCTTGCTCTGGAGANGTACCCTCATTCATTTCCAAACAACTTGATGCTGGTAAGCATCTATATTCAGANTACATNGCACCGCCCGCAACACCGACTGTTTTTCCAATTAAATGTTCNGCTCCTTTTCCTGCTACTTCNACCACACCTGAGCCCTCATTTCCAACNGGAAGATTTTGATCAAGTCTCGCTGTTACAGAACGAAGCAGAGCCTCGGGGACTTTCATTTCAACCTTGGTTCCATTTTCAATGATTTTTAATGATGAAACATCAGCGGGNCCAACCAATAGNCCAAGATCTGATGGATTTATTGGTGTTGCTTGAACTTTTAATAAAACTTCACCTTCNTTTGGTTCAGGNACCTCTACATTATCTATTGAAATTGTCAGTTTTCCGTCTTTAGAGATTTTGGATTTAATTTGTTTAGAAATTTTCATAATAGTTTTATTGAAGGCTTGTTACCTGATAACTTTCAACTAGCTTTCCATATTTNTCTTCATCNAACCATTCCAGTTGNTTGCGTTGCCATTCTGTATCATTTTCTAANGACTCNAGAGACTTAGCTTGTGCTTCTCTAGANTTNGATAACATNACAAATTGATAGAAATTCTTGCTACCTAGACCATGTTGCCATAGGTCTATCAGAAACCCATGCTTTTCAAATATTAATTTAGCTTCCTCAAGAGCCTCAAGTGTCTCAGCAGACTTNCCTTTTTTTGGATCCCATATCCAAACCTGTACTACNTAGTCTCCAGGATTNATNTCATCCAAAGAGGTCATTTGATAGCTTTTCACAGGCNTTAATATAGTTTGTTTATTAAATTTTTCTAAGAAAGGTTGCCATGCTTCTGCGGTATAAGCTNTAGCTCGGTCTTCATAAGTATTGAAAAAATCTACCCAAAGAAACATTTTTTCTCCACCTTTACCTATATTCTGTTGATGCACAATNACAACTTGGCCATTTGCAAGCCCAATATCCCTACCTTCACGCATTAANTCNGCAGCTTCTTCATATTTCCCAGGTTTAGCTTTATAGAAATAAGCGTCAGCATATCCTGCAGAGAATACTGTCGAATTCCAAAGAAGAAAAACCAAAAGAAGTTTTAATTTAAAGTGTTTCATATAAATCTCTCTAGTTTTTAAAAATATCAGATTATCCTAAAGATAGATGGTTAACAAGCGAATGAGTATGCCAAGAAATATAATGTTTTTTAGGTAAATTGAAATTCAATTGATAACTTCTAAATTTAAGTATTAGCTTGATTATTCACACAAATAAACTACACTTTACGTACTAATTAAATTTCACTGGGGGAAACATGCTGCGCATCATTATTGAAAAACTAAGATTTTTCTTAACTACATTTGTTCTTGTAAATGCTTCAGCTTTTACTGGTTTTCTGATGTCTGAAATTGAAGAAGTGGTGGTAACAGCAAGAAAAAAGACAGAAAGTTTGCAAGATGTTCCACTGTCAGTATCGGCACTAAGAGAAAGTGCGCTAGATGAGAAGGGTATTAGCGTTTTCGAAGATTATNTGTTACAGCTTCCTAGCGTGACAGCTGGAGGCTCAGGT
Organism: Gammaproteobacteria bacterium; assembly: GCA_002707915.1. Taxonomy (GTDB): domain Bacteria; phylum Pseudomonadota; class Gammaproteobacteria; order Magnimaribacterales; family Magnimaribacteraceae; genus Magnimaribacter. The sequence goes on from PAOE01000041.1 coordinate 3,457, forward strand.
CCGGGAACAAGCACAATATACATAAGAGGCTTGGCATCAACTACACCAAATTTAACCACTGCAGGAGTGGCAGGATTAGCTCCNAATGTATCTTTTTATCTTGATGAGCAGCCTCTAGCACAACCGGGAAGAAATCTAGATGTTTATGCTGCAGATATGGCGAGGATAGAAGTATTGGCTGGTCCACAAGGTACATTGTTTGGTGCAAGCTCCCAAGCAGGTGTTGTTCGCATGATAACTAATAAGCCGGTAATTGGTGAAACATCAGGCAATGTTGAAGTTGAATCAAGATTCATGCCTGATGGAGATAGTGGAGCTAAAGTTGAANTAGTTGGGAATATGCCTATTGGCGAATCAACTGCAGCAAGATTGGTGGCTTATAGAGATAAAAAGGGTGGTTATATAGATCAAGTAGCTGGTACCCTTGATGTAAGTCAATCTGCACGTTTCAGACCCGCCGGAACAATAAGACAAAATGGTTTACCCGTAAATTCCTCAAGAGGAGGCTTTCAGGCTGGTGCAGATCTTTCAGGCNCAACATTGAATAAAGCTGGAGCAATAATAAAAGATGATGCAAATGAATTAACTTATGAAGGCTTTAGGGCAAGCGTAGCTCATGAAATAAATGAAAGTTGGGATGCCCTTTTTACAGTTGCTCAACAAACTATAGAGGCTGATGGCGTCTTTTTTGTCGATCCCACTTTGGGAGATCTTGAAATTCAACGTTATACAGAAGATAAAATTGAAGACGAATATGACAATATGAGTTTGACACTAGAAGGTAGTATAGGTGATCTGGAAGTCGTGTATGCTGGGGCATATACTGACAGAACAACAGATCAGATGGTTGACTACACTGACTATCTTTTTGTAGGACAGTACCTTCCTTACTATATTTGTGATTACTACGTGACTTACACAAGTAATGCTCCAGGCAATGTTCCAACTGGAACCTGTGGAGCACCTAATTTATTGGTTGATTCAACTACAAACCTAGAAGTAACTTCACATGAGTTCAGAATAAATGCTGATTTGAGTGATACTACTTCGCTAACGGCTGGTGTTTTTATAAGTGATACAGAATTAACAGAATTAAATTTATTTAATTATCCTACTTCAGTTGAAAATGATATAACTTATGCAGCCAATTATCCTCTTACTAATACCTCCGCAACTGGTTCAATAAATAACGCAAGTCCTGGTTGGTATTCTGCAGGTCCATTTTCTGAACCTGTTATCTTCTTTAATGACATTAGGCGTACTGATGAACAAAGAGGAATATTTGGAGAGCTAAGTTTCGCTACGAGCGACACAACTGAACTTTCAATCGGAGCTCGTTGGTACGATATAGAGGTTGATTTTGAGGGTAGTGCTAATTCCTCGTTTGGGAATGGTTTTGGAAATACAGACCAGCAAAAATATGGATCGAATTTATCAGCACAATATGCTCCAGGGAACTCTAACGGATATCCCGATAAAGCTGAAACAGATGGAGTCATTGGAAAAGTTACNTATTCATGGAAACCGAACGATGATTCAATGTATTATCTNACTTGGTCAGAAGGTTTCAGNCCAGGTCTATTGAATAGGCCTGCAGGTCGAACTAATTCTGATGGTTCTTATACAATTCCAGCAGCTATTGATTCAGACGAGATAACAAACTATGAATTTGGTTGGAAATCAGTGCTACAGGATGGTCAGCTTCGTTTTAATGGAAGTCTGTTCTTTGTAGATGTAAGTGGACTTCAAAGTACTATTTTTGATCCTAGCATAGTAAATTTATTCTTTTCCGATAATGCGGCTGACGCAGAAATAAAAGGAGTCGAAGGAGATTTTATTTACTATACAGAGACAGGCTTAATACTCTCAGGTGCTTTTTCATTACTAGATACAGAAATAACTAAGAGTTTAATTCCAACTGGAGACATTATTGTTGGTCAGGAATTAGCTTTTGCTCCTGGTTTTCAGGGCAACATATCGGCAAGAAAAGAATGGGATCTTGAGGCTGGCAATACAGGCTACTGGCAAGCTCAATTTACAATGTCTGATAAAAGCTATTCAGACATAATGGCACCTAACAGAGCTGAACAGGATAGTTACAATTTACTAAATCTCAGAGCCGGTATCACGAATGATGATTGGTTTGCCGAGGTGTATGTTGATAACGNTACTGATGAGCGTGCTGAGATAAGCAATACCTTTGTATTTGATAGACAACGNGTAGCCATCATAAGACCCTTAACAGTAGGATTGAGGTACAAATTAAAATTTTAGCCAAAAGCTTATACTATCAAGGGAGCTAGGCTCCCTTTTTAGTCTGTTTAATTTCTCAAATCTTATGCTACCTTAGCGATTATGGATAANGTTAAATCCAAGACAGGAGAAACAACTCTTGCAGTAGACTTGAGTGAAGCCACTGATGCAGTGAAACAAGGAAATTTTGATCACGCATTGAGCTTGCTAAAGTTCATACTCCAGGATGATCCAGAACACCTAGATGGTCTTTATCTTTCTGCTGTATCATCAAGATATCTAAAAAATTTTGAAGATTCCGACAATTATTTAAAACGTCTTTTGACTGTNGCGCCTGATATGGGTCGTGCTTACCAAGAGCTAGGTCATTTGAATAGAGACTTAGGAAAGGAGGAACAAGCTGTTACTCATTATCGACAGGCCTGTGAACTTAATCCAGCATTAATCGCAAGNTGGAATTATCTTTTTCAATATTTTGTTAAACACAAAAATAAACCAGCTGCGGAACATGCGGAATTACAAATTAAAAAACTAAACTCTTTACCTGCTAATCTTCTGTACATCGATCAAATCCTCAATGAAGGAAGGCTGGGGATGGCAGAGTCAAAATGTAGGGCTTTTCTTAAAGAAAATCCAACTCATACTTATGCCATGTCTTTGCTTGCAGAGATAGCTAATCGAATGGGTTATTTTGANGATGCTGAATTTCTTCTTCAGAAAGCTGTTGAGTTTTCTCCAAATGATGGCGAATTAAGATTGAAATATGCCTCGGTATTAAGAAAGAAACAAAAATTTGTTCAGACCATGGAACAGGTAAATATATTATGTGAGCAGTTTCCAGATAATTTGAATTATCAGGCACAAAGAGCTAGCGAGATCATGCAAAATGGCGATCATGAATCTGCAATAAGCATNTTAGAGANAGTACTAAAATCTAATCCTTATAACTTTAGCGTATTAACATCAAAAGGCCATGCAGAGAAAACACTTGGTAAGGCAGATCAAGCAATAGAAAGCTATAAAAATGCATACAAAATAAAGCCTGATCATGGCGAGGCTTTTTTCTCTCTAGCAAATCTCAAAACTTATCAATTTTCAGAAGTTGAAATGGATAATATGCGACTCCAAGTGGAAAGAGTTGATTTATCGCTTCGAGAAAAAGCATATTTTCACTTTGCGTTAGCGCAAGGCTGTGAATTTAATCANGAATATGAGGAAGCCTTTTATCATCTTGAACAAGGAAATAAAATCAAAAATAGTCAAAGCCAATATTCTGTTAGAAGAATGAGTGATGAATTACAAGCTCAAATTAATGTTTGTGATGAATCATTCTTTGAGCAATTAGGCGAAGGGGGATATGGTGCGTTGGACCCAATATTTATTCTCGGTCTGCCACGAGCAGGTTCAACACTTATAGAACAGATCCTTGCTTCACACTCCATGATTGANGGAACCTTGGAATTACCAAACATATTATCTATAGCGCAAAGCTTGAGGGGTGATGATATCTATGGAAATTTAGGACTATATCCAAAAAGTATGAGTGACCTAACTGAAGAAAAAAGAAAAAACTTAGGGAAGAAATATATTCAAGATACACAAATTCACAGAAAAGNTGCACCAAGGTTCACAGATAAAATGCCCAATAATTTCAGACATATTGGATTGATACACACGATACTTCCAAACGCAAAGATTATTGACGCAAGNAGATACCCTTTGGATTGCTGTTTTAGTATGTTCAAGCANCTATTTGCTCAGGGACAAGAATTTTCNTACGGACTATCTGAGGCCGGAAGCTACTACAATGATTACATCAAGCTGATGCAACATTGGGATGATGTTCTACCAAAGAAAGTCTTGAGAGTTAATAATGAAGATTTAATAAGTGACCTCGAGGGTCAAGTTACTAGAATATTAACCTTTCTAGAACTTCCATTCGAAGAGGAGTGTATTTCCTTTTATAAAACTGAAAGATCTGTGAGGACTGCAAGTTCAGAACAGGTAAGAAAGCCTGTAAATAAAGAGGGCATGGGTCGTTGGAAGCCTTACGCTAAACATCTNAAACCTTTATTGGAAGTGTTAGACAGCAACCTTCTTCTTGAAGAAGATATTGAATTAATAAAAGGTCAATAAAATGAAACAAAATACTTTCAGNCCTAATATAAAAAATGTTTCTTTTTTGGGTTTAGATGTGCGTTTTCCTGTCTTTTTTTCTAGTCTTGCATTAGCTTTGATCTTCTCGATTTTAGTTCTTGCTTTCCCAAAGGAGTCTTCCAATATATTAAATGAAATAAGAGTATTTGTTCTTAACTGGTTTGATACTCTTTTTACAGTCTCCATGACTACTTTTCTATTATTGTTATTGTTAATAATGGTTTCACCTTTCGGCAATATCAAACTTGGTCGAAATGACAGTCAACCTGAATTCACCTTCTTTTCGTGGATTTGTATGTTGTTTGCAGCTGGAGTAGGTATCGGGATGACCTTTTACGGNGCAGCTGAGCCTTTGTCTTATTATACTGGCGTTTTTGGGACACCTTTAAGCGTGTCACCTCTATCTGATGAAGCACGACAATTAGCATTTAGTGCAACAATATTTCATTGGGGCTTAAGTGCATGGTCTGTTTACGCAATCATTGGTTTATCTTTAGCTTTCTTTNATTACAACTGGAAGTTACCACTTAGTATCCGCTCAATTTTCTACCCCTTATTTGGCGAAAAAATTTGGGGATGGAGAGGTGATCTAATTGATACAACAGCCGTGCTGGCTACTCTCTTNGGTTTGGCAACATCATTAGGTTTAGGAGCACAACAAGCTTCTTCGGGTCTACTCTATCTTTTCGATCTTCCCAAAACTTTATCCACACAAACTTTGATAATTGCTTTCATTACAACAATTGCTATTTTTTCCGTATANAGAGGCTTGGACAAGGGTGTAAAAATTCTTAGTAATTTAAATATCGTTCTTGCACTTTTATTACTTTTCTTTGTCATTATTACCGGTCCAACAAAAAATATTTTGTCCTCTTACTTTTCAAATTTAACTTTTTATTTTATGGATATTCTTCCATTAAGTAGTTGGGACCGAAGTTCTGATAAAGATTGGTATCATGACTGGACTATTTTCTACTGGGCNTGGTGGATTTCATGGTCTCCATTTGTAGGAATGTTTATCGCTAGGATTTCAAAAGGTAGAACCATAAGAGAGTTTATTTGCGTAGTCATGTTTATACCTCTAGTTTTTTCTTTGATTTGGTTTTCGTCATTTGGAGAAACGGCTATTTTTCAGAATGAACAAAATATAGGAAATTTGAGTGAGCCTCAGGCAGACATATCGTTAGTTCTCTTTTATATGTTAGATAGCCTAATCTTTCCTATTTTCTCAAGTATTTTTGCTCTTAGTATATTGGTTTTATTTTTTGTTACCTCATCGGACTCAGGTTCACTTGTCATAAGCACTATTTCATCTGGAGGTAATGATTCTGCAAATCGATCACAAAGGGTCCTTTGGGCTTTTGTGCAAGGATTGCTTGCTTCTGTACTTCTTATCGGAGGAGGTTCGTATGCCCTATCTGCGATACAATCTGGAGCAATATCTATGGCATTACCTTTTATATTTATACTGATCGTTGCGAGCATTAGTTTGTTGAAGGGTCTATATGATGAAACTTATAAACGAGAGTTAGATTGAAAAAAGTTATAGAAGATAATCACTTAGAAGAGGCTTTGGTAGCAATACGAAGAGTTATGCGTGCTACCGAAATAAACTCTTTACTATTAGCAAAAAATTCTCAGCTAACACCAACCCAACACATTGTTCTTAAAATCATAGCTAGCAAGAAACATACGACTCCAACACATATCTCCTATATTACAAGTCTTAGATATACAACAATTGCTACAGTTATTAATAAACTACTTAAACGTGATCTAATTACGAGAGAAAAAGGTACTAAGGACAAACGAGTTCAATACCTAAACATAACCGAGGAAGGTATGAAAGTATTAGAATCTTCTCCAGATCTCCTTCAAGATAAGTTTAGAGATAGCTTTAGTAGTCTTAATGACTGGGAACAGTCCATGATTGTTTCAAGCCTTCAAAGAGTAGCTAGATTCATTGATGCTGAACAGATTGATGCTGCTCCTATTATTGATTATGGAGAACTCAATCAAGAGCCTAGTGAGTTTAAGGATTTAGTTGAAGAGCACACTACATCCGAAGATTTTCAAGATTAATTTTTAAGTTTTTAGGTATAATGCAAACCCTTCTGCGGGTATCGTATAATGGCTTATTACCTCAGCCTTCCAAGCTGATGATGCCGGTTCGATTCCGGCTACCCGCTCCAACTCATTTTATGAAATTATGTTTGAATTTAATCTATTTAATGTAGCTCAATTTGCGGATCAAGGCCTTTCTCTATTTGGTACCTTGTTACTAACCAGTTTAAGTGCAAGAACTAGAATGTATGGATTTTTGATTTTTGTACTTGTTAATGTCCCTGGGATTTACCTATTAGTCGTAACTGAATTATGGTGGATTCTCGCAGTTACACCAATTTGGTTGTATCTTAACTTTAGAGGTTTACTAAATAATTACAAGGAGAGTAGGGCAGAAAATTAACTACATTATTTGGTTCCAAAGATCTAAATCCTCCACTCTGATGTAACTGTTAATTTCCTTCACGCGACCCATAGTCTCAGACTCTTGAGGACTATAGTGATGTCCAGGATATAAAATAGTTTCGTCCGGAAGAGACGATAATTTTCTTAAGCTATGAAACATATCTTCAGAATTTGATCCTGGTAGATCAACTCTTCCACAGCCTTGAACAAAAAGGGTATCTCCAGAAACTAGATTATTATTTACTTTGAAGCACTGAGAGCCGGGTGTGTGCCCGGGTGTATGTAAAAATTCAATGTCATTTTCTCCGATTGCCAAGTGATCGCCTGACTCTACAATATTCAAATCGATGTCGGAAACGCCAGTAACCTTCTTTAAACCTTCAGCTTCATGTTTATTCACGAATATTTTTACAGGTTCTTTTTCGAGAACTTCAGCAATACCTTCTATTGAATGTCCTCCCATACCACCACCACAGTGATCTGGATGATAATGCGTAATTAAGACCGATGAGAGTTTNAGGCCTCTTTTTTGAACATGTTCCAAAAGTGCATCTATATCCCAAGCAGGGTCAATTAGGGCAACTTCTCTGGTACTTTTAGAGCCAATTAAATAGACAAAATTATCCATGGGACCAACCAGTATTTGTTCTAAATAAAGATCATCGTTATTCATATATTTTCCTCAGCTAAAAGTTTTTTCTAGAGTTATTTTATCTGCTTTATATTTTATTCCAGCAAAATAATAACAAGGTATAGAAATGATACTAATTATTGAAAAAATAACCAACATTAGGGTGTAAGGCTCTGCATAGCCTGCAGATCTAAGAATGTCAGCACAAAAACCTCCTCCGAGAGATCCTATGGTTAAGCCAATAAGGTTAAGAGTCAGAATATAAAAGGACACNACTGTCGCTTTGATATTTTCAGGNACTAATTCTTGTACNGTTGAAAAAGTTGGTCCAAAGAAACANCCNAATTGNAAATACCCAATTACAATACCAGTCCAAAACAAAAACGTTCCAGGTTCAACAAATCTATAAAAAATACCAACTGGTAAGGTTATTAGTGCGAGCCAAAAAAGAAACATTGGTCTACCTTGATTAGTATTTTCTTGCCACCAATCACTCAACAGTCCACCCACAAGGTTTCCAGCTAATCCCGCAAAAACACCAATCCAACCTACTAGCTGAGCTATTTCAGATCTTTCATATCCTCTTTCTTGAACCAACCATAATTGCTCAAAACCTGACGCTCCCAGAACAATATGATAAAAAACTCCTGCAAGTATAGTGAATCTTAAAGCAGAGGACGTTTGTAAAGCTTTGATAAGGGTATTAACAATATTTATAGTTGTCTCTTTTGAGAGTTGATTTACTTTATCAGAAGATTTATTGTATTTTCTCTCGCGATCTTTAAATAGCAAAGCNCATAATCCTAAGATCAATCCAATTAATCCAAGAAGAATAAAGCAGTTTCTCCAGCCTAAAGATTCTCCTAAGTAACCTGCTATTAATAAGCTTACACCTACGCCAATAGGAACTCCCATATAATAAAAACCAGCCGCAAAGCCCATCCTTTTGGAAGGAAACGTGTCTGATAAAAGTGACATTGATGTTGGTGTAAGTATGGATTCACCCACACCAATAAACATTCNAGGTATTGCCATGGAAACAAACCCTTTTGCCACTCCAGTTAAGGCCGTNAAAACNCTCCATAATGNCACGCCGAAGGCAATGAGTTTAGGTCGATTAACCATATCTGCCAAAACACCCATAAATAATCCTGCAATGGAGTAGAAAACAATGAAAGGCACTGTTGTTAAAAATCCATATTGGGTATCAGTAAGCCCAAGATCAGGTACGATAAAATTTGCAAAACTCGCTATTAATTGCCTATCAACAAAATTGAGTAAATTAAGAAGTGTTAAAAAAAATAATAGCCTGTAAGCATTCAATTTATTTCCCCATTGGAATTCATTATACGGACCTTAGTTAATTAATATAAAATATATAGCAATTTCATTTATATAATTATTGTATTATTGAAACCATTATGAAGAAAAAAAGAAATTGGTCTAATTCAGAAATGCGTTCTTTGACTAGGGGTGAAGCAATGCATCATTACTCAAGAGGAGAACATTATTATGTCGATCGAGATTGGTATGTATGGTTCTTAGGTAATGCCACTCGATATACAATTTTTCATACTTTTTTATGGAAATATGGCAATGGTGAAATGGTCAGCTATACAGATCTTACCCGTACAGAAAAAATTGGATCCCAAAGATTAAAAATTGATTCNATTAAAGCCACGATAAGGGAGGGTCTCACTTTGGGATATATAGATGCATTTAAATCAGAAAAGGACAGAAGGGTAACAATGTATACTTTTGATGAATCCATTCTTTCAGAGGTTACTGATTATTGCTTCATGATGAGAAGGAATAGAATGCTGGAGTCTGCATCATTCATAAGTAAACATTCTACGGAAACCATCAATAGAGAGCTTGCTAATGCAGGTATGAAATTAGACTGGCTAGAGTCAATTAATAAATTCATCTCTTTGTTTGCTATGACTGCAAAGAATGCTTTTGGTGAAGATAAACTACCTAATGTGATCCCCATTGAGGAGACCAAAAAAAGAAGTTAAGTTATTAGTTGTAACTTTTAGCTACTAAAGTTCTTGAAGAAATATAGATTTTCTATAAGTTTCACTTGCACACGGATGTGTTGGAGAGTGAGCTTGTTCTTATTTCACCCATCCCTTCCCAGGATATTAATTTAAGAATTCGAGCTCACTTCTCTATTAGCTTAATGATTCATTAAACATAGAGGTTCTTCCGCCATCAACAACTAAATCATGACAAGTGATAAAACTTCCTGCTTCGCTCGACAGAAATAAAGCAGCTTCGGCGATATCAGCAGCTAAACCAGATCTATTCAATGGCACAGCTTTTGCAAGATTGCCTTGAAGTTTCTTAAGTTTTCTCTCGTTTTCCTCATCACTCAAGGAGTTAGAAACCTGAGAACCTCCCCAGAATATAGGTGTAGCAACTGCACCAGGCGATATTGCATTAACTCTTATATTGTCTTTGCCTAATTCAACACCTGACATTTTTGTGAAGTGCGTAACAGCTGCTTTGAGCGAAGAGTAAAGGGAATCTCCTTGACGATATCTCAGGCCTGCAATACTTGAATTATTGATTATGCAACCACCTCCGTTTTTTCTCATGGGCTCGATGGCATATTTAGTTCCTAAAATTACACTTGCCAAAAGTAAATGCACTCCATAATCAATATTCTTTTGAGTCACATTTTCAAGTAAAGGATCCTCAACGAAACCTGCTCCAACAGGCCCACCAGCATTATTAAAAAGAATATCTAATTTGCTTAATTTATCAGTGGTAAAAGAAATTGCCCTTTTTATATCTTCCTCTTTTGTTATGTCAGATAAGCAATAATAGGCATTTTTACCTAACTCTTCTGCTAATTTAGAACCTTTTTCTTTTGACCTTCCTGAAATAACAACTTTTGCACCTTCTTGAATGAAAAGTCTGGCTGTTTCTGCTCCAATACCACTTGTCCCACCTGTTATAAGAGCTACTTTGTTTTTTAATTTTCCCATTTCACACTCCATTCAAACATTTGTAAGTTTCATTTATAAGCTCTATTGATCTTCCATCTGCTGCAACATTATTTTTCATATTGTTCATCACATAAGATATTCCAAGATTATTTTTTGGATCACCAAAACCACAAGATCCTCCCCACCCTGAATGGCCAAATGAGCTCTCTTCAGGTCCATATATGATTTTATGCATATTCATTATGAAGCCAGAGCTCCATCTTGTTACTACATCTAAAACTAGATCTCTATTTGTGATTCTCTCAGCAGTCATTGTTTTTATTGTTGTATCTTTTAGGATTTTAATTTTCTTATCATCAGTAACTACTAAGCTGTAAAGCTTTGCGATAGCTGAAGCACATCCTTGACCATTTGCAGAGGGAATTTCAGCAGCCCTCCATTCTCTAGAGTTTTGATGCTTTAAAAGGTTTGGTCCCTTACCAGAAGCAATTTGCGCTTCATTGGGATGATTATTGTTTTGTTTGCTACCTTTTGCTAGATCTTGGCCAATTTTGACCCAACAGCATTTTTTGGCAAATGTTTGGTTATGTTTGGGCTGAG
>PAOE01000042.1 GCA_002707915.1 Gammaproteobacteria bacterium
CCTGTAGGAGTATCAGGTGCAGCAGTTATTGCTACAAGGCCAGCAATTGCTCCATTTATAGCCATGGTTACGTCAGCTTTTCCATTTAAAATTTTGCTAGCAAAAAGAGCGCCAAGCACACCACCAGCAGCAGCCATATTAGTATTCAGAAATACCTGACCTACAGCTATAGCATCCGCAGCTGTGTTAATTGCTAGTTGTGATCCACCGTTAAATCCGAACCATCCTAACCATAGGATTAAAGCACCTAGAGCAGCTACAGGTATGTTTGATCCAGGTATTGCATACACTGATCCATCGGCTCCGTACTTACCTTTTCNTGCACCTAGTATAGTAACAGCCGCTAATGCCGCTGCAGCTCCACACAAATGTACGACTCCTGATCCTGCAAAATCTGTATAACCTAGAGCATCTAGGCCGCCTCCACCCCACTTCCAGTAGCCTTGAACTGGGTAAATAAAACCAGTCAAAACAACTGCAAAAGCGAAGAAAGGNAGTAACTTCATTCTCTCAGCTACAGCACCTGAAACTATTGACATTGCTGTTGCAACAAAGACTACCTGAAAAAAGAAGTCAGATGCTTCTGAGTAAGAGCCATAACTCATATCTTGATCACCCATTCCTAAACCAAGGTATCCTAGGCTGAAGCCTGGAATCCAAGCTGAAACAGCAGAGTCACCCGGATACATGATAAAGAAACCACATACAAGGTACATTACACATGCTATTGAAAAGAGACCAAAGTTCTTAGTCACAATCTCTGCAGCATTTTTTGATCTTACCAATCCAGCCTCTAACATAGTGAAGCCAGCAGCCATCCACATGACTAAAGCCCCNCTCATTAGAAGGTAGAAGGTATTAAGCGCAAATTCTAATTCTGTCATTTTTCCTCCTTAATTATTTAAAGCGCGTCTTCGTTAAGATCTCCCGTTCTAATTCGAACNAGTTGATTTAGATCCATAACAAAAATTTTTCCATCACCAATTTTGTTTGAGTTAGCAGCAGTAGTTATTGCATCCACGATATCGTCAGCTTTGTCATCAGGCACAGCTATTTCAATCTTAGTTTTNGGAAGTAAATCTACTTCGTATTCAGATCCACGGTAGAGTTCTGTATGACCTTTTTGCCTGCCGTAGCCTTTTACTTCAGTGACGGTCAAACCAGAAACTCCCACAGAAAGAAGAGATTCTCTGACCTCATCTAATTTAAACGGTTTAATAACTGCTGTTATTAACTTCATGTTTTCTCCTTATTNTAGAAAAAATACATATAGTNACCATGCAACTTTAATGCCAACCTAAAAAAACGGGAATTTGAGCGTAAAGACGTGAATTTTCTTTTTTGATGTCCTAAGACTGTGCAATAAGTAATAAGAAAGTTCTAGAATCGGGCAATTTAGATAAAGTTATCTATGGAGGGCTTAAGTTTATTAAAAATTCTGTCTAAGGAACCTCTATTGTCTGAGAATACTTTATATGCACTNTGCCCTCTCTTTGAGGCGATTTCCTTGTTTTCAATAAGAAAGAGAAATCGTTCACTTAATTCTAATGAGTCATTTATTATGTCTAATGCATTATTGGAAATAAGTTGCTTTGATATATCTGAAAAATTTCTTAAACTCGGTCCGGACAATATAGCTAAGCCTTGAGCTGCAGGTTCCAAAAGATTTTGACCTCCATGATCAATCAAACTTCCACCGACAAAAGCAACATTGGAAAGAGAATATAGGAAATTCAATTCACCGATCGTATCACCTAATAAAACTTTAGTTGTTTTTGTTACATCGCTTTTATTGGATCTTGTTACAAAGTCTAATTCAGACTCTTTCAACAATTCTTTTACGTGATCAAATCTCTCAAGATGTCTAGGTACAAGGATTAAGAGTGAATTAGGATGAGTTTCCTGAATAGTATTAAATGCATTTAATATTATTTCCTCTTCGCCTTCATGAGTACTGGCAGCAATTAAAGTAGGCCTTAATTCTCCATCTATCGCCCAGTCATTCTTAATATTTGTTGAAATCTCCTTTAGTTCATGAGGAACTTCTTGATCAAATTTCAGATTACCGCAAACATCTATTGTCTTATGTTTGGTAATTTTATTTAGCCTAGCTTTATCTGAATCGAATTGTGCAAGAATTAAATCTATAGACTCAAAAGCAGGCCGCATTAAAGATATAAATTTCTCATAATTTAATTGTGATTTTTCCGACAGCCTCGCATTCACTAAAGCTGTGCAGATACCTCTTTCTTTGCAACAATGGAGAAGATTCGGCCAGATCTCTGTCTCTAGTAAAATAAGAAATTTTGGTTGCCATACATTTAAAAATTTATTGATGCATATTGGTATATCTACTGGAAGATATTGATGCTGAATTGAGCTACCTAATCTTTCTAAAACAAGCTTTGAGCCAGTAGGTGTCGTAGTTGTGACTAGAATCTCTATATCTTCATAATCCTCTTTCAATCTTCTCAGAAGAGGGATTGAAGCATTCACTTCTCCTACAGATACCGCATGNACCCAAATTAAATTCTTTTCTTCTGAAGGAGTATTTTNTGCNATTCCCAGCCTTTCAGGCCACCTCGANAGATATTCCTTNTTATTAATTCCTTTCAAAAAAAGTCTTACAAAGTAGATTGGAAGTAAGAGATAAAATGCTAATGTATAAACCTGTCTCTGCACNAGCCTATGCTAACATAGCTAATATTTCTTAAAGTAATTAATAATTTTGATAGTAGTAACTGGNAGNAATGGTTTCATAGGATCTAATCTCATCAAAGGTCTCAACCATCTAGGCATCAATAATATTATTGCTGTTGATGATCACTCAAATCCTGANACTGTNCCAAATATTGCACATTTAGAGNTTGAAGAAANATTCGNAATTGAAGANTTTCTTCANCTTNTNATANGNAATNANTTAGATAANNANGATATAAAAGCAATTTTNCACCAAGGNGCNTGTTCNAANACAATGGANTGGAATGTGGATTATCTNTANAAAAATAATCTTTTATATTCAAAAGAACTATTAAGACTTTCCTCCAAATTAAGATGTCAATTTATCTATGCATCCTCTGCATCTGTTTATGGAAGTGGACAAAGNTTTGAGGAAAAAATAGAGAACGAAANCCCTATTAATTTATATGCNTATTCAAAGTTTAAATTCGATCAAATCGTAAGAAAAGAATTGACTAAAAAAACTAACCAAATAGTTGGGTTGAGGTATTTTAATGTTTATGGGCCTCATGAACAGCATAAGGGCAATATGGCTAGTGTCGCATTTCATCTTCACAATCAACTAAAAAAAGACAACAAAATAAAATTATTTGAAGGATCTGATAAATTTGATGATGGAGAACAGAAAAGGGATTTCATTTATGTTGATGATGTTGTAAAAGTAAATCTATGGTTTTTGCAAAATGAGGAAATTTCAGGAATTTACAATTTAGGAACTGGAAAAAGTCAAACCTTTAATGAAGTTGCCAAAGCTGTTATTGACTGGAATAAGAAAGGTGAAATTTCATACATAAAATTTCCTGAAAATTTAAAAGGAGCCTATCAAAGCTATACTGAAGCTGATATTACTAGCTTGAGAAATGCAGGGTATACAGAGCCTTTTTTTAATGTACAAGAAGGTGTTATCGACTACCTAAGTAAATTAGAGAGCTGGCCAAAAAATGAACCGAATTGAAACTGCATTGGCAAAAAATAAAAATACTGGTTTCACGTTGGAACTCTTGTCTCTGAAGTATCTTTTGACTTGGACAGGTATATTGCTTTTAAAACTGTCAACTTTCCTTCCTTATGATCTTCTTATGAAGCTTGGCAATATAATGGGAAATGTAATTTATAAAGTTAGTCCAACTAGGGCTGAAATAGTCAAAATTAACTTAGAGAAATGTCTTGCTGTCAAAGGAAAGGAATTAGAGAATCTAGTTAAGTTAAATTTCCAAGCACTAGGAAGAGGAATATTTGAGATGGCCTATGCATGGTGGGCTTCAGAAAAAAAAATAAGAAATTTACCACAAATAATAATTAATGAAGACTTGTTAAAAGATAGTACAGGAGCCCTGGTCCTTATAAAGCACTCTACGCATTTAGAATTAGATTTGAGAATTTTGAGTTGCTACTTTGATCTAACGGGTATGTACAAGCTTCAGACAAATAAAGTAATTAATCATATGATGATCAGGTCAAGAGATAAGTATATAAAGGGCTCAGTGGTAAATAATGAAGTTTTGAAGGCAGTTAGATGGGTCAAAGAAGGAAAGAGATTTTTGTATGCTGCTGATCAAGACTATGGTGAAAAAGTATCTACCATGATTCCTTTTTTTAAAACTCCTGCAGCAACAGTTAAGTTTCCTGCCATGCTNTCGAAAAAGAACGTTAATGTTGTCATGGCTGATGTCTCAAAAATTGAGAAAAATTATGTTGTGGAGCTAATTAGCTTAAATAATCTTCAAGATGATGAAGATTTTTTAAAACAAATGAATATTCTTTATGAAGAATGTATAAAAAAGGAACCGGAAGGTTACTTATGGATGCACAGACGCTTTAAAAGTGGATTAATAAATTCGATATATCCAAAGTTGGTAAGAAGAGAGAGAAAAAGGGCAAAAANAAGGGCAAAAAGAGACTGAATTCAGTCGCCTTGGTTTAGAATTTTAGTCGTTGAGAGCCCTTTTATTAAAGGAATTGTAATAACACTGCCTCCATATTTTGAAACAACATCNTAACCAACTATGTCTTGCACTTTGTAATCGCCTCCTTTCACAAGAAAATCAGGTTTCAANGATTTAATTAACTTAATTGGTGTTTCTTCATCAAACATTACAACTTCATCTACACACCGCAGAGATCCTAAAACTTTAGCTCTATGAATCAGTTTATTGATAGGTCTTTTNCTTCCCTTCAATTGAGAGACCGATCTATCAGAATTTATGCCCACTATGAGTTTGTCACCTTTTGATTTGGCTGCTTCTAGGTACTCTACATGTCCCGCATGCAATATATCAAAACATCCATTCGTGAATACGATTTTCTGATTTCTTTCGCGAAAGAGNTCTACGAGAGATCGAGCACCTTCNAGATTTAAGTAAGGTATTCTTTTCTCATAATNAGGTCTTATCTCATCTAGATAAACAGAAGCAGTTCCGAGCTTTCCAACAACTATTCCAGCAGCAATATTGGCAAGACGAATCGATTCTTCCAATGTGAAATCTGCTGCAAGACCTGAAGCAACTGAAGCTATGACTGTATCACCTGCTCCTGAAACATCAAATACATCTCTAGCCTGAGTTGGAAAATCTGTCCTTTTAATTTTATTATTTTTATTTTCAAGAAGGGTCATACCATCTGGCCCTCTAGTGATCAAAAGTGCTTTAAGTTTTAAGGATTTGATAAGATTTTTTCCCTTCTTAGTGAGCTCTTTTTCCGACGCTATCTTTCCAACAACCTCCATAAATTCATTTAGGTTAGGTGTAATTAGATCTGCACCAACATATTTTGAAAAATCTTTACCCTTTGGATCAATTAAAATAATTTTTCCTTTAGCTTTTGCTCTCCTGATTATAAGCTTGGTATCCATCAAGGTGCCTTTACCATAATCTGACAATACAAAGACCTTATTATTGTCTTGATTTACCAATTTTAAAAACTGACTTAAAGACGCTTTCCAATCAGCATCTGAAAACTTTTCTTCCTCATCGATGCGTATTAACTGTTGTTGAGAAGAAAGAAGTCTTGTCTTAGAGATAGTTGNTACGGCAGACCTCCTTAAAGAAAACCTTATTTTATTGNGTTTGAGAAGATCAATTATTTTTTCAGAGTCATCGTCCTTTCCAGTAACACCTAATAAAGTTGTCTTGACTCCTAATGATGATAAATTTANAGCGACATTTGCCGCTCCACCTAGTCTTATTTCTTCTGAGGAAGGGTTAAGAACAGGAACAGGAGCTTCAGGTGAAATTCTGTCGATCGATCCAGATAAATATTTATCGAGCATGATATCTCCAAAAACAATTACCTTGCCCTTTTTCAGCTCTTTTAGATCCATATAATAATTATATACCTCNGAANTTAATGCTAACGCATATTATNGAAATTTATATTTTAAATTTAGAAANATGATTAAATAATAATATGGGATTTAAAGTTTTCTCTGAAGTAAACGATATTAAAGGTTTCTTAGATCCATTGGAGGGAGAAGCTTTATATGAATATGCTTCTAAATTTGTCAGTAATAAACCTGCGCTGGAGATAGGAAGTTACTGTGGAAAATCTTCAGTTTATATAGGGACGGCTATAAAAAAGAATAACCAAAAGCTCTATTCAGTAGATCACCATAAAGGTTCAGAAGAGCAGCAACCTGGAGAAGAATATTTTGATTCTGATCTATTAAGTGATGATGGAAATTGTATTGATACACTTCCTCATTTTCTAAAAACAATCAGGGATTTCAAATTGGGAGGATTTGTAATACCTGTTATATCTACCTCTAAAGAAGCTAATGAAGATTTTAATCAAGATTTCGATATGGTTTTCATTGACGGAGGNCATNNTGAAGAAACAGCTCAGCAAGATTTCGAAATGTGGTCAAAAAGATTAGNTTCTGGGGGAATCTTGGCAATACATGATGTCTATCCTAATCCAGAAGACGGTGGNAGNCCTCCNTTNAACATTTATAANAAAGCTCTGAAGGGAGGCAGTTTTAAAGAGCTNGATTCAATNAAGTCATTGAGAATTCTTCAAAAAGTTGATTAATTATTAGTNGCCCAGTCCTTTAAAAATAACTCACTTCCTCTTGTGAATCTATAAAGAGAATCAGCAGCCAGCAAAACAGCTCCAGCTGTCCATGTAGGTTTCTCTACAGGCCAGAATTTTTCATCTGTATAAACATATCCAGTCCAATAAAGCCCATCTTCATCGCGCCATTGATGTAATGAATTAAAGATATATTCAGCCTTTTCTATTAAGCCTAATTTTACTAATGCAATAACTAACTCTGAACTTTCTGCAACAGTTACCCATGGCTCTTCAACTACACATTTGCATCCCATACCGAGGACAATAAAATCTGACCATTTTGAATCAATGATAGAAATTCCTTTTTTATTATCATAAACACCGCAGAGAATAGGGTAATACCAATCCATACTATACCTTGATTTACTCTCCCAACTACGGTCATATCTCTCTGGATTATTATTTATAGATTTCCTTAAACTAAGCCTGCTTTCTCTAAGGTTTTCTATGGGTTTTCCAAGAATGTTATAAATTGCAATTGCGCACTCCAAGCTTTTATATATAGAGCTACTTCCAGTTATCAAAGAATCATCTAGTATTTCTATACCCTCTTCTTTGGCCCAATATATGTCACCTTTAGAAGTCTGAGACGAGATTACAAAGTCCATTGCCTTTTCCAGTGAGGGAAAAAGTCTCTCCAAAAATTTTTTATCTTCGAAAATGAGGAAATAATGAAGAAGCCCTGTTGCTAAGTATGCTGAAAAATTTGTTTCTCGTCTTTTGGTTTGCGGAACTGATTCAATATACTCCGAGTACCAAGAGCCATCATCTAATTGATTATCAGATAACCAAATGAATGCCTTTTCTGCTTCTACTTTGTTTCCCGCAATGGAGAGACCCATTGCGGCTTCAATATGATCCCATGGATCTAATTTCTTGCCTTTTTCCCAAGGGATTGAACCATCTTGATTTTGAACCTCTAAAATATAATCAACTGAGGAACTATAGAATCTTAATTCTTTACTATTCATTTACAGGCTTTTTGAAGTACATAACCAAACTTTTTCCTATCAGAGGCTGAAGAACCATTTCCAAAATCCTAGTGAAAAGAGGTTGTTTCATTAAGTCCCAAACTAAAAGCTTATGATAGAGCTTGATGATTAATGATCGATCTTTATTTTTCCAAAATAAACATTGAAGCCACCAATAAGGTGAATGTAAGCCATGAGCCCAGTGAAATGATAAATATTCCAATCCATGCTTAGTTCCTAAATTTTTTAATTCATTATGTTTAAATATTCTTACATGACCTCCGGGTGTCTTTGAGTAATCTTTACTTAATTTCCAACAAATCAGTTCAGGCAAGTATCTAGGAACACTCAAGGCCATGATTCCTCCAGGCTTCAAAACTCTAATTAGCTCTTGAACAGATTGATTTGGTGAGTCAACATGTTCAAGTACTTCACTGCAAATTACCGCATCTAGAGAAGATTCCTGAAAAGGAATATTAACAATGTTTGCAACTCCAAAATTACAGACTGTAGTTAAACCAGCAATATCGAAATTATTCAGCCTTTCCTTTGCNGTCTGAACATCTTTGAGACATAAATCTAAACCAATTATGTTTGCTGATGTTTCGATCAGGCCACCAATTGAGTGTCTGCCTTCGCCACACCCCATATCTAANAGNGTTTCTCCTTCTTGNAGATTTAAATCTTTATACTTTATTGTGTTCATTTTNAAATGACTCTATAACNTCTTGAAAGACTNCAACATAAGATNTCGCAGCAATTTTCCAATCAAAAAGNTNCNCCATCCTCTCTCTTCCTTTTTTGGCAAGCTCTTTTCTTTGTTCAGGGTTCTGAAATAGATCCATCACNGCNTTTTCAATTTNCTCAGAAGATTTAGGCTGAATTTTTAAAGCACAATCACCGACAACATCTTTTANTCCGCCTGAATGAGTACTCACCAGTGGNACACCACAAGCCATTGCCTCTCCTGCACCGAAACCAAACCCTTCATAAAGTGACGGAATCACAGCAACNGATGATTCATGATAAAGGTGTATTATTTCATCCTCACTAACTCCGGAATANAAANTTATCTTANNTTNAAGATTTAAATCTTGTATCAGTTTTCTAACATCACTATCTGTTGGAGATTTTCCNATAACATCAAGCGAAGCTGATGGNAAGANCTCTAAAATCTTAGGTAAAGCCTTTATCAGATACTTTAAGCCTTTTAGAGGTATATCTGCNCTCGCGGTTGTAATCAACTTATAGTTAAGTTGTGTAACANTGTCATTAGGAACAAACTTTTCTACATCAATGCCATTGAGGATGATTTCAATNTTCTCAGGATGGACAAGNAACTCNTCTATGATATCGTTTTTTGAGGGACCACTTACGCAAATAATCNGNTTTAAATTTGGAGCAACGCGTTTTTGCATTGGCAAAAAGTTATGCCACCTTAATGAAGACAACCTTTCTTTCCAGCTATTAGCATTTTCCATCTCAAGTCTATGATCTTTTGTAATTGGATGATGGATTGTGACNGCCAATGGATATAATTTTTGAATTTCTAAAAGAGAANNACTCAGAGATTGATTATCTAAAAGAATATCAAAATCNTCATTCAAAGATTGTAAATACTTTAAGACACGTTTTCCGTAAGTATACGGTTCAGGAAAACCTCCTGTCATAACGCTTAACCATTCATAAAGATCTANTGGACTNAATAAGTATCTTAATTTGAATGCCTGNAACCTATTATCTGTTTCAAATAAATTCAAACTCGGTATTTTAATTAGCCCAATTGATTCATCCAATTCAGGATAGGGTGGTCCAGAGAGTACCCATACATCATGACCCAGTTTACTCAGAGCTTTGCTTAAGTGTTTGATATAAATACCTTGCCCTCCAGAAAAGGGATTACTTCGATAACTTAAAAGTCCTATTCTCAAAATTATCTCCTAAATCCGTTTGAATAATTTCTTATGAAGTTTTGGATAATTTGCAATGCTCTTNAGCAGTCTCTTCTTATCCCTAGATACGCCATTAAACCTTGAAAAGAAATTTTCATAGCCAGCTGTATCTAAATCTAAAGCAATAATATTTTTTCCAGAAATAAAAAAATTTGAAGTCTTAGCATCGCCATGTTTAAAATTTATCCATCTCAATCGCTTAAAAAAACCTGATATTCCAGATGTTATAGTGTCAAAATTAGCGCTATTTGATAAAGCATCATCCAACCTTTGACCTTTTATTTCTTTTGTTACTAAAAAAGAATNTCTGTTTCCCAANAATCCGTTTTCAATAAAAATCAAAGTTGGTTCAGCAGCATGTAAGCCCACAGCAGTCAGCCAGTTGAAAGCTATCCATGAATTGTAGGCTCTAGTTTTTTTAAACAAACGGGAGAACCCATGAATTGCATTCTTTATTCTATATTTTTTAAAAAAATAATTTTGCTCATCTATTTTCACTTTCACAATCAAATGTCCTTCTTCATCTTTAATGATCATTCCCTCTTTGATCAATAAATCCTCGTCTTTTATGAGACCCATGATTTTTTTTACTGGACCACTCTTCTTATATAACCACCTTCCTGNNTCATCTTGAGCTTTGCGGTAATTACTGCCTTCAGAAAAATTAATCGAGGCAGAATATTTGAAGGGTTTTATTTTTGGTTTAAGGTACATTAGAAAGGCTCGTTTGAATATTTTTTTTAGCAATAAAGTATGTTTTGAAGATAAGGATTCAAGGGAGCAGTTAAAGTATGTTTTGAAAAACCTATAGTAGTCCCGCTCTGTCAATCCAAAACCCATAGTAGAATGTAAAAAGCCACCTAAGTCTTTAACCAACCATCTTTCTGGAACATTCTTCCTTATTTGGGCTCGATGAAGATCAATTACATAAATCTTCAAGTCATTAAAATTGTAATCTTTTTTAATATGCAAATGACATAAGTAAAGATCTCTGTGGTTCATACCTGAGAGATGAATCTTTCTTAAAGTTTCAGCAATCTTTTCAAGCAAAAATCTTTTATGTTTGAATGAAAGTTTTTTATGAAGTCCCTCCATGAAAAAGTCTTCAAGTGAAATTGTTTTATTAAGCTCTTTTGTAATAAGGAATGATTGAGAATAAGCAGGAATAATTCCCCTTTTGAAAAAACCAATGACAGAAAGTGTGTTAATACCATGATGAGCTAGGTGTTTTAATGCCTTTAATTCTCTTGTAGCACCAATTACTTGGATTTTTATTTGGATAAGGTTTTTGAATATTTCTCTCCAACCAACAGGTGCGTGTAATTTTATAAAGTAACCCTTGTGGTTTACTATAATCTTCTTAGTGATTCTATTTGCATGTTCTCTATAAATTTCACCTTCAACTTTTTGAGCGAGATCAAACGACTTACTTCCGTTAAAGAGATATTTGATATCTTCATCAAAAAAGAGCTGTTTCATAAGAAATTATTTTCTATGTAATCGGCAACAAATTTAAATCTGGAAAAAAAATAATCTCTATTCCTAATATTTCTTATAGAAAGTCTTATCTTATCTAAATTTTCATCGCTTATTGCTTCGGCAAGAAGAGAATTAAAAGCCTTTTGCGAAAAAGTACCTTTAAGAACATACCCTGAGTTGAACTTCAATATCTCCTCCGAAAATCCCACCTCACTTGATACTATGGACGGAAGCCCTGCAATAATTGCTTCGATAACTACATTACCTGCTGCCTCTTCTCTCGCAGGATGTATCAGAATGTCTGAGGACTTCATAAAAGAAGCAACATCATTTCTTGGACCCATAAATTTTATTCTACTTACCAAGTTCTTTTTTGTAATCAATTCTAAATAATCTGAATCTTTATCATCGCCTATAACAATTAAACTTGTAGGTATATGGTTATCCAGAAGGTGTTCAAGGCCTAAAACTGCACGATCAAGACCTTTTCTTGAGAAGTCCGATCCAACGAATAACATTATTTTGTCTTTATCAGAAATTTTTAATTCGTCTCTTATATTGAATGACTCAACATTCAACCAATTTCTATCTAGACCGGGTGGGATAATTTGTATTCTATCCTCAGGGGTTTCATAAACATCAGTAAAGTCTGTTTTTTGAATGGAATTTAAAAGTAATATTTTGGTTTTTGATTTTTTAGAAAAAACATCTTTCTCATACTGAATTGCTTGCTTGGATCGCTTAGTAAACTTTTGTAAGAAATGTTTCTCTGAAGAATATTTTGCAAAACAAGTATCTGCTGCGAAATAGAGATCCAGTCCTGGCATCTTATTAAATCCAAAAACAATATCAGGACAGTCTTTCTTAACCTCAAAGATTACATTTTCTACAAATTTTTTATTCTTAGATGCATTGGTTATTCCCTTTTCGCCCACCTCTATTACATCTAACCAAGATGGGATTGCTCCGTCCCAGGTCCTAGTAAATACTTTTATTGAATGCCCCCTTTCTTTTAACTCTTTTGCAATGCTAAAAAAATCTCTCTGCAATCCACCATAAGGGAAATACTTAAATAGAACTAAGGCTATGTTTTTGGCATATCTCTTCAAAGTTCCTCCAGAGCATTCAAAACCTCTTCTGGTTTTATATCTAAAAGAGACTGATGATAACCTTTTTCATTACTTCCATACCTAACCTTTTCATATCCTTGTGTTTTCCTTAGTATTTTCTTTTTTGAAATAAGTGGAGGAGTGTATTCAGGAGAAGATGGTCCATAAAGGGCAACAAGAGGAGTTTTGACAGCGGCTGCTATATGCATCAATCCTGAATCATTTGTAACAACTTTTTCAGTAAAGGCCAAAATATCAATAGCATCTTGTAAGGATGTTTTTCCAATTAAATTAATAAAGCTTTCATTGCAGCCGAGATTATTAAATGAGCCAATTTCTATGCCTATATCTTCATCATTTTTTGATCCTATGCATAAAACATTCCATCCTTTATTCACATAAAATATTGCAATTTCAGCATAGTACTCTGCAGGCCACCTTTTTGAGGGCCCAAATTCTGCTCCGGGACATATAGCCATAGTGTTTTTAGAGTAATCAATACTAAACTCTTCCAAAAATTTTCTTTGATTAGCAAAATCAATCTCCAATTCGGGAAAAGTTAAATTTTCTATGGAATAGTTTTCTTCATACAAAGAAAGTGCGGCAAATTTTTCAATCATTAAAGATTTTTTTAATTTTTTAGAAGATCGTATGTCATTTATTAACCCATATCTAAACTCACCTAACCAACCTGTTCTGACTCCTATACGAGCAAAATATGGAATTAAAGATGATTTCAATGAATTCGTTAAAACAATAGCCCTGTCATAATTTTCCTTTTTGAGACCTTGACCGAGCCTATATCTTTCAAGAAGCTTTGTTTCCCCGTGTGAGAATGGAGAAACAATTTTTTTACACACTTCTGGCATTCTCTCAAGTAAAGCCAGAGACCAATGAGGAGATATCACGTCAATTTGTGATGAGGGAAGCTCTTTTTTAATCCTCTTATAAAGTGTTTGAGCCATTACAGAATCGCCCACCCAAGACGGTCCTACAACAAGTATCTTCATTACTTAATTAGTAAAAGTATGCCAGCCATTATTGGCTTCTCTTTCACCTCTAACCTGATCAAAATATGTTTTTTGTAGTTTTTCTGTCACCGGGCCCCTTAAACCACTTCCTATTTTCTGGTTATCAAGCGAATTTATAGGCACAACTTCTGCTGCAGTTCCGGAAAAAAAAGATTCATCAGCATCAAAGACATCTTCGACAGTAATTTTTTTTTCTTGAAAAGGTATTTTTAATTCCATTGCTAGATCAATGATTGTCTTTCTAGTGATTCCATCTAAGCATGAATCCAAAAAAGGTGAATAGAGCTTTCCATCCTTCACTATGAAAAAGTTCTCACCACTCCCCTCAGCAACATATCCATCTGCATCTAGCATCAAAGCCTCATCGAAACCATCTTCGAGGGCTTCAGTAAGAGCGACAATTGAATGAACATAGTTACCATTCACTTTAGCATTTGAAACTGGATTTTTTACCTGTCTTTTGTAAGTTGATAGTTTTACTTTAATTCCTTTTTCTCTTGCCTCTGGATCCATATATGATGGCCATTCCCAAGCTGCTATTCCGACGTGCACTTGCAACTCCTGGGCCCTTAGGCCCATGCCTTCCGATCCAAAATAAACTAGTGGCCTGATGTAAGCCTCTTTGAGCTCATTGGCCCGCACAACCTGGCAATGAGCTGCGTTGATAGTGGCCCGATCGAAGGGAATGGTCATATGAATGGTTTTAGCCGAATTGAATAGCCTGTTAGTGTGATCGTCTAGGCGGAATATGCAAGTCCCCATCGCCCCTGTGTCGTAAGCTCTGACTCCTTCAAAAACCCCTGAACCATAGTGCAGCGTGTGCGTTAAGAGATGCACTTTTGCATCTCGCCAGTCCACCAGCTTACCATCCACCCAGATGTATCCATCGCGATCCGCAAAAGACATACCCGCTCTACCCCTCTTTCAAAAAAGAATTATCAATGNTTTTTATATCTTAAAACTCGTATCCTATCATTAAGTACCACTGCCTGCCTCGATCGTAAGCCTCNGCATCACTTCCAAAGTTGGGTTGGTAGTCCCCAAATATNGCGTACTCTTCGTCTCCGATATTTTCAATCCCCGCAGTAACATTAAGACCAGCCGCAGGACTCTCCCAGCGGGCACTAATATTAACCACACTATAATCTGGCTGATAGAGCGCATCGGCCCACGGCGGTGGCAATGGCAGGCCACTTGCATTGGTGTAGAGACCCGAACGCCATGTCCAGTCAATGCGTGGCGTCAACGTGCCACCTGAAAGATCGATAGATTTTGACACCGATAGGTGTGCATTCCATTCAGAAATAAACCCAAAGGGTGAGTCCACCGTGAGCCCTCCAGCTAGCGCCCCATCAGTCAGTTCATCGTAGCCCGCGTCAGTATAACCCGCAGCTAAATCGACAAAAAACATACTCGGTGCGACATACGACAGCTCAAGTTCTAAGCCCTCGATGGTGGCCTCTCCAGCATTTGTAATATAAGGGCCTACGCGACTGGGCTCCGCAATTAGCAGCTGTAGGTCAGTATAATCACTTACATATGCCGACGCATTAATCCGCAGATCATTGTTCAGAAACTCAGATTTTACGCCGATCTCATAAGACTTGACATACTCTGGATCAAATGTCGGCAGGCTGGGTTCAGGCGGAAANATGCGCTGATTAAATCCACCGACCTTGAAACCCTCGCTGTAAGTAGCATATATCATTGTTTCGTCATCAATAGCATAAGCGAGATTTAACATCGGCGTCGTTTCCGACATTTTATTATTCACGGTCTGATAAGGAACAACCCTATCCCCAAGCTCACATGGCTTGAAGTCACCTGACTGAGAATAGCAGGGAAAAGCTGGTGTTCCTAAGGGCAACTCTTCAAAAAATTGGTCTGGNGTATAATCACGGTCCTCTTTCGTATAGCGAACACCAAAAGTGNCATCAAGAGCGTCCGTTACTCTAACAGTCAACTGACCAAATACGGCGTCGCTCTTGTAGTCAAAGTANCCTCCACTTTGAATAGAGGCGGGGGTAAAGTCGACAGGATTTATATTTTCGCCATCTTCCCCGAAAGTATATACACCAATCACCCAATCAAACCGATCACCCATAGAAGTACCAGACAACTGCAGCTCAAGNGAGGTCTGATCCTGCACAAAAGTATCGAAATAGTGGGTAACTGGGTTGATCATCAAGGGGGGTCCGCCAGGCACCCAAGGGGNACCGTCAGCTTGCGGATAGCCATCACGGTCCGAAGCAAACGAGCCATCAAGCGAACGATAACCTGCTATCATCTTAGCAGTCATATTTTCCAGTTCCCATGTCAACAGCATGGAAACCGCCTCATTCTCCATTTGAGAGAAATTCGGCCCTGTGCCAAGATTCGTATTATTGCCAGTAACGACGTTTGCAGAGGTGAAGCAACTATCAGGCGCAGTTGGCAAAGTACAAGGAATCGGGTCAGGCCCAGCCATACCAAACCCAGCAAAGATATTATTGATGAAAGGAAAGTTGCCTCCCGCCGTTGCGTTTAAACTGTCGGGAAAATCGTCTACACGAGTAATTACCATTGGAGGGCCATTAGTTTTATCGTCGTAATAGTCAAAGGACACGTCAGCGGTGAAGTTCTCTGAAGCGAGCCAACGAAATGCTACGCGGGCCATAGTGTAATCTTGATTACCAAGATCTTTTCCATCAAAGGGCCTAAACACATAACCGTCTTGTTCCATGTTTGCGGCAGACGCTCGCATAAATAGTGTGTCTGAAATCGGTAAATTAATCATTCCTCTGAAGTTTTGTCGACTGTCAGTACCGATCTTCACATCAAATTTTCCGGCCAGAACGTCACTCGGTTTCGCTGTTGATATACTAATCGCTCCACCAATGGTATTTCGGCNGAATAATGTTCCTTGAGGCCCCCGAAGAACCTCCACTTGACTGATGTCAATCATATCAAAGACCGCACCCGCCGAGCGCCCAAGATAAACTTCGTCAACATATATTCCAACACCTGGGTCAATCGTGGGTATAAAATCTCGCTGTCCTATCCCTCGAATGTAAACCGCAGCGTTGTTACCGGCCCCACTGAAGGTTGGTGTATTTTGGAACACAAGATTGGGGGTGACGTCTTGTAATTTAGTTATCTTGGTCAAGCCCATATCCTCTAGCCGATCCCCTGACAAGGCTGTGATAGATATCGGAGTGTCTTGCAAACCTTCTGCTTTTTTCCTAGCAGTGACAATGATTTCTTCCAAGTCAGCCGTTACTAGGCTCGGTAACAAGGTCAAGATCGTTACAGTTAAGAAAAACACGAATTTTCTGTGCAAGTGCAAGAGATACCAAAAGTTTGCAGGCAAGGCGGTCGTGCTTAAACCGAAACATTTAAAACATTCATTGAGCATGATAATTCTTCCTTCTTAATTTGAAATAGCTATGTATTGACGAATCGAGAGGCTTCTACCCCAATTCACTGAAGCTCTCATTAAACAAAAATTCCGAGTAGATTGGGGAAAGCATTATGCCAAAGTTCTCGCCCATTTAATTCTCCAGATTGCAATTGCCGCCAGCAACAGTGGAAGCGCAAAGATAACGATAATCTGACTGGTTTGAAAGCCCCAATTAAGTAATACACCCCCAAAGAAAGGCGAGATAATTGCGCCAACACGCCCGACACCAATCGCCCAGCCCATCCCAGTAACTCTGTGGGTAGCTGGATATAACGAAGGTGCTATGGTGTAAAGCCCGATCATTGCACCAACGAGGAAAAATCCCATTACAGAGGCACAAATCATCAAACTAACCAATCCTAGACTGGCCATGCCAAAAACCGACATCGAGACCACACATAGCAATAAGTAAAGTGCGGTTAGCCGAGTGACATCATAACGCCGCGTCAATAATCCGAGGACGACCGATCCAACAATGCCCCCTGTCATGACATAAATGTTTGCAGATATACCTTGAGCAGTTGTCAATCCGGCATCAACTAGTAATTTCGATGTCCAGCTTACCACGTAATAGAAAGCAAACATGAGACAGAAAAAAGATAACCATATCAAATACGTCGACTGCCAAAATGGCTTGTTAAGAATGACTTTTAGCCCGCCTGATCTTTTTTTCTGACCCACCATTTCGTATGAATCGATCTCGCCTAGACCCATTTTCTGCCTGAGCTTATTAACATCCAAAAGTACGTCATCTGATTCTTTAGATAAGAGAAAATCCAAAGATTCCGGCATTTTCCAGTAAACCAGCGGTATCATAATCATCGAAGCCAGAGCCCCAAAAAGAAACAGTGAACGCCAGCCATACTCTGAAATGAGGTATACCGATATGATCCCGCCAACAATGGCTCCCAGTGGGAATGCTG
>PAOE01000043.1 GCA_002707915.1 Gammaproteobacteria bacterium
AAATAACTTTATTCACTTTTATATATTACTCCTTCTTTCATTACAAAAACAACACTCTGAAGAGATGTAATATCTTTAACTGGGTTACCATTTACTGCGATAATATCAGCAATTTTCCCCGACTCAATGGTTCCTAACTTATCATCAATTCCTAATAATTCCGATGCCACAACAGTAGCTGACCTAATAGCCTCCATCTCTGACATTCCACCTTTCACCATATATAGAAATTCTTTAGCATTTTCGCCATGGTAAGAAACCCCTGAATCTGTTCCGAATGCAATTTTAATTCCAAACTTATAAGCGGTTGTGAACGTATTTAGCAGCCTTGGTCCAATTTCTAGAGCTTTTGGTACAATAATTTGAGGATAATAACCTGGTTCTTTTGCTTTTGCAGCTACAAACATTCCAGCCGAGATCGTTGGGATATAATACGTACCATACTTTTTCATTAAGGCTAATCCTTCCCCATCCATAATAGTTCCATGCTCAATGGAGTCTACACCGGCCAGAACAGCTCTTTTTATACCTTCAGTTCCGTGTGCATGTGCAGCTACTTTAAATCCATAATCTTTAGCTGCATCAACGATAGCCTCTATCTCTTTAATTGTCATTTGAGGGCCTTGTCCATCTTTAGCATTACTTAAAACACCTCCAGTAGCAGTTATTTTTATTAGATCTGCATCTTCTTTATATCTATGTCTTACTGCCTTATAAGCATCATCTGCATTATTTATAATTCCTTCAGCCGGTCCAGGATCTGAAGTTAACTTCAAATTAAGAGAATTAGTTGGGTCAGCATGACCTCCTGTAGTAGCAATTGTTTTTCCTGAGGAATATATTCTGGGGCCTCTAGTTATTTTGTCATTTATTGCGTTTCGTAGCGAAATTGTTATGGAATCAAAGTCACCTAAATTGCGTACGGTTGTAAAACCAGCTAAAAGAGTTTTCTCCGCATTTTTTGTAGCTCTGATTGCATAGTCTGCTGCATTAAGAGTGAAATTTTCAAGATAAGCCCTATTAGAGCTTTGGCTAGTTAAATGCACATGCATATCAATTAAACCCGGAAAAGCATAATAACCCGTTAAATCAATATAAATATCTTCGGGATCAGGTGGAACATATCCTTCTACGACCTCAGTGATAAATTCATTCTCAACGAACACTGACATTTCAGGAAGTAAGTTGCCACTTTTTACATCAAAAAGATTACCAACATGTACGACCGTCTTGGCATTCAAGAAAACTGAAATAATTGAAAATGCTAAGACAACAATAACCTTCATATTTAGGTCTAGTTTGAATCTACTTTAGACTCAAGGCAAGTAATTATAGACATTAAGCTATAATAAACCTATGAACCATGAAAGTCTCTTTTCAATATCGCCACTAGATGGAAGATACGAAAATGCAGTTTCAGCATTAAGAGAAATTACCAGTGAATACGGGCTTATAAAGTATCGTTACACAATAGAAATCAAATGGTTTATTCATCTCTCTAAAAACTCGCAAATAAAAGAACTACCAAAGTTAGATATTAAAGATTATCTCTATCTTAATGATTTAATTGATAATTTTGATATCAAAGATGCCAAAAGAGTTAAAACCATCGAAAAAAAGACCAATCATGATGTTAAAGCAATCGAGTATTTCATCAGGGAAAAGTTCAAGAAACATAAAAAATTATCAAAATATCAAGAATTTATTCATTTTGCTTGCACATCTGAGGATATTAATAATCTTTCTTATGCGCTAATGATTAAAGAAGCTAAATCAATAACTAAGGCAGCTATTAATGAAACGAACAAAAAAATTAAACAACTTGCGAACAAGTATAAAAAAATCTCCATGTTATCTAGAACTCATGGCCAGAGTGCTTCTCCAACTACTATGGGAAAAGAATTCGCGAATTTTCATCATAGAATAAATAAAATTTCTTTATCAGTAGATCAAAGAACAATGACTGGAAAAATTAATGGAGCAGTTGGAAACTATAATGCTCACAGGGTAGCCTATCCTGAAATTGACTGGCAAAAAATATCCAATCAATTTGTCAGAAGCTTGAAGCTAGACTTCAATAGTCATACAACACAAATAGAACCTAAAGACACAATAGCTCTGTTATTGGGTGATTACGTAAAGTTGAACAATGTTTTTATTGATATGTCTAGAGATATTTGGGGTTATATTTCTCTAGGGTACTTCAAACAAAAACTCAAGAAAGGTGAGGTAGGATCTTCAACTATGCCTCATAAAGTTAACCCTATTGATTTCGAAAATGCAGAGGGTAACTTTGGACTAGCAAATGCACTTCTTAACCATATTAGCAATACTGTTACTGTTTCAAGATGGCAAAGGGATCTCACTGATTCAACTGTAATGAGAAATATAGGTTCTTCATTTGGATATATTAATTTGGCATTGACTTCCCTTCTCAAAGGGCTCAATAAATTAGAGATAAATAAAGAAAAACTTGCATCAGACTTAGATACAGCATGGGAAGTCTTAACAGAGGCAATCCAGACTGTACTGAGAAAAAATAATATTCCTGATGGTTATGAATTAATGAAGAAAATTTCAAGAGGTAAGGAAATTACAAGATCTGACCTTTTAGAATTAATTAAAAGTCTAGACATTCCTGAAGATGAAAAATCTCGATTATTAGAGCTCACACCCCACACTTATACTGGTTTTGCTGAAGAATTATCCAATCTCTAAAAGTATATTGATTTATGTTTAATTACCGTTAAACTGACGCATCTTTTAGCTTAAAAGGTACATAAAATCACATAAAGATTTAACATCATAAATACATTAAGGAAGGATTATGGCGTCTTACAAAGATTTAATTCAAGAACTTACAGAACTGAAAAAGCAAGGTAATGGTTCAAATGTAAATATCCAAGCAGAAAGTGCAGCGAGAATGAGACTTCAAAATCAATTTCAATCTGGATTGGATATAGCTAGATACACCGCAGCGATTATGCGAAAGGATATGGAGGAATATGATTCTAATCCAGAAGCGTACACACAATCTTTAGGATGCTGGCATGGTTTTATAGGTCAACAAAAACTTATTTCTATAAAAAAACATTTTGGAACGACGGATAAAAAGTATCTCTATCTATCCGGATGGATGGTTGCGGCTTTGAGATCCGCATTTGGTCCTCTACCAGATCAGTCCATGCATGAAAAAACAACAGTTGCATCTCTGATTAATGAATTATATACATTCCTAAAACAAGCTGATGCTAGAGAGCTAGGTGATCTCTTTAGACAATTGGATTCTTTGGAGGGTAAGGAGAAGGAAGAGGTTCAGAGGAAAATTGATAATTTTCAAACCCATATTGTTCCAATAATTGCTGATATTGATGCTGGCTTCGGAAATGAAGAAGCGACTTATTTAATGGCTAAGCAAATGATAGAAGCTGGCGCTTGTTGTATACAGATCGAGAACCAGGTTTCAGATGAGAAGCAATGTGGACACCAGGATGGAAAAGTTACAGTTCCTCATGCTGATTTTTTAGCAAAAATCAATGCTGTACGATATGCATTTCTAGAACTTGGAGTTGAAGATGGTGTAATTGTTGCAAGAACAGACTCTTTGGGCGCAGGTCTAACTCAACGAATTGCCATTACTCATGAAGTTGGTGATCTTGGTGATCAATATAATTCATTTTTGGATCTTGAAGAGGTATCTGAAGAAGAGATGAATCATGGGGACGTCCTAATCAACTATCATGGAAAATTAGTAAGACCCAAAAGATTACCAAGTAATCTCTATAGATTCAAAGAAGGGACTGGTGAGGCAAGATGCATCTTGGATTCGATAACAAGTCTTCAAAATGGAGCTGATCTGATTTGGATAGAAACTGAAAAGCCCCATATAGGACAAATTGGTGCAATGATGGATGAAATAAGGAAGGTTGTGCCAAATGCTAAACTTGTTTACAACAATAGTCCTTCTTTCAATTGGACATTAAATTTTAGACAGCAAGTTTTTGATGCCATGGAGGAATCTGGTAAGGACGTGTCTTCATACGATAGAGATAATTTGATGGATGAAAAGTATGATGAAACAGAACTTGCAATCCAAGCAGATGAAAAAATTCGCACTTTCCAAGCTGATGCCGCAAAACAAGCCGGTATATTCCATCATCTGATTACCCTTCCTACTTATCATACTGCAGCACTATCAACGGATAATCTCGCAAAAGAATATTTTGGAGATAAAGGTATGTTGGGTTATGTTGCAGGTGTCCAGAGGAAAGAGATAAGAGAAGGTATAGCGTGTGTGAAGCATCAAAATATGGCTGGCTCCGACATGGGAGACGATCATAAGGAATATTTTGCAGGTGAAGCTGCGCTCAAAGCTGCGGGTGAAGACAATACAATGAATCAGTTTTGAGGTAGAACTAATAAAAAAGGGAGCTACTTGCTCCCTTTTTTTGACAAATTATTTTACTGTTCAGCACACTTTGAAGGATTTCCTCCACACAATTCACATTCTCTTCCTGGTTCTAAACCAGCTAGCCCTCCACAGGAACCGGTTATAGGTTTTTTTCCAAAGAGCACACCCACTGACATAATACCGATAATAGACATTAAAACGAAAAATATTAAGAGCATTTCCAACATAGTTATATTTTAACGTGTTCAAGGTCGTCAGAAAATAGTAAATTAGTTTGACCTTCAATTTCTGTAATAAAAAGGGCTTTTATTCCTTCCTTATTAGAATAATTAATAGCCTGTTCTAATTTCATGGCATTGAGAGCTGTTGCAAGCGCATCAGCTTTCATTGCGTTTTCGGAAATAACAGTTACAGATTTTTTTGAAAAACTAGATGGTAACCCAGAAAAAGTATTCATAGTGTGACTAAATTCTTTTTCATTAAGGATTCTTACATTCCTATAATCCCCTGAAGTTGCCAAGGCAAAAGAATCAAAACTAGAAGACAAAAAAGTATATATGATCTTATCTTGATCTGATGGATTTACTATTCCAGCTTTCCAGGGCTGATCATTGGATTTTAAAGAAGTTGATCGAATCTCTCCTCCTATCTCAATAAAAAAGCTTTTGATATTCTGTTGCTCCTCTAAAAATTTATATACCTTATCAATAGCAAACCCCTTCGCTATTGATGAAAAATCTAATTCAATATCTTTAACTTTTTTAACTAAAAGGTTTGAGGAGTCTAGAATAACTGAACCACAGCCAACTTGAGACGATAAATAAGATACCTCTTCCTCAGAAGGTTCTTTATAAACTTCATCAGGGCCAAACCCCCACAGATTGACTAATTTNCCAATAGAAACGTCATAGATNCCTTGAGTCTCTTCACACAAAGCTAAGGCATAATCTAAAACTTCTANAAAATCTTGAGTAACNGTTACCCATATCCCAACTTCAGCTTTATTTACTTTTGAAATCAAAGAATCGTCTAGATATGAAGACATTTCCTGGTTAACTTTTTGAAGGATGTTGAACGCTTTAAAGTGTGTATTTTGACTTGAAACTTCAGATTGAAGAGAAATGCTATAACCAGTACCCATGATACTGCCTTTAAAAATCTGAGTCTCAGCTATATCATCATTCTTAAAAATTAAGAATATGACAAAAACAAGAGCTATAGAAGATAAAAAAATCCTTTGATTCAATTAACTTCCAAAATCATCAAATTTAATTGCTTCAGGTTCAACACCTAAACTATCTAACATATCAAAACATGCAGCCATCATTGGAGGTGGACCACACATATAATATTCACAATCTTCTGGAGCAGGATGATCTTTTAGATATTGATCGTGGATGACTTGATGGATGAAGCCTGTATGCCCTTCCCAATTATCTTCAGGTAAAGGATCAGATAAAGCTACATGCCATTCAAAATTCTCATGTTCTTCTGCTAATTTATCATATTCATCTGTGTAGAACATTTCTGTTAAGCTTCTAGCTCCATAAAAGAAAGTGATTTTTCGTTTAGAGTTTAATCTCAGTAACTGATCAAAAATATGAGATCTCATTGGCGCCATACCTGCACCGCCACCTATGAACACCATCTCAGCATCAGTCTCTTCAGCAAAAAATTCTCCAAAAGGTCCGAAAATAGTCAGAGTATCGCCTTCTTTTAAATTAAAAATATAGGAACTCATTTCTCCTGGAGGAAAATCTGTTCCAGGAGGGGGTGAAGCAATTCTGATATTGAATTTCATTATTCCTTTTTCATTTGGATAATTGGCCATAGAGTAAGCTCTAATAACTGGTTCAAGTGTCTTAGAGGAGTTCTCCCAAACACCGAATCTATCCCAATCTCCGTGATATTCTTCTTCAATATCAAAAGACTTGTAATCCAATTCATACGGAGGAATTTCCATTTGAACATAGCCGCCAGCTTTAAAAGCAACTTCTTCTCCTTCAGGTAATTTGAGAACAAGTTCTTTAATAAAAGTCGCAACATTTTTATTTGAAATAACTTCACATTCCCATTTCCTAGCACCAAAGACTTCGTCAGGAACAATTATTTCCATATCGTCTTTTACAGGAACTTGGCATGATAATCGCCATCCGTCATTTTTTTCTTTATTAGTGAAATGAGCTTCTTCAGTAGGTAGTATTGAGCCGCCACCACTTACTACTCGACACTTGCATTGAGCACATGTACCTCCACCACCACAGGCAGATGATAGGAATAGATTTTGTGATGCTAAAGTTTGTAGAAGTTTGCCTCCTGCCTCGACTTCCACAGATTTAGCTGCTTCGTTCATAGATATATTTACACTCCCAGATGAAACAAGTAATTTTCTTGCCCCTAANATGATNANNACCATCATATTAACTGCAAGTGTGAAAACNAATACACCTAAGACAATTTCATTCTGTAAAAAATTCATAATTTATAAAGAAATTCCTCCAAATGATAAAAAACCAAAACACATCAATCCGACAGTTATGAAAGTTATTCCAAGGCCTTGAAGACCTTCGGGTATATCTGCATATTTTAATCTTTCTGTTATGCCNGCAAGAGCAACTATAGCTAAGGCCCATCCGGTACCAGCACCCAATCCATAAACGATGCTTTCTGTAAACGCTAAATTTCTCTCAATAGAGAAAAGGACTCCCCCTAAAATAGCACAGTTCACGGTAATTAAAGGCAAAAAGACACCCAATGCATTGTAAAGTGCGGGTATATAACGATCTAAAAACATTTCTAAGATTTGAACTAACGCAGCAATTATTCCTATGTAACAAATCAGCCCAACAAAATGTAAATCTGATCCTGGGAATAGTGCATCCTCTTTTAGGAAAAAATTGAAAATTAAGTTGTTAATAGGAACTGCGAGACCTAAGACCACTATTACTGCAATTCCAAGTCCGATTGCAGGCTGAATACGCTTGGATATTGCAAGGAAAGTGCACATTCCAAGAAAGAAATTTATAGCTATATTTTCAATAAATACAGCTTTTATNAACATGCTTAGGTACGCTTCTAACATTAGACAGTCCTCTTTTCAGCCTCCAAGCTATTTTTTGAAATTTTGAATTCAGGTTCTTCAATCTGATCAGTCTTCCATTGTCTCAAAGCCCATATAGTAAATCCGATTATGAAAAATGAACTAGCTGGTGTTAAAAAGAAATTATTAGCCATATACCAACCACCATTTGTAGTGAGAGGCATTATCTCGATTCCATAAAAAGTTCCAGCACCAACAAACTCTCTTATTATTGCAATGACGATAAGTATCACGCTATAACCAAGTCCATTTCCAAAACCATCAATTGCGCTCATTAAAGGTCCATTCTTCATTGCAAAAGCTTCGGCTCTACCCATAACGATACAATTTGTGACTATAAGACCCACAAAAACGGAAAGTGTTTTACTACTCTCATAATCAAAAGCCTGTAAGACTTCATCTACTAACATCACGAGTGTTGCGATAATTGATATCTGAACAATAATTCTAATATTAGTAGGAATTTGGTTTCTTATAAGAGAAACAAAAAGATTCGACAAAGTAACGACTGTGGTTAGTGCTACACACATAATCAAGGTTATGTACAAATTACCTGTGACAGCAAGTGCTGAACATATACCTAATATCTGTAGGGCTATTGGATTATCATTGAAGATAGGATTTAAAAGAACCTCTTTTACTTTAGACATCTCTTAACTCCTCTTCTTTTAACTGAGATATTAGTGGTCCATACCCCATATCACCCAACCAGAAAGAAAGTAAGTTGGTAACACCATTACTTGTAATAGTCGCGCCAGATAAGCCATCGACTTGATATTTTGAATCTTCAGATGATTTGTCTACTGCACCTTTTATGACCGATATTAATACTTCTCCAGTCTCTGAGAATATTTCTTTACCTTTCCATATGGCTTTCCATCTTGGATTATCAATTTCCCCACCAAGGCCNGGTGTTTCTATGTGCTCAAAAAATTCNAATCCGATAATTGTTTCTAAATCTGGTTCAAGAGCTAAATAGCCTTTCATGGTACCCCACAGGCCATAACCTCTAACAGGGAGAATGACAGCATTTAGTGCATTTTGATCATAATGGAGATAAACAGTTTGAAAGTTTTCTCTTCTTTTAATTAGAGCNATATCNNTCTNNGANGNNAGTTCNATNGAAGTTGNTGGATTTCNNGAAAAGGCACCTTCNTCNTAATCNTCGAGTTTAATAGTTGCATCAAATTTTCCAGTATCTAAATTGACAATTCTTGCATCTATTGACTCAAATTGCTTTGCAATATCGCTTGATTCATCAAGAAGTCCTGCAGCAGACAAAATCTTGCTTTGTTTATCTAAAGTTTTATTAGCCTCTTGCCGGTCTCTAAGCTCAACAGCAGAAAACGATATCAAAGCTGAACATACAAGACAAAGTGAGACTGCTACTATTAATGTTTTTTTAATGGTATCGTTATTATTCATTACGCTACTCGATTTAATCTTTGTTTAATATTTCTTTCTTGGACGAAATGATCAATTAATGGGGCAAATAAGTTTGCAAAAAGAATTGCTAACATCATTCCTTCAGGATAAGCAGGATTAACAACTCTTATTAAGACTACCATTATTCCAATCAAGATACCGTAATACCATCTTCCTAGATTCGTATGTGAACCAGAGACAGGTTCAACCGCCATAAAAGTCAACCCAAATGCAAAACCACCAATCACAAGATGCCAATGAAAAGGTAAAGAAAACATTGGATTAGTATCCGAACCTATGAAGTTGAATAATTCAGATGTAACAAAAGTTCCTAGCAATACACCAGCGATAACTCTCCATGAAGCCACTCTTGTATAAAGCAAAATTATCAGTCCAATTAATATGAAAAGTGTAGATGTTTCACCGATTGATCCTGGAATAGATCCTAAAAAAGCATCAAACCAAGAATATTGGGCTTGAATACCATTTAAACCTTCTTGTGCACCTATTCCAAGTATAGTTGGTGAACTATAGCCATCAACAGCAACCCACACTGAATCTCCTGACCAATCAACAGGATAAGCAAAATACAAGAAAGCTCTACCAGCTAAAGCAGGATTTAAGAAATTTTT
The DNA here is from genome assembly GCA_002707915.1 of Gammaproteobacteria bacterium. Taxonomy (GTDB): domain Bacteria; phylum Pseudomonadota; class Gammaproteobacteria; order Magnimaribacterales; family Magnimaribacteraceae; genus Magnimaribacter. The sequence goes on from PAOE01000043.1 coordinate 9,569, forward strand.
ACCAGTACCTCCAAATATCTCTTTAGCAACAACAATTCCAAAACTAATACCCAGAGCTACTTGCCACAGAGGTGCATCTGGAGGACAACAGAGTGCAAAAAGGACTGTAGTAACGAAAGCACCTTCATTTATTTCATGCCCTCTTACTATTGCAAAAATTACTTCCCAAGCTATTCCAACTATGAACGTAACAAGATAAATTGGGATAAAATAGCAAGCACCAAACCAAATGCAATCCCAAATACTTTTAGGATCATAATTACAAAGTAAATCTATAAATATGAAGTGCCAATCATCTTTGTTAATTGACCCAATTTCTTGAAAGGCTGATAAAGACTGAAAACCTAGGTTGTACATTCCATAGAACATTGCAGGGAATGTTGCCATCCAAACAACTACCATAACTTTTTGAAGATCTATACTGTCTCTAATATGAACAGCGCCAAAAGTTCTTTTATCTGAAGAATAAAATAGATTTTCAAAAACATCATAGATAGGAAAATACTTTTCTAAAGCACCACCGGTTGTAAATTTCGGTTTATGAGTATCAAAAAATTTTCTGAGTGGTTTCATTTATCCTTCGACCTCAATTTTAGTTAATCCAGCTCTTAGTAGAGATCCGAAATCATATTTACCGGGACAAACAAAACTACAGAGAGATAAATCCTCTTCGTCAAGTTCTAGTCCCCCTAGCGCTTGAATTTTTTCAGTGTCCATTAAAACTATGTTTCTTAAAAGCATTGCTGCAAGAATGTTATAAGGTAAAACCTCTTCATATACACCTATCGGGACAATGGGTCGATCAGAGCCATTCATTAACGCCTTGAATTTGAATATTTTCTTCGGAAATAAAGAAGATAAAAATAGTGGAATCTTAGAAAATTTCCTTGAACCTGGTGTTAACCAATTCATAAATTCACGATCTTTTGAATTTGGCTCTGCTACAACTGAAATTTGATTATGATAACGACCGAGATAAGCATGGGGNCCAATAGCTTCCCTGCCGGATATTACTGAGCCAGAAATAATTCTGTTTTCTCTGGGTGTGAGNTCCCCTGCCGTTAATTCATCAGTACAAGCCCCAACTCTTGTTTTTACATAGGATGGTTTATTAACTTGCGGTCCAGCCAATGAGACAATTCTCTGAACATCAAGNTTACCAGTATTAAAAAGCTTACCAATTGATATGATGTCTTGATACCCGATAGTCCAGTTTACGTTAGAAGGGCTAGCAGGCGATATGTAATGCATCTGGGTACCGACAAGTCCAGCTGGATGAGGCCCGCTNAATTCATGCAAAATAATTCGATCATCTGATTGAATTTCTATAGAAGAATTTTCACCAGAGCAAACATGAATTGGGCAAGTGATAAGGTTTTTGATCACATGGAGACCTAATAAAAANCTGTCTCTATCAAGATCAATTATTGTTTCTGGATTCGGACTTAAAGGATTTGTATCCAGGATAGAAACAAAAATATTAGAAGGCTTTGAGTCAATAGCAGGTATTTTACTGTAAGGTCTAGTTCTAAATGAGGTCCACATACCGGAGGAGATTAACTGAGCTCTTATTTCCTCTGAGGAAACTGAATCTAGTTCTTCATAAGAATATTTATTAAATTCAATAGCTTCCTCTTCTCTTCCAATTNCTATAACAACAGACTGTAGTATTCTTCTCTCACCTCTATTAATTGATTCTACTTTTCCACCAGCAGGAGAAGTAAATAAAACACCAGGATTCTTTTTGTCTTCAAACAGTGGTTGACCCAACTTCACAATATCNCCTTCCTCGACGAGCATTGTAGGCTTCATCCCGACATAGTCATTTCCCAAAAGAGCAACCGAACGGCTATTTTTGGAGTCAATTATNTCTTCGGTTGGAGAACCGTNAATGGGTATATCTAAACCTTTTTTTATTTCTATCATTCCCTAAATGAAAAATGGGGAAATTACCCTCAGAGCGCGAGCGTATTATAATGTTCTGATGTCTAATTTACTAGGTTGATTCGCTAAAATTTGGATATCTTTGATAAGTCAAACCAACCATTTCTTTTGCTAATCCNAGAAGTTGAGCCGTNTAACCAAATTCATTGTCATACCANACGTAAAGAACACATTTATTTCCATTTACAATAGTTGCAGCAGAATCAATGATGCCTGCATGTCGATCGCCNACAAAATCAGTTGAAACTACTTCCGGAGAATTGGTAAAACCAATCTGCTCTTTTAGATCAGAATGAAAAGCTTTTTGTCTCAGGAAATCATTCAATTCTTCTAAGGTGATATCTTTTGCGAAACGAAGATTAATAATAGCTAAAGATACATTTGGTGTAGGAACTCTAACTGCATTTGCAGTTAGCTTGCCCTNCAATTCAGGAAGAACTTGTCCTACGGCTTTACCGGCGCCNGTTTCAGTAATCACCATATTTAATGCTGCACTTCTTCCACGTCGCACTTTCTTGTGGAAATTATCTATTAAGTTTTGATCATTAGTATAGGAATGGACACTTTCAATATGCCCNGATTGAATATCAAATTCATCGTTTAAAACTTTAAGTGTTGGGACTATTGCATTGGTTGTGCATGAAGCGGCACCTAATAATTCATCATTTTCCATGATGTTATTATTGATACCATGAACTATATTTTTGATTCCATCTTTTGCAGGTGCAGTCAATAGAACTTTTGATATACCTTTGCAATTTAAGTGTGTTCCAAGGCCAGCTTTATCTCTCCAAACTCCAGTATTGTCGATTAAGAGAGCTTTGTCGATTCCATATTTAGTGTAATCAATATCTGAGGGNCTGTTTGCATATATTATTTTTATTTCATTACCGTTGATTATGAGTTTATCTTCATCTTCAATNACTCGAACAGTTCCTTTAAATGGTCCATGAACTGAGTCAGTCCTCATTAAGTTCGCTCTTTTAATTAAATCATCCTCAACAGCCTTTCTAACTACGATTGCTCTAAGTCTAAGATTATCTCCTCCACCCGAGTCTTCAATCAACATTCGGGTTAGCAACCTACCTATTCGACCAAAACCATAGAGCACTACATCTTGAGCAACCTCTAAAATAGATCCTTTTTTACCAATTAAATCCTCAACAGAATTTCTTACAAAGTCTTCTATTTTTTGACCTTTATCATCAAAAAGAAAAGCTGCAGCTATTATCCCTACATCAACTTCGGCAGGACCAAGTTCCAACTCACTTAATGATGTAATTACTTGGTAAGTTTCAAATTCACTAAGCTCATTATTTTCTGTTTCTCTGACAAANCTNTGAGCATTCATAATTTCGGAAACTGAAAGGTTCACTAATGGTTTNCCATAAAGTAAAAGGTGNACATTATCTCTATAAATGCGACCAATCATTGGTANCATTTCNTCTGCAAGAGCCTGTCTATATTGGAAATCCCCAAAGGGATCTTTTGGTAAATCCGGGCGGATTCTTTTATCAGGCTGCTGTTTTGTCATTTAAAGGCTTGAATATTTTTTTAAATGATAATCAGTATTTCCAAAAATTGTTCCCACGGTGGTAAGTCTCTTAAAATAATGACCTACGTTCAATTCATCAGTGACTCCCATACCTCCATGGAGTTGGACTGCTTGCTGACCAATNTATTTGCCAGCCTTACCAACTTGATACTTCAATCCAGAAATAGCTTTTTTAGCATCTTGAGACCCTTCTTCAAACTTCATTGTTGCCATGTATAGAAGTGACTTACACTGCTCATATTCCATAAACATATCAACCATCCTATGCTGGAGAACCTGAAATTTTCCAATAGCAGTTCCAAATTGTTCACGAGTTTTACAATATTCAACTGTTGTCTTGTAGAGAACCTCCATAGCACCAACGGCTTCTGCAGAGATTGCTAAGATTGATTTATCAATAGCCGACTCTAGAATATCAAAACCTTTGTCAACTTCTCCAATAAGATTTGATTTTGAAATCTTTACATTTTCTAGCGTAATGTCTGAGGCTCTTCTTCCATCGACAGTTTTATAATTAGTTTTATTTAAACCATCAGTATCTGAATTAACTACAAATAAAGATATTCCAGACTTATCAAATTGGGAGCCAGATGTTCGAGCAGAAATGATTAATTTATTTGATGCTGGTCCGTTCATAACGACAGATTTATAACCATTCAAGATATATTCATCTCCATCAGCTTTTGCTTCAGTCACAACATCTTCAAGATTAAATCTACTCTGAGGTTCTGCATAAGCCAACGCTAATTGCATTTCGCCTGAAATTGTTGGTTCTAGAATTTCATTTTTTTGTTCTTCTGTTCCATGGTCATCAATGATAGCTCCAGCCATAATGATTGTTTCTAAAAAGGGTTCGACAACCAAACCTTTCCCAAACGCTTCCATGATAAGCATTGATTCAATGGCAGAACCGCCAAATCCCCCGCTCTCTTCAGAGACGCTTATACCTAACCAGCCTAAATCTGCAAATTTTTTCCAGTTATCATCTCCATATCCTAGCTCAGAATTGGAAAGACTTTGTCGTCTTTCCCAGTCATATTCCTTTTGAATAAATTGATCAACCTGATCTTGGATAAGAGTTTGTTCTTCGTTAAATGTAAAATCCATTCCTATAACCCCAATATTGCTTTCGATATAACGTTTCTTTGTATCTCATTGCTGCCACCATAAATACTGACTTTTCTATAATTCAGATAATGAGGCATTACTGGAGCTGCATAGTCAGGTCCAACAGTATCATTAGAGCCTATTTCAGTTTCGTCATAAAAAGGATGAGCATAGTAACCTAGCATTTCTACGAACAACTCAGAAATTGTTTGTTGTAATTCTGTTCCTTTAATTTTAAGAATAGAAGATTCTGCACCAGGAGATCCGCCTTGAGACATTGCAGCCAAAGTTCTTAGCTCCGTGTACTCTGTTGCCGTTAATTCTATCTCCGTTTCTTCAATTTTGTTTCTAAATTGGGTATCCTCCAATAGAGTCCCATCACCAAGTGCAATTTCTGAAGATAATTCCTTGAGTTTACCAAGTTCCCTTTTTAGAGCTGCTATTCCGGCTATACCACTGCGCTCATGAGCAAGAAGAAACTTTGCTATATTCCAACCTTGACCCTCTTCTCCAACAAGATTCTCAACAGGAACTTCAACATTATCGAAATAAACCATGTTTACTTCGTGAGATCCATCGATTGTGATTATTGGCTTTACTTCAATGCCAGGCGTTTTCATATCAATAAGTAAGAAACTTATACCTTCTTGTTTGATATCTGTAGTTTCGGTTCTAACAAGACAAAAAATCCAGTCAGCATGTTGAGCTAATGTAGTCCATGTCTTTGTTCCGTTGACAATATATTTATTATCCTTTAATTCTGCTTTAGTCTTCAAAGAAGCCAAATCTGAGCCAGAACCTGGCTCTGAGTAACCTTGACACCACCAAACATCACTGTTTTGGATAGAAGGTAAAAATTTTTGTTTTTGCTCTTCTGTTCCGAATGAATAAAGGACTGGTGCGCACATGCCTACCCCAAAAGGAATAGTTGTTGGAGTGTTCGCTTTAGCCAGTTCTTCTTGGAGGATATATTTTTGAGTAACAGATAATTCTTCTTGACCCGAATACTGAACAGGCCAATTTATGGTAAACCAGCCCTTCTCATTGAGAATCTTTTGCCACCTAACTATTTCATCCTTATCTAAAGGTATTCTTTTATCTTGCTTTTCTTTTATATCGCTTGGGTATTCTGCAGCTAAAAAATCAATAACTTCTTGTCTGAAAGTTATATCTGAATCAGAAAATTTTAAATCCATATTGTTTATCTAAAGTTAAAAAACGCAAATTATACACTTCCATATATAATTTTCTTTTTTTTTAGGAAAAATCAAAAAAATTAAGTGGTAAAAATAATCACTTCATCTACAGATATTGAAAATCTGGGGTTGAGTGCAGCCAAAAAAAATATAATTATCACTAAAGATGTAAATTCATCTAGAAAATTATTTTCATTAGTCAAAGATTATTCCAGAGCATTACTGTTAGAGAACTCTGAGTTACTTCCATTTGATTTCTTCTCAATGGCACCAACTACTAGGGCTAAAAGAATATCTTGCTTGTCCTCTTTTCTGGAAGAAAATGAGATTACTTTAGTAGCATCAATTTCAACACTTATGTCTCCTGTTCCTGATCCAATGCACTTAAGTCCGTTAAATAAACTTGAAGTTGGTAAACCGTTTGATCCAGTGAGTATTACTATGGAACTGAAAGAAAATGGTTATGTAAGGGAGGATTTTGTTGAGATACCAGGTCAATTTGCAGTTCGTGGCTCAGTGATGGACATATACCTGACAAGTTATTCTTCCCCAGTAAGAGTTGAATATTTCGATCAAAAAATAGAGACGTTAAGAACATTTAATCCTGAATCACAAATAACCCACGAAAAGGTTAACCTTATTAATTTTTTACCTTCTTATGAATACCCTTTAAATCAANAATCTTCTGATATTTTTAAAATGGAGTGGAGAAGGAATTTTGATACATTTGAAGAAGACTCGGAAATTTTCTCAAAGACTATGAAGCTCAAACATGCTGAAGGATCTGAAATTTATTACCCANTATTTTTTGGTAAAAAAACTAGTTTTCTTCCCTANTTAAAAGGTGTTGAAGGAATATTCATTCAAGANGGAATTGAAGAAANAGCGAATGAATTTTCTAAATTGGTCGATACAAGATATGAAGAATATCGNTATGATCAACGACGACCTTTACTAAGACCAGATCAGCTTTACTTAAATTTTGCTGAGATAAAAAGTTTTTTAGCTGNTGCTACAGAATTTTCTACTGATGTTTCAGAGACGATAGATGATATTGATCTTAAGGAAGACTTGAAGAGAAATGAAAGAGCAGATCTCTCGACTAAAAAATTACCCGATGAAGATGATCTGGTTGTCCATTTAAGTNACGGCATAGGGAGATTTAAAGGACTGAGGCAATTAGATACATTTGTTGGCTTAAGTGATTGTCTAGAAATTGAATATCTTGATGATAGTAAAGTTTTTGTTCCAATAGAAAATATGGATCTTGTGTCTAAGTATTATGGGCCAGAAGATAAAGCAATTGATTCTCTCAACTCCAAACGATGGAAAAAGAAAAAAGAAAAAGCACTAAAACAAACTTTTGATACAGCAGCTGAATTACTTGAAGTTCAAGCAAAAAGGAATCTTAAGACAGGATATTCATATGAAATAGATGAGGAAGATTATCAGAATTTTATAAAACAATTCCCTTACCAAGAAACATTTGATCAAAAACGTACCATCGATGAGGTTCTCAATGATATGCGCTCAAATAAAGCTATGGATAGACTCGTCTGTGGTGAGGTAGGATTTGGAAAAACTGAGGTTGCTCTCAGAGCTGCTTTCGTAGCGGCACTCAATAATAAACAAACATGCGTTTTGGTTCCGACAACACTGTTAACTTCTCAACATCTGGAAAGTTTCTTGCAAAGATTCAAAGATACAGGAATTAACGTTGCGTCAATCTCTAGAAATATTGCCGCCAAACAAAAGGAAGTAATTTTAGATAAGTTGAAATCTGGAGAAATTGACATCGTTATCGGGACTCATGCATTGATTCAAGGCTCAGTAGAATTTAATGATTTNGGCTTGTTGATCATCGATGAGGAACATAGGTTNGGNGTNCGTCAAAAAGAAAAAATAAAAACACTNAAAGANGAAGTTGAAGTTCTAAGTCTTTCTGCAACTCCTATACCTAGATCCTTAAATTTTGCTTTAAGCGAACTTAAAGACCTTTCTATNATTGCAACTGCCCCAGATGATCGTTTACCAATCAAAACCTTTACGTATTCATATAACGAAAATTTGATTCATGAGGCTATTCAGAGAGAAACCCTTAGAGGAGGTCAAGTTTATTATTTGTGTAATGATCTCAATTTGATTGAAGATAGGAAATTAAGATTACAAGAAAAATTCCTAAACTTGAGAATCGAAGTTGTTCACGGTCAACTTAAACCCTCAATTATCGATGAAAAAATGATTGATTTTAATTCTGGTAAAACAGACATTCTCGTTTGTTCAACCATTATTGAAAGCGGCATAGATGTCTCCAATGCAAACACATTGATTGTAGAAGATTCAGATAAATTTGGTCTTTCACAATTGCATCAACTTAGAGGAAGAGTTGGCAGAGCCAATAAACAAGCATATGCCTATTTTTTAAGATCAAAAAATATAATTAATAAAAAAAATGCTGATAAAAGATTTGAAGCTCTCATGAGTACCGATTCTTTATCATCTGGCTTTCTTCTAGCTTTGAAGGATTTAGAGATAAGAGGTGCTGGTGAAATTTTAGGTTCAAATCAAAGTGGAGTTTTCGAATCAATAGGTTTGGAGTTNTACACGAGGATGATAAAAAAAGCTTCTAATTTCATTAGAGATGGAGAATTAAATTTTCAATCTCTTGATTTAAATTCTGAGATTAATCTNAATAAAAATAGTTTCATACCTGAAGTTTATCTACCCGATGTAAATGTTCGATTACTTATGTATAACAAAATAGCACTAGCAAAGACAGCTGCTGATCTCAAAAATATACAGGTGGAAATGATAAATAGATTTGGTTTACTGCCTAATGAGCTGAAGAATTTCTTTTTACAAGCTGAGCTGAAACTCGTAGCTGAAAAAAATTCNGTCAGAAAAATCGACATAAAAGAAAAAAAAGTTAATATTATTTTTCACAATCAGGAATTAAATACTTCCTTTTATAATGACGAAAGTCTTGATGAGAAAGTAACAATGACAACAAATGTAATTGAGGCGATTGCCAAAAATGCTACTTAGCTTTCTCATTAGCCTTGTTTTTAAGGTCCTAGTATTTTCACTAACTCCTGCCGAATTTGCAAAAGAGTTCACCTCAAAAGCTGAAGGTGCTGAGTTGCTGAAAATTGATTTGTTAATAATTCAAAATCTTTCAATTGATGAAATAGATCTTCAAGAAAAATTTAAAGATCTAGAAGAATATGTTTTCTCGAAACATCTATTTGAATTAAGCGAANAAACTACGAAATTAGTGCCATCGCCAAAGTCTATAGTGAGAGAAGAATTTTTTACACCAAATTTAAAAATTCTTTCTTTGACTTCAGAAAATGAAGAAAAACAAAAAGAATATCAGCAAAAAAAGGTCTTACCTTATCTTTATGAAAGAATTCCCTTTCAACAAGAGATACTGGATATGAAGGATAATCTTGACAGAAGCAGAGATTTTAGGGTTCTTTACTATAATTCTTGGTACCAACCATCCGAAAGAAAAGATACAACTATACCTGTTTATTTAGAGGCAGAAAAAAAAGGGAAAAAAGTTTATGGTGAGCTTAAGGTTTACAAAGAAAGATTTTTGCATCTGAATTCAAATATAAGGTTAGCTGAAAAGACAGAAGTACTTGTTAATGAAAAAGTAAAACCTNATCTATCAAATTTCCAAACTCTATTAAATCTAAGCACAAGTGAAGAAGATAAAATAATTGATGAGAATAGTTACTGGGTAGATACTATTTTCAATACTGTTAAAGTAAATCTCGGAAATTTAAGTAATTTTATAATTCCTAATCGATTTATCGAACCTGTAATTGTTGAGGTTAAAGATGAATATGAATATAAAGATTTATATGAAATTAAAAAGGAAACAAAACTAAATCAAGATTTTTTTAACTTTATTGACCATCCATATTTTTCAATTCTGATAAGAGTTCAAGAATATTAATTTAGTTCACTTTTCTTCAGTAAACACATTTCTAGTTTTTCAAGTATTTCCTTTTTTTCACCGTTAGCATCAAGAAGCATTGAACGCGTTTTATCAATCATTTTCTCTAACGAAGGCCAAGGGCCCTTATCATATAGTCTTTGATTCAAAAAATTTTGGTATTTTTCAAAAGTCTCATTTGAAGCAAATTCGGGAGAATGAGAACAAATGAGCCTTTCAGCAAGTTCCTTATATCTTGTATCTTCAAAACCATCTAAAACTTTTGAACGTTCTTCCCATGGAAGAGAGTGAAATCTCTCCATCCACAAATCGTCAGCTTCAGAAGGGAATCCAGAATATACTGTCTGTTCTAGATATTTAGGTGCTGGATAGTTAACTTGATTTGAAGCTAATAATTCACTCACCCGAGTCTGTAATTTTACATTCTCCTTTATTTTCCTTGCACGCTCTTCAAGCTGTTCTATAGGTATATCAAGATAATTTTCTATGTTTGGTATGGCAGTTGAAGCCATAACTGGAAGACTCTTATTGATTCTTACTTTTCTTATTGCCGATCCACTATTGCTTATTTGTTCCAATAATTCTACATCAGTTAAATCGTCTAATAGGTCAGGGTCAAAGTAAAGATCGGCGACAGCAACTTCATTATTCATCTTTGGATTTTGTCCGCAATAAGTGACTGGATATGTAAAAGTTTTGTTTCTTACAACTTCACCAATCATTGCAAACGGATCAGTTTGGAGAATTTCTAGATTACCATTTTTTGTAGCGCCCTTAATAGAAGCTTGCCAGACTTGCTGTGCATTTGTTTGGATTAATTTGGCAAGTTCAAGCATTTGCACACAATCTGCTAATGCATCATGAGCATTTTCTATCTCAATAGAGTTTGCTTCAGACCAATCGGTAAGTTTCATACTGATACCATTATCTTCTTTGTGCGGGAGATTAATTGAATCAGGAAAAAAGTTTGCAACCAGTTGGAGTGTGCTAAGCATATCTAGTCTTGAAGCACCCAGAGTATTAGTTATGTACAAAGGGAGAAGATTCCAAAAGAATTGCCTACGAAATAACTCTTCGTCAAATCTATGACCGTTATAAGTTATGTATACAGCATTTCTCTGTTTAGACCATTCTAACCATGTTGAACGAAGCAATTTCATCATCTCATAATGCGACATAGAATCATCAGATAGAGATTCAATTTTTTTATGCACTAGGTAAGCATCTGGAGAGGGTATTATCCAAGGAAGTAATTTGCACCCAATGTCTTGAGAATTTTCTTGATTTAGTGATTCGTCTGTGAGGATGGACCCAATTTGTATTATTTGAGAAAAATTAATATCTAGACCGGTTGTCTCTGTATCAGTGAAAATATAGCATTGATCAGCATTTAATTGAGACATAAGTTACTTGTAGTAAGCATTCTCCCTGAAACTATGATCGGTCACATCTTGAACTCTTTTTAATCCTTCAACTTGCTCCAAAAGTGTTTTTTCAACTCCATCTTTCAGAGTAAGATCAACCATTCCGCAACCCTGACACCCTCCTCCAAATTGCAAAATGGCAGTTTCACCGTCTAAAACTTCTACTAATGAGACTTCTCCTCCATGAGAGGCTAGACCTGGATTAATTTCAGAATATAAAACATAATTTATTTTTTCTTCTATAGAAGCATCATCCCCAATTTGAGGTAACTTAGCATTAGGAGCCTTAATCGTTAATGTTCCACCAAATTTATCTGGAGAATAATCCACCACAGCATCTATTAAGAATTCTAAAGATTTCTCTTCTAAAAAAAGTGAGAACTTAAATTCGTTAATTTGACGAAATGAAGAAAAATCTTCATCTTTTTTTGCATAAGCAATGCATGTTTCAGCCCTAGGAGTACCTGGCTCAGACACAAATATTTTTATTCCATTAGTATCATCATCCTGCGAAGATAATAAATCATTTAAATAATCTTCAGCTGAAGGTGTTATTGTCATTTCTTCCATAAGTCTATTCTACCAAATTCATGACTTTTAAGTGATATGTTAGAGTTTTTTCCAATTAAACTTATAAAGTTGCCTTCAAAACTTAAAAGGCATTTGTCTACGACCAATTGAAAGGTTAAAAAAATATTTAATAAATTTTAATTTGTAGGCTATAAAATTAATCTTTATGAAATTGGGTTCTGCGAAATATGACTTTCTATACCATGAGAAGAAGAGATTATTTCGAAAGGAATTTAAACAAGTATCTGATATAGAATTCTTTCATTCACTCCCAGAGGGATTTCGACATAGGGCTGAATTTTCAATAAACGGCAGTTTCGGTAGTAAACAATATGTCATGACCATCGATGGAAAGAGAATAAAAATAGATTCTTTCCCAATTGCAAGTACAAAGATTCAAGAATTAATGCACCAGCTTTTGGAGCAAATTAATGCCTCTAAGACTCTTTCAGAAAAACTTTTTCAAGTTGAATTTCAAACCTCACGCAATCAAGATTCTATGATAAGTCTGATTTACCACAGAAAATTAGATGAAAGTTGGGAAAATGCAGCTCGTAGTCTCAACAAAAAATTACGAGTAACGATAATAGGTCGTAGTAGAAAACAAAAAATATCTTACGGTAATGACTATGTTATTGAAACCTACAAAGCGTTTAAATCTGAATACACATTGAGACTTTATGAGCAATGTTTTAGTCAAACAAATCCGGAAATTTGTGAAAAAATGTTGAGTTGGGTTGAGAGAAATCTCTTATTTTCAGATGATGATGTTGTAGAACTGCATTGTGGATTAGGTACTTTTACAATGCTTTTAAGTAAAAAATTTAGAAAAGTACTTGCAACAGAGAATAGCAGACCAAGCTTTGCAGGCTTAAAAGAAAATTTAAGATTAAATAAAAGTTTCAATGTTGTTGCTGCAAGATTGTCTGGTCACGAAACTTTACAAGCCATAAGTAATGAAAGAAGTTTTAATAGGCTAGGTGGGATTGATATTAGTGAATTTAAATTTAATACAATTTTTCTTGACCCCCCACGAGAAGGTTTGGATGAAAGTACTTTAAGCTATCTAAATAGATTTGACAAAGTGATTTATTTATCTTGTGGATTCGAGTCTTTCAAAAGAGATCTTCAGATAATGAGTAAAACTCATTTCGTAAGGAAATTAGCTATGTTTGACCAATTTCCTTACACAGAACATATTGAATCCGGTGCGATTCTTCAGAAAAAATAATTGTAAATTATTACAACTTTGTTTCTAATTCTGGTAGAGCCTCAAAAAGATCTGCAACAAGGCCGTAATCAGCTACCTGAAAAATAGGAGCTTCTTCATCCTTATTAATTGCAACTATCACTTTGCTATCTTTCATGCCTGCAAGATGTTGGATAGCGCCAGAAATTCCTACGGCTATGTACAGGTCTGGAGCTACAATTTTACCTGTTTGTCCAACTTGCATGTCATTAGGGACAAAACCAGAATCAACTGCTGCCCTTGATGCACCTATTGCAGCACCAAGTTTATCGGCTATTCCGTTTAAAAGACTGAAATTGTCTCCATTCTGCATTCCCCTACCTCCTGAAATAACAACATCTGCAGCAGTTAATTCAGGTCTATCCGATTCAGCAATTTCCTCTTTGACAAATAAAGAAACCCCTGCATCTGTATTATTCTCAACATTAGAAATTTCGGCACTTCCTCCAGAGGANGAGCATGCATCAAAACCAGTGGTTCTAACTGTAATAACTTTTACTGGATCTGTACTTTGAACAGTTGCAATGCAATTTCCAGCATAAATTGGTCTCTCAAAAGTATCCTCTGAAATTACAGAACTGATGTCGGATATTTGGGAAACATCTAATTTAGCAGCAACCCTTGGCATGAAATTTTTACCGTTAGTTGTAGCTGGCGCTAGAATATGTGAATATCCTTCCGATAGTTCAACAACCAAGTTACCTAAGTTTTCAGCTAATGAATTTTTGTAAGTTTCTTGATCAGCAACTAATACCTTACTGATACCAGGCACTTGAGATGCTGCCTCTGCTACGTTACCACAGTTACTTCCAGCTACTAAAATATCAATATCACCACCAATAGCGTTTGCTGCAGCTACCGTGTTTAAGGTAGCCCCTTTTAGTTCTTGATTATCGTGTTCTGCTACTACTAAAGTACTCATGAAATCACCTTTGCTTCATTTTTTAATTTATCTACTAATTGGTCAATGCTCTCTACCACTATACCNGCCGCCCTCTCAGGAGGCGGACTTACTTTAAGTGTATTTTGTCTAGGAGACAAATCTACACCTAATTCTTCTGCTGAAATAGTTTCTAGTGGCTTTTTCTTTGCTTTCATAATGTTTGGAAGTGATGCGTACCTAGGTTCGTTCAGCCTTAGATCAGTGGTTACTATTGCCGGCATAGTAAGAGAAAGTGTTTGAAGTCCACCATCAATTTCTCTAGTAACTTGGATGGAACCATCTCCAATCTCTACTTCAGATGCAAAAGTACCTTGCGGGAGTTCCAGTAACGCCGCCAGCATTTGTCCAGTCTGATTTGAATCACCATCTATCGCTTGTTTTCCTAAAATTATCAAATCAGGATTTTCCTTTCCTACAACTTCTTTCAAGGCTTTAGCAACACCAAGCGGTTCAATAACTTCANTCGTTTCTACTAATATTGCTCTGTCTGCACCTAATGCCAAACAAGTTCGTAGCTGTTCTTGAGAGCTAGAGTCACCCACAGATACAGCGATTATCTCCTCAGCTTTTCCCGCCTCCTTAATTCTTACTGCTTCCTCAATTGCAATCTCGCAAAATGGATTAATTGCCATTTTTGCATTACTGAGGTCAGGACCACTTTCATCAGATTTTGCCCTTACTTTGACGTTGTAATCAACAACTCTCTTAACAGGTACTAGAATCTTCATACTATTTTCCTTCTATGGTAAAATTCAAATGCGTATTCTATAACTGCTGCCCCACTCAATACAAATAATATAAGTATGGAAAATATCGAAAGAGAATCAATGGAGTATGATGTAGTGGTTGTTGGTGCCGGACCAGCAGGACTATCTACCGCAATTAAACTTAAAACACTAGCAAATGAGGCTTCAAAAGAGATCTCTATTTGTGTTGTGGAAAAAGGATCTGAGATAGGTGCTCATATCCTCTCAGGAAATGTCTTTGATCCCAAAGCATTAAATGAGCTCATCCCTGACTGGAAAGAATTAGGTGCACCTTTAAATACTCCTGTAAAAAAAGATTCAGTTAGATACTTGATAAACGAAAAGACAAATTTTTCTATACCTACTCTTTTAGCTACAACTTTTAAGAATCACGGAAATTATATTATGAGTCTAGGAAATTTTTGTAGATGGTTGGGAGAATATGCTGAAGGACTAGAAATTGATATCTTTCCTGGATTCACCGCATCAGAGCTAATTATTGAAAACGAAAAAGTTGTAGGAGTGGCTACTGGCGATATGGGCTTAGACTCAAACGGTGACAAAAAGCCTTCGTTCGAGCCTGGAATAAATTTGTTGGCAAAATATACAATACTCTCTGAAGGTTGTAGAGGCCATTTAGGAAAGCAAGCGATAAGTAGATTTAACCTAGATGCAGAAAGCGATCCTCAACATTACGGCATTGGTTTTAAAGAAGTATGGGATATTGATCCGGAGCTTCACGAAGAAGGTCTTGTAGTTCATACGATGGGGTGGCCAGCTGCAAAAAATGTTCTATCGGGCTCTTACTTNTATCACGGTGAAAATAATCAAGTTTTTTTAGGGTATATAGTTCCTTTGGATTATGACAACCCATATATTAGCCCTTTTGATGAATTCCAACAGTGGAAACATCAATCTTCCATTCAAAAATATTTAAAGGGTGGGACTAGAACTGCATATGGTGCGAGGGCACTAATAAAAGGTGGACATCAATCCATGCCAAAGATGCATTTTCCGGGAGGTATGCTAGTTGGTGATGATGCTGGCACAATGAATTTTCCAAGAATCAAAGGAACTCATACTGCCATGAAATCAGGAATGATTGCTGCTGAAAGTCTTTTTGAAGAATTTTATAAAGATGAACCCAAAGTTGATTTAGAAAATTTTACTTCTAAATTGAAATCATCTTGGCTTGAAGATGAGCTATTTAAAGCAAGAAACTTTTTACCCTTCATACATAAATTTGGAACTTTGCTAGGTGTCGCTTTAGCTGGTGCAGACCAGTTGATATTTAGAGGTAAGCTGCCCTTCACCCTTCATCATGAAACACCGGATCATGAATGTCTAAAAGAAGCATCGGAAATGCCAAAGATAAATTATCCAAAACCTGATGGAGTTATAAGCTTCGACAAACTCTCCTCAGTATTTCTCTCAAATACTAACCATGAAGAAGATCAACCATGTCATTTAGTACTAAATGATCCTTCGATTCCATTGTCAATCAACTTACCAAAATATGATGAACCTGCCCAGAGATACTGTCCTGCCGGTGTATATGAAATAGTTGAGAAAGATGGAGAGAAAAAGTTTCAAATAAATGCTCAAAACTGTGTTCATTGCAAAACATGTGACATAAAAGATCCATCACAAAACATAAATTGGGTAACTCCAGAAGGCTCAGGTGGGCCTAATTATCCAAATATGTAATAAAAACATAGGCTTAAAGATAAAAAAAAATTTTTAAATATTTTCATTTTTTTTTAAAAAAAAGCTTGCAAAAAAAAATTTATTCTATAATATATTTCCTTACCTAACGGACCGACCCGGAAACAACTCGAGACGAAGAAGGGAGAGAAAGATAGGTTAGAGAACGGAAGGTGAAAGCTCTAGAGGGAAGCTAGCAAAAAGAACTCTAGACCACCAAGGCAGGAAAGAGAAACCGGCCAAGGAGCTAAACAGATTCTCAGTTTAGACACTTTCGAACTCGAACTAAGACAGAGCGCAAGCTCTGTTTTTTTTTGCCCCTAACTAAGTGGATAAAAGCAGCCTGAACTATAAATTCCAAATTCATCTCCTTTTTTATCGCTCATGTTAATTAACTGATAATAAACGTTTCTTGATAGAACACCTTCTAAATTTTTCCTTACAAGGACTGAAGGTATTGGTTCGTTTGTATCTTCATTAAAAGTGACTTTAATGGGATGTTTCTCATTTACCTCAAATATTTCATCCGTATTTGTTTTGAAAGTAATGACTTGCTGATCCTGCTCTAGCAATTCAAAATCCACAATCACAAATGGTTTTAATTCTACCTCTATTTTAATTTTTTCTACTGGAGTGACTAAGTAATATCCATCTTGATCTAATCTTAAAACCCTACTGAATAACTTTATCATCCTCTCTCGACCGATTACTGAATCCATAAAATACCATTTCCCTGCCCTATCTATTTTCATATGAACATTTTCACATAGTGGAGGATTCCATTTTTCTACAGGCGGATAAGTATCTTCGTCAAGTTTTGAAAGTTCAGAAAATATAGAAGAAAGAGAAGTTGATTTCATGATTAATGGTCCGTCAATAATAATTGAATGGCTATTAAGATTAACAATGTTCCTAAAAATTTTTCTAAGTACTTATAAAAATTATGGAAAAGTTTCTTAAATACTTCGCCTGAAAATATAAGTGCAACCAATGAAAACCAAGCAAATGTAGCTATTGCCATATAAACTCCNTAAATAGCCAGATTTATAATCGTGGTCTCTTTACCTAAAATAACCCCAAAAAGAGTTACAAAAAAAAGTAGTGCTTTGATATTTGTGANATTAGTTATTAAGCCNACTAAAAATCCGCCGATTTGGCTTTTACTATCGGAGACAGGTTCTTCAATATTTAAAGATCTAAGCAATGATTTACCGCCTAAGTAGATTAAGTAGCAAGAACAAATTATTTTTAAAATCATCATTACAACATTATTTGATGAAATTAAAAAAATTATCCCAGATATTGCTAAAAATGAATGGAATAGAATTCCTGTTCCGATTCCAGCAGAGGTCAACAAAGCCACCTTTCTGCCNTATCTAATACTCTGCCTTGTTACCAGGGCAAAGTCAGGTCCGGGACTCATAACAGCGAACATNTGCAATATAACCACAGTTATAAATTCTGTCATATTAAATTAGGTTCTATCTCAAGCTTAATTTTAGTTTTATTATAAATATCAGACATAATTTCATCTGCAAAATCTAGAATCTCTTTTCCTTTAATATCTTCGTAAGCAACTAAAACTAATGAATGTAAATCGGAAACTCCAACGTTTCCTTTCCTTTTTCCTTTCCAACCGGCTTTNTCTATTAAGTATGCAGAAGAAATTTTAATACTTNCTTGNTTTTTAAAAATTGGTGTTCCAATTGGTAAATCTACTTCTAATATCTCTTGTTCAGTTAAATTAACATTCTTAAAAAAACTTCCTACATTTGGATTTAAAATATGATCAGGCAACCTCTTCTTTCTAATTTTTGATACTAAGTTAAATACATCACGAGGTTTTAAGTCATTTTCGGTCTTTCCAATATTTTGAATTTCTTTTTTAAGAGCTTCATAGGTATGATTTATATTCGGCTCTGACAATAACTCAAATGTTACTGAGATTACTAAATATCTATCTGTATTTTTGAAAATACTTGTCCTGTAACCAAAGCCACATTCTTTATNATTCANTGTCTGAATAGTTTTATTTTCAAAATCATACACTCTTACTTCTGAAATAAAATCTGAAATCTCTGATCCATATGCTCCTATATTTTGTATTGGACCAGCACCAACGGTACCTGGTATTAAAGCTAGATTCTCCAATCCAAATAATTCTTCAGATAAACTCAAGTCTACAAAACTATGCCAATTTTCGCCTGATGCAACCTCAATTTTAGTCCCTTCCCTCTTGATACCTTTAAGCTTATTTTTAATTACAAGACCATTAAATTTTCCTGTAGGCACTATATTAGTTCCATCTCCGAGAACACAATGTTTTATCTTTTCTCTATCTAAAAATTCTGAAATTTCATTTAATTCCTCTTCTGAATTCAGCTCGCAATAGAATGGTGCCATTTCATGAATCTTAAGTGAGCAAAGTGTTGAAAAAGAAATATTTTCAGAAATGTTCATCTGTTTTTTTTGCTATTTCAACGGCTTTTGCTAAATCTGATGCGGTATCTACACCTAAATGAATCTCTCCTTGCGAGATTCTTGCAGAAATCAAATGGTTATTATCCAGCACTCTCATTTGCTCCAAATTTCTTTGCAATTCATTTACGGATTGTTTCCAGTCAATAAATTGCCTTAAAAATTGAACTCTATAGGCATATATTCCAAGATGTTTTTTTGCTTTTGCTTTTTCGAGATGATTAATATCTCTAGAAAAATCTTTTACTAAATTTTCTGGGTTCATCCACAGTTTCACTACACTAGGATCGTTTTCTTCGTTATCTTGTAAATTTGTAAAAAGAGTCGCCATGTTGGCATTGTTTTTTTCTAGTAAATTGAATAAGTTTTGAATATCCACAGGATCAATAAAAGGTTCATCTCCTTGTACGTTTAAAACAATTTCATTTTCGTCCAATTTAAGAAGTTCACAAGCTTCAAACAATCTATCTGTACCAGTTTTGTGAGTTTGCTTCGTCAAGATACTTTCAACTCCTATTTCATTACAATGTTCGATGATAAGAGTAGAGTCAGTAGCAACACAAACGAGATCAGCTGAACTTTTTTTTGCTTGTTCTACTACTCGCTGAATTAAAGTTTTTCCTGCAATATCTCTTAATGGTTTTCCGGGTAGTCTGGTAGAGTCTAATCTTGCAGGAATAAGAATCTTATAGCTCATCGGAGAGGTCTCTTGCCTCTTCGGGAAGCATTACCGGTATTCCATCTTTTATCGGATAAGCCAGTTTACTTGTATGACATATCAACTCATCACCCACTTGCTCTAGGGCGCCTTTAGAAACTGGGCAAACCAATATATCCAATAATTTTTGATCAATTTTATTCATTAAAATGCTTTAATTTTCTCTAATATTGTTTTTTCAAAAGTTTCATCCTCAAACTTTGCTTCAACAGAAAGATACCAAAGATTTTTATTATCCATATCAAGGCATCGTGCTGCATCTTTTTCAGTCATTATAATAGGTAGAGAATCCCCAAAGTCTAAATCTTCTTCTTTGAATTGATAATGATCAGGGAAGCTATGTTGAATAGGATTTAAACCCAGATTAATTAGTGTTTTGTAAAACTTTGCTGGATTGCCTATACCAGCCACTGCATGAACATTTCTTGAAAGCGGCCAGGAATCTGCAGGAAATCTTTTATTATCTGCGATTCTTGCCCATTCAATTGGTCTATAGTTCATTAAATAATTCCTGTGTTTAGTTTTAATATTAGTCATCCTTGATGAACTCACTACAAAATCGGCATCGTCTAATCTTTCCAGCGATTCTCTCAATGGTCCTGCTGGCAAGCAAAGTCCATTTCCAATTCCTCTGTTACCATCAAAGACAACAATCTCAAGATCTCTTGACATCTTATAGTGCTGGAGACCATCATCACTAATAATTATGTTTGTATCTGTTTCTCTAATGAGTTTATCAACTGCAGAGATTCTATTCGAAGAGATGCATACCGGTCTTTGTGTATTCTTATAAATAATAAGTGGTTCGTCTCCACTCACATCAACAGATGTATCGTCATTAACCATTACAGGATTTTTTGGCGAAGAGCCTCCATAACCNCTNCTAACTATTCCNGGCTTNTAACCATTTTTCTCCAGCAATTTCGTAATCCATATGACCATTGGAGTTTTTCCAGTACCACCTANGACTATATTNCCAACTACAATGAGTGGCACATNAGCTTTCCATGATGAATCAGGTTGTGAAATAAACTTTTCTCTTTTCCTTTTTGATATANATTTGGTTAAAAGTGATAAAGGCCAAAGAAGCCATAACCATAGGCTTTTCCNATACCAACTTTGTTCAATATAGCTTACTGAGGACAAATCATTTATATCTTGATCTANTAGNTCATACTGTTGAACGTCTGCTGAAATTTCTAAAGATTCATCTTTAAATTGATTTTTGTGAAGTTCAGAATAATGACCTTGCTTTTCAATTAATTCTTCATGCTTACCAACCTCTACTATTTCACCTTTTTCTAAAACAACAATCTTATCTGAATTTTCAATAGTGGATAATCTATGAGCAATTACAAGAGTTGTTCTATCTCTTGTTAACTCTTTAAGCGCATCCTGAATGAAATTTTCAGATTCGGAATCAAGAGCAGAAGTAGCCTCGTCCAAGATTAAGATAGGTGCATCCTTAAGAATTGCTCTTGCTATAGCTATTCTTTGCCTCTGTCCTCCAGAAAGAAGGACACCATCATCACCAGCTATTGTCTCATAACCATCTGGTAAGGCTTCTATGAATTCATGAGCATTTGCTTTAATGGCTGCTTCTTTAATTTCATCCAAAGAGTTAGCAGATGATCCATAATTTATGTTGTTAGCAATCGTATCATTGAATAGGGTTATATTTTGACTGACAAGAGCAATATGCGATCTTAAGTTT
This sequence comes from Gammaproteobacteria bacterium, assembly GCA_002707915.1. Classification (GTDB taxonomy): domain Bacteria; phylum Pseudomonadota; class Gammaproteobacteria; order Magnimaribacterales; family Magnimaribacteraceae; genus Magnimaribacter. The sequence goes on from PAOE01000043.1 coordinate 30,881, forward strand.
TTAATTTCAAAATCTTTTAAAGAGATATCGTCTATTTCGATTTTTCCATGAAAATCATCATAAAATCTTGGTAATAAACTCATTAAGGTTGTTTTTCCAGCTCCAGATTTACCAACAAATGCAACTGTCTCTCCTTTATCTATTTCTAGATTAATTCCTTTGAGCGTTCTTAAGTCAGTTTCTCTGTAAGAGAATTCGACATCTTTCATAGATATCCTGCCCTCAATTTTTTCTACTCTAACTTCGCCCTCATTTTTCTCAGTGTCTTCATCAATTTGACTAAAGATATCCTCTGCTGCAGCAAGTCCTTTTTGGATCTGACTATTTATTTCGGAAAGTTGTCTTACAGGTTTTGCTAGCATCCCTGCGGCGCTAAAAAAGGCTATGAANGTNCCNGGNGTCATCTGCGATACTACAGAAGCATCCAATGCCAACCAAGTTATNAGAGCNAAAGCTGCCGAAACAAAAATTTGAACAAGNGGTGATGCTACAGAGTTNGTAGCCTCAAGCTTTAAATTTTGTCGTCTATTATTATCACTNGCTTTGTTGAATCTATTAATTTCATAGTCTTCTCCACCAAATGATTTCACTTCTTGATATCCATTTATAGTCTCTGAGGCGACATGAGTAACGTCTCCCATAGCAGTTTGTATTCGGNTACTNATCTTTCTGAGTCTCTTNGCGGCTATTCCTACNACTAGCGCTATAAATGGTGCTGCAATGAAAAGAAACAAGGCTAACTTCCAATTTAGATACATTAGGTAACTTATCAAACCGATTACTAAAAGACCCTCTCTNATTAATATTTTTAATGCATTCGTTGCTGCGCCAGTCACCTGCATGACATTAAAAGTAATCCTTGATATCAAGTGACCGGAACTATGTTGATCATAAAAAGAACTGGGAAGAACNGTGAGTTTTTCAAATAGTTCTATTCTGATATTGTGAACAAGTCTATTAGAGATAGAAGATAGTAGATAATTGCCAATAAAAAAACCTATCCCTCTTATGAAAGCTATTGCAATTAAACTCATGGGCAATAATAGTCTCAGATCTCCTTCAGGATCATTTACATAATCGATTACCCGCTTCAACCATTCTGTTGCTGCTACCTGAGAACCAGAGTAGATTGCAAATCCTAGAATACTTATTAGAAAAAGGGGTATATANGGAAGAACNTACGAAAGNAGNCTGCCGTAAAGTTTNAAGCTGGATAACTCTAAATTGTTTTTATCCATNACTTCTATTCTAAGCTTAAGANATTATCCAGTCGACCGAAGACATTTTGATCATGAGAAGCAACGATNAGGCCAATTTCTTTTTTTNTAACTATNTCTAAAACTAAATTCATAAAGCTTTCTACATTGTTAGCATCTAAATTGCCTGTCGGTTCATCCATAACTAAACAAGACGGATTATTTGACATAGAGCGTGCTATCGCGACTCTTTGTCTTTCACCGCCNGATAATTCATCGGGTTTATTATTTTCTTTATTTTCTAAATTCATATCTCCNAGTAATTGCTTCGCATTTTCNATAGCTAATGCTTGAGGGATNCCTGCAATTAAAGCTGGCATCAAAANATTTTCTAAGGCTGTTAAGTCTGGCAACAAATGGTGAAATTGATAAACGAAGCCTATTTCTTTGCTCCTNAAAAGAGCNTTTTCATCAAAACTTAAACTAGAAATTTCNTNGCCANTTACAAGCACTTCTCCTGANTTNGGGTTTTCCAATCCACAGACTATNTGAAGTAGTGTTGTTTTTCCTGATCCAGATGCTCCAACTATTCCAATACTTTGACCTNTATCTAGATCAAAAGATATATCTTTCAGTACTTCTAGTGAGGAATTCTGATTATTGAAAACTTTTGAAATACCCCTTGCAGAGATTACTTGTCTATTCACCTTTTAGTGCCTCCACGGGATTTAATCTTGAAGCTAGTCTAGAAGGATATATTGTNAANAAAAGACAAAAAATGAAAGTAGCAAAACAAATGAATGTAACCCACTCTAATCTTATATCAATAGGGAAATAGTCGATAAAGTAAACTTGTANTAATTTCACATTGAATANTGATTCAATAGTGTTCATTATTGATCCAAAGTTATACGAAANTAAAAGGCCNANTATAGTACCTATAAAAATTCCCAACATACCAACTAAACTTCCAAAGAAAAGGAAAAGATTCCTTATTTTCAATGATGTTGCNCCCATAGTCATAAGAATAGCTATTTGAGATCTTTTTTCATTCACTGTCATTACTAACATAGACATTAANTTGTATGCTGANAGGATAATTAACATAAACAACATAAAAGCAACTAAGAATCTTTCATTTTGTACAGCTTGAAATAAAGTCCCATAGTTTTGCTGCCACGTCGAAGCAGTAATTGCCTGATCGGAACTTTCTCTGAGTATGGCTAAATCATTTCTAGCTTGATAACGAGCTTCAAAAAGATCTTTATACTTNATCCTTATCCCACTTATAGAATTACTCATTCTCAATAATTTAGAGGCATTATTGATACTCATAAAGGCAAANCTTTGATCTATTTCAGGTGATCCAACACTAAAAATAGCGCTAATTTTGAACTTTTTTGTTCTGGGAAATATACCTGCAATGCCTAATCCTGAATCGGGCACTAAAATNTTTAGAGAATCTCCAACTTCAACACCNAATTGNTATGCAAGCAGATCACCAATAACTATATTAAAACCTTNNTTATTTAGGCTAGAAAACTCTCCAGCAATTATATGATCTGATATTGAAGAAACAGACCTTTCATATTTTGGTACGACACCATAAAAATAAACTGCTTTTANNTAGGAACCGGAACTTAGTAANCCCTGAGTTTCGATATATGGAGCAACACCTAAAACTTCTTCATTTTGATANAACTTCTTTTCAAAATCCCCAAATTTTTCAAGTGGTATATTTCCTANTATAGAAGCATGAGGAATGGTATCAAGAATTCTCTCTTTCAATTCNCTNTGAAAACCATTCATAACTGATGTAGCTAAAATTAAAATGATAACTCCAACGGCNATGCCGAAGATNGCTATCCCTGANTGAAAAGAAACAAACCCCTTCCCTTTAGATTTGAAATATTTTATTGCTAGAAAAAGAGATATATTTTTCATAAGAATCCTATATCAGCTTTTGAACTAATTATGCAGAAGCTTTATCCTCTTTTTTCTTGTAAGGAGGAACAAGACCAGCCAATTTCATTAGATTAAGCTTACTTTGNTTATAAACAGCTTTAGCATGACTGAATTCTTTGAAACCATCGTAACCATGATAAGAACCCATTCCGCTGGGACCAACTCCTCCAAATGGCAAATCTTCCATCTGTATNTGAGAAATAACATCATTTACNGTNACACCACCAGAAGTTGTATTTTCTAGNACAAATTCNTTTTCAGCNTTATCTTCTCCAAAATAATAAAGNCCNAATGGNCTNTCNTTACTATTGATNTAATTNACAGGCTCANTAACNTCTTTATAAGTTTTTACAGGTANAACAGGACCGAATATTTCCTCTTGCATAATCTTCATATCNTCAGATGGATTAAGGACTATAGTTGGAGGTATCTTGTGATGTGGCTGCTGGNTAAAATCTTCATTTGAAGGATTTATTTCNACAACTTCGGCGCCTTTTTCTTTTGCGTCTTCAATATANCCTTGAATTCTATCAAAATGCCTTTGATTTATNATTGAAGTNAAGTCATCATTGTCTTTCATNTNTGGATACATTTCAGAGGTTACTTCCACACTAGCTTTGACAAACTCTTCCACTTTTTCCTCTGGAACTAATGCATAATCAGGAGCTAAGCAGATTTGTCCTGCATTCATTGTTTTGCCTTGCATAACTCTCTGCGCNGTATCTTTTATTTTTGCATTCTTGCCCACAANAACNGGAGATTTTCCTCCAAGCTCTAAAGTTAAAGGTACTAAATTTTCTGAAGCAGCCTTCATAACATGTTTGGCTATTGATGTGCCGCCAGTAAATATCATGTGATCAAATGCCAGTCCACTAAAAGCAGCACCAACTTCTGCATCACCAACAAAAACTGCCATCTCAGCTTCATCAAAATATTCTTCAATCATCTNCTTAAGTAAATCAGAGGTTGCTGGAGTAAGTTCAGATGGCTTGTGCATTACTCTGTTACCGGCAGAGAGTATACCGGCCAAAGGAGCAAGAGCTAGGTTCATGGGAAAGTTCCAAGGACTAATTGCACCAACAACACCTTTNGGCTGATATCTAACTTCAGCCTTAGCTCCAAGAAGTGAAAGTGCAGATCCAAGAGGTGCNATGGCAGCTTTTCTTTTTTCCGTTTTCATCCATTTTCTTAAATTCTTTTTCGCATGTTCCATAGGTCCGATNACNGATGCAACTTCAGTNNNGGCTGACATTACAGGATCTCTGTTTCCGAAATCTTCATTAACTGCCTTAACAATATGCTTGTCATACTTCCCTACCATAGCTATAACTCTATCTAGNCTATCTTTTCTTAGCTCTAGATCTGGAGCACCTTCTTTGATGTTTAGNCTTTTTTGAAGTTCTAAAACACGGTGCATTTCATTAATTACTTCTGTACTCATNTCCTTTTCCCCTTAATATTAAAANCTATACTGTTCTTTTTGCCTTATCCTTTTCATTAGTAGATTTTATAGTATCTCTAATAGCTTCCCAATCCTCATCTTTCATAGAGGCTAAAGCTCGATAAAAAGTTCCNCCAGTTAAATATTCNGCNCCATCTATNGCAATGGTTTGACCATTTAGNTAGTTACATCCATCAGCCATCAGAAAGGTTGCTAAATTTCCTAATTCCTCCATCTCNCCAACTCTTCCCATTGGATTTTGACTNTAGCTTCCGCTTGAACCAGAAGATGCTTCACTAGGNTCTTGNCCTGGAGAAAGTCNNGCCCAAGCNCCTTCAGTTGGAAANGGACCNGGAGCAATTGCATTTATTCTAATACCAGTTTTACCCCATTCCGTTGCAAGAGATTGCGTCATTGCATGAATCCCACTTTTGGACATTGCAGAAGGAACTGTAAATGCTGATCCAGTCCAGACCCATGTTGCCAAAATTGAAATAATATTTCCTCCCATNCCTAGCTCTAACCACCTTCTGCCCACTGAATGTGTTACATAAAAAGTTCCATGAAAAACTATACTAGCTATAGCATCAAAGCCNCTNTGTGAAAGATCTTGTGTCCTTGATATAAAGTTACCCGCAGCATTATTGACCAAACCATGAATAGGAGCATCNTCAAATATTTCAGAAATTGTATTGTCAACATCTTGAGCACCTCTTATNTCNAGCCCNTAACACTTAACAGAGCCACCTTGCTCATCCATAAGTTCTTTTGCTGTNTCTTCGAGNACACCAACTCNNCGGCCACAAATCAGAACCTCAGCACCATATTTAAGAAAATATCTAGTCATTTCCTTACCCAAACCAGAACCNCCTCCAGTNACTAAGATTCTTTTTCCTTTTAGCAAGTCTTCTTTAAACATTATTTCTCCCTTTTTAATNTCTACACTATAGCAAATTATTGTACTGTAACCTTTAAATAGGTTGCCTACTGTGAATCTTCAAAAAACTCAAGGTTCCTATCATCTCTATAATTTTTATTCCTTATCCATCTGTGACGNGAATTAAAAAANATAAAAATTGCTGAAAAAAACATTAAAGANGAACCTAGTAAATAAGGATAAGATGGATTNANAGTATANAGAGGCATAGAAATCAACGGNGAGGCTATATGTCCTATAGGTATGACCGTTCCTAAAAATCCACCTGCNGCTCCTTGATTATCCTTTCCAACAGATAAAGAAAGAGATGACGAAATTCCTGGGCCCAACATCCCATTGCCCAAACCAAAGAGAAAGAGACAAAAATATGCCTCAATTAGTGACCCACTAAACGCAAAACCGAANAAAGATATTGAATTGAATATCACACCTAATTTAATCAAAGAACCTGGAGAAGTCTGCAATCTATCAGCTACGAGCAATTGACCATTTAAAACGCCTAATCCTGCCAACATAAAACCAATACTTGCAAAAGCTACATATTCTTGAGAATTTGGTGTGATAACATCTTGAAAGAAGAAAGATGATGTTTGAAATAAGGANGCATTACAGATNCCAAAACCAGCTGAAACTANTAAGAATGGCCACACCCTATAATCAAACATTGATATTTCTTTGGAATGCTCTTTTTTAACTGATANATCTGGAGCATNTTGAAATGATATTAAAAGAATGACTAAAAANGCCCCTGCAGCAAAAAAAAAGAATGGGGCTGTGTATGAAATCAGCAGAAGTATTCCNGCAATTGCCGGACCCAAAATCCGTCCCATTGAAAAACCTGAATCAAGTCTNGCAAAAGCNCTACTTCGAGATTCAATTGAACTAATNTCNGCAATCCANCCTCCAGAAGAAGGTCTAGTTGCGCTTCCAAAAATTCCATTNAGNAATCTNGCTGATATTAATAAGAATAATAATACGTATNCAGTAANGAANCCTTCTTGACNCAACGAAATAGTGAAACTAAAAAGCATTAAAGATATTGCAAACCCTAATAANCCAACAGTGACAACTTTTTTTCTTCCAATAGAATCACTTAATTTTCCCCAAACTGGGCTTAAAATCATCCATGCTACAGCTGATGTAGCAAAAATAGATCCTATCTGAATTTCTGTTAAACCAAGATCTCTTGCTACAGGTGGTATGGTTATAAAAACAAGTGTCTGTCCGGCACCCACACAGAGCAAACCAGCAGCTAGTATCCAAATTGTATTAGGCAGTTTCTCAGGTTTTTTACTCATAAGTAATAATGAGTAAATAAATTTTACTATTCTTCTTATCCTTTAAAACGTATTCATAAAAACTTGTAAGACTATGAGACCACTCGTGCTCATAAACAATTGCCTCTTGAGAGGAAACATTGAAAGAAAGACATTTCTTAAGAAAGAAGGAATCCTTTTCTTTATCTATCAAGTGATTCAANAACTTNTTTACATTTGTAAGTTTTTCTTTNGNNATCGATGGACATGACCATTTTGGTGAAGNCACNATTTGAATGATTTCTTCGACTAGATGATTATTATCAATTTCCAAATAATCTTCAGGATTCATACTGCTCANCAAAAANGGNCCATGTTTATCATCACTTTTCTGNCTGTAATGATCAAAGAACATTTCCNTGTATACNGAGGAATTGAGNAAAGCATGAAAAATAATTTTATTAGTNGAATTAATCAGNTCTTCNGNNACAGANATGGGNATNAATCTCATTAAACCATGTTCGTGAAGTCTTATAGTTGATTGCTTTTCCTTTATGAAATGATATTTTTCACTAAAAGGAATGATTTTTAAGTTAGCCACTAGAATCCTTTAATGCCGACAGCTTTTCTTATTTTTTCTATCAAAGGTGTTGATACTTCCTTTGCTCTTGAAGCACCATCAATTAGAACACTTTCAANATAACCNCTATCTTGAATAATTTTGTCATATTCACNTTTAAATGGTTTTAAAAAACCATTTAGCTCTTCAAAGAGAATAGTTTTGGCTTCTCCCCAACCCACCCCCTCGTCGTAGAGTTTTTGGAATTCCTTAATGCTTGAAGGTGAAGCAANAGCACTATAAATTTTAAATATATTACATTCAGAGGAGTTTTTCGGTTCGCCAGGCTCTAAAGAATTTGTTTGGATTTTCATGATAGATTTTCTCAATTGCTTTTCCTCGGAAAAAATGGGAATTGTGTTGTTATAAGATTTACTCATTTTTCTTCCATCTAAACCAGGCAAAATACCTGTTTCGTTGCTAATTTGAGCTTCTGGAATATTTAGAAGATTGCCATAATTATGATTAAATCTATTTGCAATATCGCGAGTCATTTCAATATGTTGTTTTTGATCTTGACCAACAGGAACAATATCAGCACTGAACATCAAGATATCTGCTGCCATGAGAATAGGATAATTGAATAAACCCATAGTGATACCCTTATCTAGATCATTTAAATTAGCAGTTTCATTATCAGAAATTGCTGCCTTATAGGCATGAGCCCTATTCAATAGTCCTTTTGATGTCATACATCCCAATATCCAAGCTAACTCAAATATATGTCCAACATCGGATTGTCTATAAAAGACAACTTCCTTTGGATTAAGGCCACAGGCCAGCCAACAAGCAGCAATTTCAAAACTAGAAGAATGTGTGAGAGCGGGATCGGTATTCTTGATTAGAGAATGATAATCAGCTAGAAAAAGAAAAGATTTATTTTTGTCTGAGTTGCTTGCTTGTATAGCTGGCAAAATAGCACCAATGAGATTGCCTAAATGAGGTATACCGCTTGTAGTAATACCCGTTAAAACTCTTTGATTCTTTTGCACTTCTCCTCCTGTAATTATTCTAACTCAAGTCATTTACAAAATGCTTGATAAGTGGAATCTATTTATTATTATTTATCGAAAGAATGACAAGAATATTTTTAGCACTTACTCCTGAAAAAGATCTAAATGACAAGATCATTGATTTAAAAAAAAATCTCAAAAAGGATTTATTCGAAGATGCAGATATAGCTTGGCAGAAAAATAATGACCATCACCTAACAATAAATTTTGTTGGGCCTATGGAGCCTGAGCAAATGGATGAAATGTATAAAGGCATATCTGAAGTTAAGCTCATAAGTCATTTAGAAATTGAAATNACCTCTGTTAATTTTTTTCCAAATGAAGAAGGCCAGTTATTAGTATCCATGTTTAAACCTACTCCTCAANTACAAAAACTTTTTGAGAGAATTGATGAAGTAGTTACCATAATAGGTTTTGGGTCATCNCTTAAAAACTTTAGGCCTCATCTCACTTTAGGGAGATTTAAGGATAAAAACAGACCTGAATATTCTCTTGAAGAATTTTCTGAACTTTCAATTAAGTCTAGTGTTAATTCAATAGATGTCTATGAAACAGAGTTCGACGGAGGTAAAACAGTTTACAGTAAACTTAAAAGTTTTGAGTTTAGTCGAAGTTGAAGGGTTCAGTGCGGGTTTATCACTGTGCGGTCAATACCCTTTTTGACTCGCATAGGTTAATAAATTAACTATTTCACCCTTCTTCTTCTGTCCATTTTCTTCCTGATTTGGGTCTCGAGGTCCAATTCTTTCCGAAATATGTCCTAAGCAAAATTTATCAAAAAGAAATTTTTATGCAACTATTTTAAATAATTATTTTCTATCGAGTCTATTAAACCAATCTTCAGTATCTCTTTTCTTAAAAGAAATAATAAAGTTAAAAATCTCATCAAGAGAGTCTGACAGAAAGAATTCTTCGTGAGTTGACCGAGGTAAAAAACCCTCTTCCACAGAATATTTTGTAAATTCAAATAATTCTGTGTAATAGCCGTCTACATTGAAAAGAACTATCGGTTTAGAATAAATTCCAAGTTGATTCCAAGCTAGTGCTTCAAAAAATTCTTCCCAAGTGCCAACGCCACCAGGTAAAGATATGACTGCATCTGATAATTCTGCCATTCTAGACTTTCTATCATGCATTGTTGGGACCACTTCTAATCTTGTTAAGCCTTTATGACCAACCTCAACTTTATCCAATTTTTCAGTAATGATTCCAGTTACTGAAGCACCCCCACTCAAGGCAGAGTTTGCTACTTCACCCATTAATCCATTACTCCCGCCACCATAAACCATGGANAAATTTCTTCGAGCAATTTCAGCACCTAGTAATTGTGCACTTTCAGAGTACGAGCTTTTTGATCCAGAAGCTGAGCCAGCAAAAACACAGATACGTTCCATAATTAAATCCCTCGCTGATNTTTATATCTTATAATTAAGTATATGCATAAATTAAAAATAGACATAGTATCCGATGTTGTTTGCCCTTGGTGTGTCATTGGTTTCAAAAATTTGCAAAAAGCAATGATAGAGCTTCAGAAAGAAATAGAATTCGAAATAAACTGGAAACCCTATGAGCTTCANCCAGAAATTCCAGAAAATGGTTATGATAAAAAGCTCTATATGCAACAAAAATTTGGTGATCAAGNGGGTAGTTTTTCGCCTTATAAGCAAATTGAGGAACTAGGAAAAGAATTAGGTTTTGAATTNAACTTTTCAAAATCTGAACGCATACCNAATACCTTTCGAGCTCATAGATTACTATGGAAAGCTAGAGAATTTAATCTACAAAGTGAATTATCCGAGGCTCTTTTTGAGGCTTATTTTACTGAGGGTAAGGATATAGGATCNATCGATATTCTTTCAGAAATAGCAAGTAATTTAGGAATGAACAAAGAAAAAACAACAAAATTCTTAGAATCGAAAGAAGGAGGTCAAGAAACAGCTGATGAGGAAATGAATTTTATTGAAAAAAGTATTGGTGCTGTTCCAACTTACTTCATAAATAATAAATATATAATTCAAGGAGGACAAGAGCCTTCTACCTTTGTTTCTTTTTTGAGTAAAATTCTCATCAAAGAAAAAGAAAATGAAGCTTCTAGATAAAAGTCAATTAAACCTTGCCAAGGTTGATAAAAAATTTTTCCCCTTTTTTCATGTAAAAAATGTCCTCTCTATTGACTTTGATCCCTTGGATTTAGTGAATGATTTCCCAAATATAGAATCTGGAGGAAGTTTTCCATCAGATAATCTCGAAGAAGGCAATATTAAGAAACTTGTGCAAGAATTAGAGNGTGATAAATTTAAAGCTATTCTTGAAGATAAACTGGAGATCAATCTCAAAGATGCTGAAGTTGTAACCACTTTGAGGGGTTTTTCCAGAATAAAAGATGGAAAAGTTCATACTGACTCACGAAGCAAAATTGTAACTGTACTACTATATCTAAATATAAACTGGGACAATACAATTGGAAATCTTAGATTATTGAAGGAAAACAATAATTTAGATAATTATATTCAAGAGATCTCTTCAGAATATGGAAATCTCGTAGCCTTTAAAGTAACTGATAACTGCTGGCACGGCTTCAAGCCTTTTGAAGGAAAAAGGCTTTCTATACAACTCAACTATATATATCCAAAGTCTTTAAATGCTCATAAGATNAGACATAAATTGAGTTCTTCGTTTAAAAAACTTATATCGGGAAGTTCCAGCTGAAAGTTTTAATAATTAAACTAACATCTATGGGCGATTTAATGCACGCCCTCCCCGCTATTACTGAAGCTAAAGATCATATCAATAACATCACTTTTGATTGGGTAGTAGATAAAAGCTTTAGTTCAGTTCCTAAATGGCATCCAAATGTAAAAAATACTATAGAAACTAACCACCGAGAGTGGAAATTAAATTTATTTTCATCTAAATCTAGAGATGAAATGAAAAAGGTAATTAATCGAATAGATAGTACTGAATATGATGTGATTATTGACATGCAAAATAATATTAAAAGTGCTTTTCTTTCCTTTATGTGCAAGTCCTCAGTTGTTGGCTTAGATGCCAAAAGTGTCAGGGAATATCCTGCACATTTTGCTTACAAAAATAAAATTAGAGTTCCTAAAGATATGCATGCAGTGGAAAGACAAAAACAGNTACTAGCTTCTGCGTTGGGATATAAAACAAATATTTCAAANANGGATTATGGAATCTCGAAGACAAATTTCAAAAAACCCAAACAATTTAACTTCGACANGTATGCTGTCTGTGTTCAAAATGCGAGTTGGATTANAAAACAGTGGCCAATTGAAAGTTGGAAAGAACTCTTAAGAAGTTTAGAACAAAGAGANTTAAACTTGCTGTTTCCTTCCGGTAACCAATCAGAGTTAAATCGAGCTTCAGAAATTTGTTCTGTTTCAAAAAAAGCTCATGCCTTAGAAGTGTTACCCTTGGATGAAGTTGCCTTTNTCATTGATAATTCTGAATTTACTTTATGCTCAGATACTGGCCTTGCACATCTTTCTGCTATGGTTGGTACTCCTTCATTAACCCTTTATGGACCTACAGATACTCGTTTAATAAGAACATACGGAAATAATCAGAATCATTTTGTTTCACCAGATTCAAATATTAATAAAATTAGTGTTGATGATGTTCTTTCAGAACTAGAACATCTAAACTTTATATAGAAGCTTTGGATTTGGCTTTGGATTTGGCTTTCTGTTTAACTTGTTTGATAGCACCTTTTAGGGTGTAGTTTTTTTGAAGGTCTTTATTGGAAGATTTAGGAGATAATTCGCCCACTCTTATGTAATTTCCTGAATCAAATGCTTTTCTAAAATATTTTGTGCTACCGTGTATTTCATCTACTTTTCCTGATGCACCCATTCCAAAACCTTCTATTGTTCCACCATATGTTGCAGCTTGCATTCCCATTCTGTGTAAGAGCTTAGGACTAGCGTTTTTAATAATCTTTGGATCAACAGAAATTATCCAATTCTCTTGAGATCTCATCCAAGACTTAACATTAGACATGGCTGCGACGAATCTAATCTCATCTGTATGGTTGACTCCAGTTCCATGAAGAAGCCTTCCATCGAAAAGCATCACAGTTCCTGCTTTTGCTTCAAGGTTTATTGCAGGAGGTAATTTTCCAACCTCACCATTACTACCTGCTTGGATTATATTTTTATGACTACCCGGAATTATTAAAGTACCGCCATTAACCTCATTTACATCTTGAGGTATGTAAAGTGTATTTACTAATGCAGGCGCCTCTTCAGTTATCCAAGGCGAAAGAGGACTTTGATCTAAATGAAGAACTTGAGGATAGTATCCTTTCTCTGCACCATTGGCTAAGAAACTATGGCAAATCCATCCTTTTCCTAAAGTTTCATTTAAAAAGCTCTCTATCAATAATCCTGCTTGGACANATGAAGGATCCTGTTCAATACAACCTCTAAAAATTTTGCCCTTATTGATTAAAGTATGAACATACTGCCCCGATGGTGTGATGCTATTTACACCAGCTAATTTTTCTCCCTCTGCTTGATCTAAGAGTCTCTCTATAAATAAGGAACATTGATCTTTTGACATACCTTCCTCAATTAGCGCATATCCCCATTTTTTAAAATCATTTCTGATTTGTTTTATATCTTTTGTAGGAGTTGGAAGTTTTTTCGTTTTCCAATAAGGATGTTTTCTNCCNACAGTTGTATTCCAGTAATGNTCTTTTTNCTTTGAAAGTGGTTCTTTGAAATTTGGAGGCGCTAACCAAGGGTTATTTTTAAAAATTGAGGTATAAGGTTCTTGAGAGTCAAGGAAAGACTTGAAAAGCATATCCTTCTCTTGAGAGTTTTTATCAATATATTCTTGACTAAATTCCTTTATTTGAGACATTTTGCCTAGTCCTCAAAATTTTTTCTAACTTTATCATAAGCCTCATTTATTAATCGAACTTTTCGAGTTCTAAAGCTATCCTTTATTTCAATATTCTCATCCAATAAAACATATCTTTGACTATCTGGATCAAAAATAGGCCATTCTTCTTTAACTAAAGAGGGTTTGCCATCTTTGGCAAAACTTGTCCAAATCTCCATCATAATTTTAGAGAAATTAAGATCTTTGACGGAAACATCTATATCGAAAACATCAAAATTACCGAATATATATGGCACCTCAGCTGCATGAAAAGCTTTAAAATCTTTAGAACCATTAATTGAGGGATACCAGTTCCATAAGTATAGGTATGCAGGACTTTCAACACTTGACATCAAACTGCCCCATTTTTGCATTTGAGCAGTAAACATTGCATCAGTTGAAAATTCTACCCACGATTTTTTTGCTATCTCCTCCGTATCGATAGGATAAAGATCATAAATATTGCTATCTACTTCCGGCAACATATCATCAATTGCTAAATGAGTGAGTCTTTTGTAAGACATTGATGCTAATTGAGGGCTTAGCATTTTAGGATCAAATGGTGTTGCCTCATCAGCTGTGCTACCTATCAAGATAGGAACATCAGCTTGCTCACCTCTTTCAAAAATTTTTGATATATCTTCAGGGATAATGGTTCCATCAATTACTGTTAATGAATCAAACTGAGTTGCATAAAGAGGGTCTTTCTCTAAATTGCTGATAATTGTCATTGGAGGAATCTTTTTTAACTCCTTCAATGAGGGAGTATTTTTTCCTGCCATAACTTTGGACCAATCTAAGCCTAGTTCTTCAGCACTTTTAGAATATGTTGTTCTTTTATTTAAGTGAGTTAAAGGAATTAATCTAGCA
>PAOE01000044.1 GCA_002707915.1 Gammaproteobacteria bacterium
CGCCGAGATCAGTATCCGTGATCTCCACCTGACAACTAAGCCTGGACTCAGATTCAAGACCCCAGGCTTTATCCAACATATCCTCTTCATCATCTGATGCTTCACATAGACTCTCAAAACCTTTTCTAACAATCACATGACACGTAGTGCAGGCGCAAGATAACTCACAAGCATGTTCGATTTTTATTTGGTTTTGCAATAAAACTTCAGCAAGTATCTCTCCTGACTCAGCGTCTATTTCTTTACCTTCAGGGCATAATTCTTCATGAGGGAAGACTCGAATTTTTGTCATTTGAAGTTAAGTATTTATTTCAAAGCTTTCGCCGCAACCGCAAATTGCTTTGACATTTGGATTAAGAAATTTTACTCCCTCATTAACTCCTTCGACTTGAAAGTCAACTTTTGTTCCCTTTAAGAACTTAAATGAATCTGGATCGATAAAAATTGAGATTTTGTCAAAATTGAAAACAAGGTCATCCTTGCTAATTTTCTCAACATAGTCAATTTGGTAGGTGTATCCAGAACAACCAGTAGATTCAGAAACTGACAGCCTTATGCCTTTATAGAGATGTCCATCTAAGTTTGATGCAAAGTGTTCAACAGCTGATTCTGTCAAACTGAATTCAGCAGGTGTGTAGGATGTAACTGTGTTATCTGACATGTTATAACTTTGACTCGTAATCCTCGATTGCTTTCTGGATACTATCTTCTGCAAGAACTGAACAATGAATCTTAATTGGAGGGAGGTCCAAAGCCTCAGCTATATCCTTATTTTTTATTTCCTTAGCTTCTTCCAAGGTTTTACCCACCAACATGTCAACTAGCTCGCTTGAGGAAGCAATTGCTGAACCACAACCATAAGTTTTGAATTTAACGTCGCTAATTACGTGACTGTTATTCTTTGGTGCGCATTTTATTTGGAGCCTCATTACGTCACCGCAGGCCGGGGCTCCAACCATACCAGTTCCAATATCAGAATCTGACGGATCCCATCTACCAACACTATTTTTTTCTGGTTCGTTTAATGTATTCTCGAATTTTTCTACAACTTTTTTACTGTATGCCATAATTTTTCCTTTTTAGTTTTAGCCCTCAGCCCATTCAATTGAATCCATATCAACACCATCTTTATACATATCCCATAAAGGCGATAANGTCCTAAGTTTTTCNACAGAATCCTTAACAAGATCAATTGTATAATTTACTTCTTCTTCGGTGGTAAATCTGCCAATAGCAAACCTNATTGAGCTGTGAGCTAACTCGTCTTTTAATCCTAAGGCNCGGAGAACATATGAAGGCTCTAAGCTNGCNGATGTGCAAGCAGATCCTGATGAAACGGCTATGTCTTTCAAGGCCATTATTAAAGATTCACCTTCTACATAATTGAAACTTACATTCAAAAATCCAGCGGCTCTTAAAGACTCATCTCCGTTCAGNTATACTTCTTCCATATCTTTAATGCCATTCCAAAATTTTTCTCTCAGAGCTGTAATCCTTGCATNATCATTTTCCATCTCTAACTTGGCAATTCTAAATGCCTCTCCCATTCCAACTATTTGATGAGTTGCAAGAGTACCTGACCTCATTCCTCTTTCATGCCCACCCCCATGAATCTGAGCTTCTAGTCTCACTCTAGGTTTCCTCCTTGCATAAAGAGCACCAATTCCTTTTGGNCCATAGGTTTTATGTGCTGAAAAAGACATAAGATCAATATTCATAACCGATAAATCAATTGGAAGTTTACCGGTGCTTTGAGCAGCNTCTACNTGAAATACTACTCCTGCATCTTTAGTGATATTACCTATAGCCTCNATATCATTGATTACACCAATTTCGTTATTAATGTGCATGAGTGAAACNAGGATAGTATTGCTAGTAATCGCAGCTCTAACTTGAGATGGAGTAATAATGCCATTGTTATTTGGTTCAAGATAAGAGACTTCAAATCCCTCTCTTTCAAGCTGACGACAGCTATCAAGGACAGCTTTATGTTCAATCTTTGAAGTAATAATATGATTACCTTTGGATTTATAAAATCTTGCTGCACCTTTTATTGCAAGGTTGTCTGACTCAGTTGCACCTGAAGTCCACACAATTTCTCGTGGATCACAGTTCACTAGATCAGCTACATGCTGTCTAGCTTCCTCAGTTGCTTCTTCTGCTTTCCAACCAAAAGCATGAGATCGTGAAGCAGGATTTCCAAAGTTACCATCTAATGATAAGCAATCTTGCATTTTTTTTACGACCCTTGGGTCTGCTGGTGTAGTGGATGCGTAATCTAAATATATAGGTAGTTTCATAAATTATCCTGTTGCAATTAAAACATCTTGTTTTGAGCTTAAGTTATGAATACCTCTCCTTTCTGAAATAACATCGTCCAAGGACTTCGCCATCAAAAAATCATTAACATTCTCATTGAAATCTATCCAAAAATTGTGTGCTATACATTTTGATCCACCATTACAGGTTCCCTCTCCTGAACACTGTGTAGCATCCATTTTTTTTTCAACAGCATTTATAATTTCACCTATCATTATCTCTTTACTAGACCTAGATAACTTGAAACCTCCTTTGGGGCCTCTTACTGCAGACAAAATACCAGCTTTTCTTAAGAAGCTAAAAATTTGCTCAAGATAGGCTGGCGGAATGGATTGCCGCTCAGCAACTTCTGATATTTTAGAATATGTGGAATTGTTTTTTTCATGCACAGCTAGGTCTAAGACCGCTGTAACGGCATATTTTCCTTTTGAGGTTAGATTCACGCCGGGAATTGTATATTCCTGAGTAATATAGTCAAGAATTATTATGAAAATTACACCATTTTTTAGGTACATGTACCCTGTACCCTTTAAATTTGCTAAAATTTGTTAAAAGTATTGGTAATATAGAAAATAATATGTACCATACAAGAATAATATTTAAGGATAAAAATTACTTATGAGCAGCATGGACACTAGGTATCTTTTCAAAAGGTACAATACGTGGTGGGTAAAAGTAGCTGTACCTAAAAATTTGCGTGATGAGCTTGGATATGACCTCAGAAGGTCATTGAAAACTCATGAATTAGAGAAAGCTCAAGAACTTAGATGGCAAGTAGTAGAGCAGCTGAAATCTAAGATAAATGAGGCAAAACAAATTGAGACTTTTAATGAAACAGTAGATTCAAGCCTCGAAACTGTTGTCAATTATGTTCCACCTACAGACACACAGAATCCTCAATATTATCACAAGGTGGTTGACTGTCAGCATGCTTGTCCAGCTCATACTCCTGTACCGGAGTACATACGCCAGATATCTCAAGGAAATTATAATGATGCTTATATGCTTAATTGGGAGTCGAATGTGTTCCCAGGGATACTTGGAAGAACATGCGATAGACCTTGTGAGCCTGCTTGTAGAAGAACAAGAACTCATGAAAAAGCCGTCGCTATCTGTAGATTGAAAAGAGTAACATATGACTACAAAGATGATATCTCTTCCCTTCTACCCAAGCCTGAAGAAAAGAATGGAAAAAAAGTAGCACTAATAGGAGGTGGGCCTGCATCATTAACTGTTGCCAGAGATCTTGCATTGACTGGATACGAATGCACTTTATATGAAAAAGATCCTCAGGCAGGTGGTCTAATGAGGACTAATATNCCTTCTTTTAGACTTCCAGAGGAAGTTTTAAATGAAGAAGTTGACCAAGTTCTGGATCTTGGGATCAAAACTAAATTTAATTCGGAAATTAAGAGTATGAAAAAAATGCTCGAAAAAGATTACGATGCAATTTTTGTAGGNACTGGTGCTCCAAAAGGTAGGGACATTAATATCGAAGGACGAGAAGACGCTGATAAAAATGTTCATATAGGTATTGATTGGTTAACAAGCATTGCATTTGAACATACTAAGTCTATTGGAAAAAAAGTATTAGTTTTAGGAGGTGGAAACACNGCCATGGACTGTTGTAGAACTGCCATAAGACTGGGAGCTGAAGATGTAAAAGTAACCGTNAGAAGTCCATTTGATCAAATGAAAGCATCTGAATGGGAAATTGAGGATGCAATGGGAGAAGGCATTCCCATACANGATAATCATGTTCCTAAACGCTTCATTGTTCAAGATGGGCAACTTGTTGGCATGGAGTTTGAAAAGGTAGAAGCTGTCTTTGATGACAAAGGAAAAAGAAGCCTTGTCCCGACCGGAGATGACCCAGTCATNTTCGAATGTGATGACGTTCTTGTTGCCATAGGTCAAGACAATGCCTTCGAATGGATCGAAAGAGATATCGGGATTGAATTTGGAGAATGGGATATGCCAATTGTGGATAAAGTAACCTTTCAATCATCTCATCCTAAAATATTCTTTGGTGGAGATTCTGCTTGGGGACCCGAAAACATAATATGGGCAGCAGCTCATGGGCATCAGGCTGCTATTTCCATCGATAAATTTTGCAATGGTAAAGATTTATTTTCGAGGCCTGAACCAACAACCACTCTTGTAAGTCAAAAAATGGGAGTACATGAGTGGTCATATGACAATGATATATCCCAAGCAAAAAGATATTTGGTACCTCATGCAGATCAGAAAGATGCGTTGAAAGATTTAAAAATGGAAGTAGAGTTAGGATTCGATGAAATAACTGCTCTAGAAGAGGCTCAAAGATGCTTAAACTGTGATGTTCAAACTGTTTTCTCAGAAGATTTGTGCATAGAGTGTGATGCTTGTGTTGATATATGCCCCACTGACTGTATTAGCTTTGTTCAAAACGATTCCGAAGAAAATTTGAGAAACAAGCTTAGGATTCCGGCTGTCAATTTAAATCAGCAAATTCTTGTTTCGAAAAACTTAGAACAAACAGATAGNGTAATGGTCAAAGATGAGGATGTCTGCCTTCATTGTGGACTTTGTGCTGAAAGATGTCCAACTGGAGCATGGGATATGCAAAATTTCCTTTATCAAGAAGCTAAGGTGTATTCGTGAGCAAAATAAAATCTGTAAATGATTTTGTAATAAAATTCGCAAATGTTAANGGCTCAGGATCTGCAAGCGCCAATCAAATGTTCGCNAAAGGAGTTTTCAGGTCCGGTATTCCTGTAAGCCCAAAGAATATATTTCCATCAAATATTCAAGGACTGCCTACNTGGTTCGAAGTAAGAGTAAATGAAAAAGGTTACTTAGGAAGGCGTGAAGGTATTGATATTTTCGTCGCAATGAACCCACAATCNTATGCTAAAGACGTAGCAGAACTAAAAAAAGATGGGTATCTTATTTACGACTCGTCATGGAAAAGGGATTTTGGAAGAGACGATATTAACGTGCTCGAAATACCTCTAACAAAGTTGTGTGTGCAAGAATTTACGAACCCCAAACAAAGATTACTATTCAAAAACTTAGGATATGTAGGACTTCTNGCTTCAATNCTTGAAATGGATAAAGAGGTNTATGTTTCCCTTATTGAGGAACAATTCAAGGGAAAAGAAAAACTTATAGANCCAAATGTAAAAGCTCTAAATATTGGATTCAACTACGCCGAAGAGAACTTTAAGGATTTTTGTGAAATAAAAGTAAATAAATCAGATAAAACGGACGGTTTAATACTAACTAGTGGAAATGATGCTGCGGGGCTCGGGTGTGTCTATGGAGGTGCTACAGTTTGCGCTTGGTATCCTATCACTCCATCTACGTCCCTTGCTGANTCCTACAGTAAATATTGTGAAAAACTCAGGATTGAGATTGGTACAGATAAAAACAAATTTGCTTTNATTCAAGCTGAAGATGAATTAGCAGCAATGGGTATGACAATAGGTGCAAACTGGAATGGTGCTAGNGCCTTTACAGCAACAAGCGGACCTGGTGTTTCCTTAATGAGTGAATTCATTGGATTGGCCTACTTTGCTGAAGTTCCCTCAGTATTNTTTAATGTTCAAAGAGGCGGTCCTTCAACAGGGATGCCTACTAGAACTCAACAGTCAGATATTCTATGCTCCGCGTACGCTTCTCATGGGGANACTAAACATGTGCTTCTCATCCCTTCAGATCCAAAAGAATGTTTCGATTTTGCTGTTGAGGCNTTTGATCTTGCCGATAGACTTCAAACTCCAGTAATAGTTCTTCTTGATTTAGATNTGGGAATGAATGACTGGTCTACGGCAGAATTTGAATGGGATGATGAAAGAGATTTTGATCGTGGCAAAGTATTATCNAAAGAGGATTTAGATGGTATTGAGAAATTTGGTCGCTATTTAGATGTAGATGGTGATGGTATTCCATACCGCACTTATCCTGGTACTCANCCTGAAAAAGGAGCTTACTTTACCAGGGGAACTTCACATGATGAATATGCTGGATATACTGAAGATGGAGTAAAAAATGCAGAAATGCTTTCAAGGCTCCTAAAGAAATTTCAGACAGCTTCCTCCTTAGTTCCTGCTCCAGTTTTCAATCAAGAAAAGAATGAAAGTACTATGGGCATAATCTACTTTGGGAGNACTGATTGCTCTATGCAAGAAGCCCTTGATTCACTAGCNGAACAAAATCTTCAAATTGATGCAATGCGACTCAGAGCTTTTCCTTTCAACCTAGAAGTATGGGAATTTATTGAAGATCATGATCTTTTATTTATCGTAGAACAAAACAGAGATGGTCAAATGAGAACTTTATTAATGGCTGAAGGAGGAATCCTGCCAGAAAAGCTTGTCTCAATTCTTTGTTTTGATGGGCAACCTATCACAGCAGAACACATCATAAATAAAATTAACGCACATTTGTCTGGTAAGCCAGCTTTGGCGGCATCTTAGGAAATAGTTATGACCTATATAGTTAAACCTAAAAATCATCACCCTTTATTAGAAAAAAATGATCTNGGCCTCACAAGGCGTGACTACGAGGGAGCTGTATCAACCCTTTGTGCAGGTTGTGGACATGATTCTATAAGCTCAGCAATTGTAGAGGCTTGCTTTCAACTAAGTATAGAATCTTACAAAGTTGCTAAATTATCAGGTATCGGATGTTCCTCAAAAGCACCGGCTTACTTCCTGAATCAATCACATGGTTTCAACTCTGTCCACGGCAGAATGCCATCAATAGCCACAGGAGCTGCCATGGCAAATCATGATTTGTTATATCTTGGAATCTCTGGTGATGGGGACAGCGCCTCTATTGGTATTGGACAGTTTGTCCATTGTGCCAGGAGGCAGTTGAACATGACCTATATAGTTGAAAATAACGGTACTTACGGNTTAACGAAAGGACAATTTTCAGCTACTAATGACCTTGAATCCAAAAGCAAATACGGTGATGACAATTTATTTCCTTCTATTGACCTCCCCTCNATGGCAATTCAATTAGGTGCAAGTTTTGTGGCTAGAAGCTTTTCTGGAGATAAAGATCAATTAGTACCATTACTAAAGGCTGCCCTTTCACACAAAGGTTTTTCATTCCTTGATATCATTTCACCTTGTGTAACTTTCAATAATCACAACACCTCTACCAAAAGTTACGACTACATTAGAGAGCATAATGATAGCCTATCGAAGCCAGATTTCGTCCCCTCTGGCAAGGAAATAACCACAGATTATCCAAAAGGCTCTTCAGTTGAAGTTCCACTTCATGATGGTTCTTTACTATCTCTGGAAAAGCTTTCAGAAAAATATGATCCTACGAATAAAATTACAGCTATTCAAAATATTCAAGAATCTCAAAGGGACGGAAAAGTTCTGACTGGCCTTCTATATGTTGATCCAGATGCTAANGACCTTAGAGACATTCTGAATGTTTCAGATAAACCACTCAATGAAATGGAACAAAAAGATCTCTGTCCAGGGTCTGAAAAGCTTTCTAGCATTAATGATGGTTTAAGGTAATTTTCTAAATTACCCCAAGCCTCTTAGCCATAATTTGATAAGATTCAACAACATCACCAAGATCTTGCCTAAATCTGTCTTTATCAAGTTTTTCCCTTGTTTCGGCATCCCATACTCGACAACCATCAGGAGTAAATTCATCGCCCAATAAAAGTTCGCCTTTGTAATCTCCAAATTCAAGCTTGTAGTCAACTAAGATCATACCTGCATCAGAGAATAATCTCTTTAATGATGTGTTGACTTCAAAAGTCTTCACTTGCATTTGCTCCACTTGATCCTCAGTTGCCCAACCAAAAGCCTTAATATGATATTCATTAATCATTGGATCACCTAAATCATCATCCTTATAAAAAAATTCGAATGTTGGAGGATTTAGATCTATGCCCTCTTCAAGGCCTAAACGTTTGCAAATGCTTCCAGCAGCAACATTTCTTACAACACATTCAACGGGTGCCATATCTAATTTTTTAACGAGGCTATCGGTTTCGTTGATGAGTTCTACAAAATGTGTAGAAACACCTTCACTCTGCAGATAGTCCATTATGAAGGCATTAAACTTGTTATTTATGCTACCTTTACCATCTAAACTCTCAATTTTTTTTCCGTCAAAAGCAGAAGTATCATCACGATAGTGCATTACCAAATAGTCAGAATCGTTGGATTCATAAAGTGATTTCGCCTTGCCTGTGGTTAATAATGCACCTTTTTCAATATTTTTCATATGTACTAAGATAATGATTGGTTTATTTGTGAAAGAAGCTCGCGTTCATAATTTTTAGCTTCTTCTTTCTCTGCGTTGATTGTAACCCTACAGGTTTTTTCATCAATTTCCTTAACAAGGATTTTGAATTCTCCATTAAACGACGGGCCCGAGAAAATTCTTCCAAAAAACCCTTTTTCATCCTCTTGAGAAAAATTGACGTAAAAAACGCCCTCATCCCTATCGAGATCATTCACATCAATTAAAGCTTCTTTCAAAGCTCTATCCACAGCAGCCCAAGCTCTGGCATACTCTAAATTTAATTCTATAAAACTAGAATCATCACTACTTTGTACAAGAGCTGCTTTCTGACCATAATTTAAATTTAAAGCTACCAGTGATGTTCCGCCGCTTGGAGGAGTTGAGGCAAAGTAATCTAGTACATCACGTAAAGTTCCTTCCTCAAGGTTTTCATTTCCTTCGACTCTGAACCATTCACCCTCCACTTGTGAAATGTGAGAAACAAAAATCTCTGAGCTAGCTTGCCTGATTCCATGTTCCACTTTCATAACCAATTTAGTTTCTTGACCGGAAATATTTATGTTTTGACTCTCTATGATTCCCGTATTTGGATCAGATTTAGAAACACCGTATCCACTTGATACCCAAAAATCATTCATCATAGGCCATGCGCTGCTTGGTAAGGTTTCAACATAAACCCATCTAATCTCACCAAGTTTATGCATTCTAACTTCGTTTGACGTTCCTGAAGAAAATACTTGTTGAGGCATGGGAATCGAATACTCATTCCCTACTTGGTCAGGGTTTTCTGTATTAATCGGGTAATAATCAATTATAGGTCGTGTTGAGAGGTCTTTAGGTAAGATAAGGGATTTTTCTTTCTTTTCTTTAAGATAATCGTTCTTATGATCTGTAAGAATGAAGCTACATGAACTCAAAGTGAATGTTATAAAAATAATTATTAAAAATCTTAAAGTCATATTAATTTAATAAATGTAAATTTTTCAAGATTGTCTCCGCTCTATCGTGGAATTCTACGTTAAAACTCGATAAAGGTAACCGAATTCCGTCTGTTATTCTACCTATTCTATGTAGCATCCATTTAACGGGTATAGGATTAGACTCTACAAATAAAATCTCATTTAAATCAGACAATGTTTGGTCTAAATCTAAGGCCTCGTTTTTCCTCCCTTCTCGAACAAGACTACATATGTTTGAGATTGTTTGTGGAACAATGTTGGCAGTTACAGATATTGTACCTGCACCACCCCTTAACATAAATTGAGTCGAAGTTGGATCATCTCCTGAATATAATAAGAATTGATCTTTTAGATCCTCACCTAAATTCTCAATTAAACTTTCAAGTCGCGACAAATCACCTGTCGCATCCTTTAAGCCTACTATATTTTGATGGTTTGCGAGTCGAAGTGCAGTCTCATTTATTAAATCACAGGCTGTTCTCGATGGGACGTTGTATAAAATCTGAGGTATATCAACCTCTTCAGCTATCGTCATGAAATGTCTGTAAAGACCTTCTTGAGTTGGTTTATTGTAATAAGGTGTAACCAAAAGAGTAGCATCAACACCTGCAGATTTTGCTGAGTTTGTTAAATAAATTGCCTCTTTAGTTGAATTTGCTCCAGTACCAGCAATGATTTTGATTCTGCTATCGGATATTTGAACAGATCGATCAATAATCTTTACATGCTCAGCAACATCTAATGTAGCAGATTCGCCTGTAGTACCAACAATAACTAGGCCTGAGGTATCAGAGGCTATGTGCCACTCGATAAGTTCTTCAAGACATTCCCAATTAATCTCACCTTCCGAGTTCATGGGAGTCACCAAAGCAGCGATTGAACCTTTAAGATTAAACATTAATATTTTTCTAACTCAATGATAGAATTTATCTGATTATTATAGTTTGTTTCCATCGGAGGATATATGCCAGCACCAAAATTAAATGCCAAAGCTCCTGTTTTTAAGGGAGAATGCACGGGAAATAAGATCGTTAGTCTATCTGATCTAAAAGGTAAAAATGTAGTTTTGTACTTTTATCCAAAAGATAGCACACCAGGTTGTACTACCGAAGGACAAGATTTTAGAGACTTAAAAGCACAATTCACGCGAGCAAATACCATTATTTTTGGATTATCAAGGGAATCCATTAAATCCCATGAAAATTTCAAGAAAAAGGAGAAATTTAATTTTGAGCTTATTTCTGATCCTGATGAAGTAATTTGCAAGCAATACGATGTTATTAAGGAAAAAAGCATGTATGGGAAAAAATATATGGGCATAGAGAGAAGTACCTTCCTTATTGATGCNAAGGGTAAGCTAGTCCAAGAATGGAGAAAAGTTAAAGTAACGGGTCATGCAATGGAAGTGCTTGAATCAGCAAAAGCATTAAATAACTAGTTCATATTTTGTGGGTCNGGCCAAGAGTTAATAATTGCTTTTATAAAAGTAGCTAGAGGTATNGCAAAAAACAAACCCCAAAAACCCCAAATACCTCCGAAAAAAAGAACAGCTACAATAATAACGACAGGATGTAAGTTGTTTCTATTNGAAAATAATATTGGTACTAGAACATTTCCATCCAATATTTGTATCAGCAAATAGCACCCCAAAAGCCAATAAAAGTTATCGGAAAGTCCCCATTCATAAAGACCCACAAGAACAACTGGTATAGTCACTAAAAAGGCTCCAAAGATGGGGATAATCACTGAAAGTCCTACGAGAATAGCTAGAAGAATTGCATATGGNAATCCCAATATTGCAAACAAAGCATAAGATACGGCAGCTATGATTATCATCTCCAGAAATTTACCTGTCACATAGTTAAAGAGCTGGTCATTCATCTCGACGAAGACTGATTGCATAAATCCATTTTCCTTTGGAAGAATGACTGAAGCTATTGGCAGAAGTTCAGATTTATCTTTCAAGAAAAAGAAGACCATTAATGGAATCATTATTGCGTATAAAATCGCATTGAACATTAAAGAAATGGTNCCTGCTAATTGTCCTAAAGCTGAGCTTAATAAACTATTAAGTTGTTCNCCAAGATTTTCAAAAATCATCTCCACATCTTCTTCAGAAAAATATTCATTCATCTCTAGTAGAGTCGATTGGAATGAATTGACAATAGTTGGGAGATTTTGAAGTAAGTTATTAATTTGAGTNCCTATCGATGGTAGAACCATGAACAAGCTCAAATAAAAGCCGAAGAAAATGANCAAGGTTATAGTTAATGAGAGCCTGCTTGATAATTCGTAGCTAACCAAGGTTTTCATCAATCCGTTTAATAAAAAAGCAATGACAATACTTATAATCACTGGCAATAGAACATCGCCAAAAAAAATTATAAATAAGAACGAAAAGAATAGTAAAATTGCAAAATAAATAGATTCCTCATTCGAAAANAATCTATTTAAAAATTTGTCAAAAAGACTTCCCATTATGTCTCTAAACTGAATATTTAAGTTAAATTAAAAAATTTGTTTAATATAGTAACTAGTTTCACTCAAAAGAAATAGTATGACTGCAATTAAATTAAAACTTCTACTAGGTTTTACTGCCCTTTTTGTAGGTCTTATTTCACCAGTAGAGGAAGATCTTCCTACGATAGGTGATGCTTCCTCCTCAGTTATATCCGTGGCCTCTGAGTATAATTTAGGCAGACTTTATATAGCTCAATTACGACGGAATCTACCAGAGTATATTGATCCAATTACTCAAGACTATGCGGAACACCTGGTTTATCGCTTATCAGAATTCAGTCAACTTACAGATAGAAGACTAGAAATAATCTTAATTGATGATAAATCAGTNAACGCTTTTGCGGCTCCAGGAGGAATAATTGGTATAAATGCTGGACTTATTTTTCATGCTGAAACTGAAGGAGAAACAGCCTCGGTTCTTGCTCATGAACTTGCACATTTGAGTCAACGACACTTTGCCCGAAGAATGCAAAGGCAAAAGGATAGAAGTTTAGCTAATACCCTCATGATTTTAGGCAGCATTGCTCTTGCAGGTGCAACAAGTAATCCCAACGCTCTCCTAGTAGGTCAACAAGCAATTACACAACAAAANCTCTCATTCTCAAGAGGAGATGAGCAAGAAGCTGATCGTATCGGATTTAATAATCTAGTGAAAGCAGGTTTTGATCCAAAAAGTACCTCTTACATGTTTGAAAAATTACAATCATTGAGCAGACTTTCTGGATCTAATGAGCTTGAGTTTTTAAGGTCCCATCCGCTAACAAAAAATAGGATTGCCGATGCTCAGTCCAGAGCACAAGGTTTTGAAAGAAAAGAATATAGAAATTCGTTAGATTACGAACTTATAAGAAATAGATCTGTCGTGCATTTCTCAGAGGTACCGAGACAAGCTGTCACCATTTTTGAAAAGAAAGTNAAAGAATCAAAATCTAAAAAAGAAAGAATAGCTTCAAGGTATGGGCTTGCTTTGGCCTACTCAAAAACCAAAAGNCATTTAAATGCTTTAAAAATATTAAGGGAGGCTTTAGAAGAAGATTCTGAAAATTTAACTTTACAGATAGGGATTTTAGAACTTCATATCGAGGCTGAAAATTTCTTTGAGGCAGAAGCTTTAGCGTCTTCGCTATTAAGCACAAATCCAGACAATTATCCAATAACTATGCTTTATAACAAGGTTTTAATGAACAAAGGTGATTATGAATTGGGAGAAGAATTATTGAGGAAACTGTCCTTAAAAAGACCAAGTGATCCTGAAGTTTGGTATTGGTTGGCTGAAGTTCAGGGACTAGATCAAAACATAATAGGATTACATCTTTCAAGAGCAGAATATTTCTATTTAACTGGATCCTATGAAACCTCTATAAAACATCTCAGGATGGCCTTAGAACTTACCGGGAATAACTTTCAACTGACAGAGTCAATTCACAATAGAATCGAAAGATCCCACAAATCTATAGAATCATTGAAGTCTGTTTCCTAGCCGGGCGGCCAAGAAAATTCTCGTTCAGCAATTAGATGAATATGAAGATGAAAAACTGTTTGCTGAGCTCCTGCACCATTATTGACAACTAATCTGAAAGCATTCTCTACTCCCAATTGTCTTGCAACCTTCCCTGCTACAAGAAATAAATGACCAAGTAAGTCTTGATCAGTTTGCTCTGCGTCAGAAATCTTTTCAATCTGTTTTTTTGGAATGATCAATATATGAATTGGTGCAACTGGATTTATATCCTTGAAAACCAGAGATTTTTCATCTTCATATATTATGTCTGCCGGAATCTCTTTATCGATAATCTTTTGAAAAATTGTNTCNNCCATTTTCAAAGCTCCTTAGCTTCATCATAAGACAAAACTTCGCCNTCTTGGGAATAAGAGCTTTCTCTTAAAATTACTTCATAACCCTCAACATTAGAGATTTCTTTGATGCCATCTATATGCATAGATTTTGACTTAAATTCTTCAAGGGATTGAGCTTTTGCCTTTGCATCCTTAGCATTTTCAGCAGCTAAAAAATAATTAAGGTGAGTTTCGTATATTCCATCACCTATTGATGAGTCATAAAAACCTACATGCACCATAAATAATTTCATTTTGTCTCCTTATTAAGTCAAATTAATGCCTAGTGCATTTAATATATAGAAATAAATCCAATAAACAATTGTAGTAATTAAAACTGAGATGATGACTGAAAGAACAAAAGATACTTTCATAGTGGGCAGGATGATAATTGCAGCAAAAAAGGTTAGAGAGGGAGGAATCATTATTAATATGTTTTTTGATAAATCTTTTATCAGAGAAATGTCCTGGGTCTCATAATAAATCCATAAAAAAGCCAACAAAGAGGTTAAAGGCACAGAAGCAATTATGCCAGCCAATAAACTTGATCTTTTAGCAATTTCGCCAATAGCAATCACCGTGAGGGCAGTTATAAAAATTTTCAGAACTATATACATATTGTTATTCCTTAATTAAACAACAATGGTTATCATAAAAGAAGATGAATTTTAATGAGCCGAAGCTAAATATCTCACTGACACAAATTCAAGAAGCCGTAGAGGATTTAGATCCAAAAAAAAATCTTAAGAATATTGCAGCCTCTGCAGCAGAAATTTTGGCAGAATCTCAACTTTCTACTAAGTGGGATGATGTTATTAAAATGCTAGATAATGAAGATATATCTGAAAGGTTAAGGTTAGCTTCACATATTATTTTTAGAGCTAAAATTCTATTGGATGAAATTGAAAGAAATCCTATGTCAAAAACAGTTGTTTACAACACTATGTTGATGATGGATGCATTGGAAGTGTCAAACTTAAAGGGTTATATTCAAAATGATACCCATCTTGAATTTAAAAATATTAATTCAGAGACTATTTCTCTTGAATCTGCTTTAAAAAAAGAAAAAGTTATATCCCTGATTAAAGAACTTCAGAACAATCATCCAAAAAAAGGTATAACTTGGCTTAGGAGAGAAGCTTCAAAAGTTTTAACAGCAGAGGGTTTAAAGGGTTTTAGCTACAGGCAGATAATGAGAGACACTAAAGGTCTTAAATTAGATTAGTTAGCTTTTGTAAGGTACATCCCGATCCAAGTCGAACCGATACACGTAAAAACTGAAACAAAGACATACAAGAGGGCTGACATAAAATCTCCGTTATTAATTAGCTCTAGAGTCTCTTTTGAGAAAGCTGAAAAAGTCGTAAATGCACCCAAAAAACCTACTAGTAAAAACGGTGTGAGAATCTTCTCGATGTCACTGCTGCTTAAGTTATAAAGAATTCCGATAGAAAAACAACCTATTACATTCACAACGAATATTCCCACTGGTACATCAGGTGAGAAAATTTTATCGACTGTTATAGATAAATAAAATCTACAGATGGCTCCAAGTGAACCTCCTAAACATATCAAAAGGACATTCATTTTTGGTTGGTGGGCCGTCTGCGACTCGAACGCAGGACCAATTCGTTAAAAGCGAACTGCTCTACCGACTGAGCTAACGGCCAGAAAAAAAAATCGTATTTTAAAGGTTTACTCAACTAAATGCGACTTTTCTTTTAGGTTTTCTTTAGATT
>PAOE01000045.1 GCA_002707915.1 Gammaproteobacteria bacterium
AGGGCTTACTTTGGTAGCGGGGGCAGGATTTGAACCTACGACCTTCGGGTTATGAGCCCGACGAGCTACCAGACTGCTCCACCCCGCAACAAAGGGGTCGCAGTATAGATAGATGAAGGAAAAGAATCAAGATAGTATTGGTGCCGAAGAGAGGATTCGAACCTCCACGAGCTATGCTCACTACCCCCTCAAGGTAGCGTGTCTACCAGTTCCACCACTTCGGCACTGAATCTTTTAATTATCTTCTGGGAGAATTCCAGTTTCTTCGATTTCAAATTCAATAATCTCAGCATTTTGATTAGTGCTGGTTCTCGAAATGTAAGTAATCGACAAACTCAGTATTAAAAAAATTGCAGCTAAAACAGCTGTAACTTTAGTCAATGGATTTGAAGTACTAGTTGAACCGAACATAGTATTACTTGAACCTGCTCCAAAGGCACTTCCTATATCAGAACCTTTTCCTTGTTGAAGAAGTATTATCAGAACAAGGGAAAGAGAAACAAGTATGTAAAAAAATATTAATAAGTTTTCCATTAGCTTAAATTATATATTGAAGAAAATATCCCAGGATCTAATGAAGCTCCTCCAATTAAAAGACCATCAACAAAATTAGAAGAAATTATCTCTTCACAGTTCTCCAATTTTACACTACCTCCATAAACAACTGAAATATCATCTTCTGAGTAGTGAAATTTTTGGCAGTGATTTTTTACAAATTTATGAATTTCTTCAATGTATTCCCTGGTTGCTACTTGTCCACTTCCTATTGCCCAGATTGGCTCGTAAGCAATTACAATAGATTCGAGACTAATATTCTTCAAAACTTCTAGTTGTTCACTCAAAAATTTTTGAGTTTCATTTTTTTTCTTAACATCAGAGTCCTCGCCGATACAAAAAACTACTCGAAGGTTTTCTTCAATAGCACTAGTTATTTTTGAAGTGATAGCTCTGCTGTCTTCCCGTAAATGACTTCGTTGTTCAGAGTGTCCAATCAAAACAAAGTCTGTATCAATATCCCTGAGCATCGCTGCACTCAAACCTCCTGTAAGAGCCCTATCATGGCTAGAGTTTATAATTTGTGATCCAAGTTTAATTTGACTTTTGTGATTTCGTATTAAATCTCTCGCAAACTCTAAATAACAAGCAGGAGGACAAAATACACATACTTTTTCTGGTTTAAAATCGATATTGTTTGAGACCTGTTCAATCCAAGTTCTCACATTTTCACTGGTTCCATTCATTTTCCAGTTAGCGATAATCATATCTTCAAGGCCAATTCTGCAAGTGAATTACATAAATTTTCTGAAAGAGAAGATTCTTTTGATTCAATCATTAGACGAATCAATGGCTCAGTTCCTGAGGGTCTAATCAACACCCTACCTGAATCACCTAATTGAGTTTCTATTTCTGTTACTTTTTCCCAAAACTTGTCATCCATAATAATTCTATTAGGACTATCAACTTTCAAATTTATGAGGGTTTGAGGAAATTTTTTAAAATCTTTAAGAGAATTTTCAATTGAGAAACCCATTTCTTTAATTGAATCCAGAAATTTCAAAGCCGCTATAATCGCATCCCCAGTGGGTGCTGAATCCAAGCAAATGATATGTCCTGATGGCTCACCTCCCAATAACCATTCATAATTTACCAATTCATTTAAAACGTACTTATCTCCCACATCAGCTCGGTGGAAGTCAATATTATTTTCTTTAAAGTGGAGCTCCAGTGCCTTGTTTGTCATTAAAGTACCCACAACACCAGAATTTGGGGGCAATTTCTGAGAGAGAATGAATAAAATATCATCACCATCTAATATATTTCCTTCAGAACTAATGATTAAAATCCTATCTCCATCTCCATCAAAAGCAATTCCCATATCATAATTTCCCTTTGACATTTGGTCCTTCAAAAAATCTGGATTTGTAGAGCCACAATTTTGATTGATATTGATGCCATCAGGATTTGCAGCTACCGTCTCAATGTTTGCACCTAGCTCTGTAAAAACTTTTGGTGCAACAGAATAAGTGGCTCCATTTGCACAATCTAACAAGATATTTAAGTCGCTCAAATCTAGGTCTGTAAAAGGGAGCTTACAAAACTCAATATATCTATCTTGAGCATCGCTCATTCTCGTAGCCTTCCCAAGGTTGATTGAATCAACTGGGACCATCTCCTCTGTAAGCTTAACTTCTATTCTTTTTTCTAACTCCTCTGAAAACTTTTGTCCATTTTTATTAAAGAACTTAATACCATTATCCTCAAATAAATTATGGGATGCGCTAATCACCAAACCTACTTGATTATTAGAGTTTGCAAGGTATGAGACACCCGGAGTCGGTAAAGGTCCTAGTAAAGTCACATCCATCCCCGCTGAAATGAAACCTGCCTGAAGTGCAGATTCAAACATATAACCTGAAATTCTAGTATCTTTTCCTATCAATACCCTTGAGACACCCTCCTCTTTAAGTATACTACCCGCGGCCCACCCTAGATGAGTAACAAAAAGTGGATTCATGGTAGTTGTAACAGGTCCTCGAATACCATCTGTCCCAAAATGTCTGTCTTTAGACAAGAATGATAATTGATTCTTTCTGAGGGGAGCGACTTTACTCATAAAATGAGGATTTTAGTCTAAAGTCACTGAATCAACAAAAGGTTAACTTTGCTCAGCTGTATCTCCAACCTTATTCCCTTCATCTGGATTAATTGGTTTTGTGTCCTCATGAGATTTAGGTGCTCTGGGCTCTCCTCCAGCCATGATGTCATCGATTTGATCAACATCTAGAGTTTCATAATCCATAAGCGCTTTTGACATACTATGTAAAGCGTCTAGATTTTTAGTCAGTATGTCTTTTGCAATCTCATAACAATCTGAAAGTATTTCTTTTACCTCATTGTCTATTTCATGAGCTGTATCATCAGAAATACCTTGTTTCGAAGTTCCAGCTGATCTTCCCAAGAAAGGCTCATCAGTTTCATCTCCATATTTTATAGGGCCTAACTTAGCTGAGAGACCCCATTTCGTGACCATATTATGAGCCAACTCTGTAGCCCTTTCTATATCATTTGATGCACCAGTTGTTACACCTCTCTCGCCATATATAAGCTCTTCAGCAATACGACCGCCATATAAACCGCAAATTCTATCTAAAATGCTTTGGTGACTGTAACTGTATTTATCTTCTTCAGGCAAGAACATGGTTACCCCTAGGGCTCTGCCTCTTGGGATAATTGTTACTTTGTAAACTGGATCATGTTCTTCTAGACACCTACCCACAATTGCATGGCCAGATTCATGGTAAGCAGTTTTAAGCTTCTCCTCTTCAGACATAACCATAGAACGTCTCTCAGTCCCCATCATTACCTTATCTTTAGCAAATTCTAATTGCTCCATTCCAACTAATTTTTTCGCAGTCCTCGCAGATACAAGAGCAGCTTCATTAACAAGATTTGCCAAATCCGCTCCAGAAAATCCAGGGGTACCCCTTGCAATTAGAGATGGATCTACATCTTGTGCTACCGGAACCTTTTTTAAATGAACTTTCAAAATTTGTTCTCTCCCTCTTATATCAGGTAATGGCACAACCACTTGCCTATCAAATCTACCAGGCCTTAAAAGGGCAGGATCTAATACATCAGGTCTGTTAGTTGCGGCGATTATTATTATTGCCTGATTGTCTTCAAATCCATCCATCTCAACCAAAAGTTGGTTGAGTGTTTGCTCTCTTTCATCATGACCACCGCCCATGCCGGCTCCTCTATGCCTTCCTACTGCATCAATCTCATCAATAAATACGATACATGGAGACTGTCTCTTGGCTTGATCAAACATATCTCTTACCCTCGAAGCCCCAACTCCCACAAACATTTCAACAAAATCTGAACCAGATATACTAAAGAAAGGAACACCAGCTTCGCCTGCAATGGCTTTAGCCAATAAAGTTTTACCTGTTCCGGGGGAACCTGTCATAAGAATTCCTGTTGGTATTTTTCCACCTAATTTTTGAAATTTAGTTGGATCTTTAAGAAAATCTACTACTTCTTGGACTTCTTCTTTTGCTTCCTCTACACCTGCAACGTCAGCGAAAGATGTTTTTACTTTTCCACCTTCAAGCATCTTAGCTTTACTTTTACCAAAACTCATCGGACCAGATTTACCTCCAAGTCCACCTTGCATTTGGCGCATGAAAAATATGAAAACTGCCAAAATAATCAGAATAGGAAAACTAGCTATTAATAGCTGCTTAAATATAGATTGTTCTTCAGGCCTTTCTCCTGTAACTGCAACTCGGTGATCGGACAAAATCTCGCTCAAGTCATCTTGAAGAAACGGCGGTCTCACTGTTTCGAAGGATTCTCCATTGACAGTTTTTCCTTTTAGAGTGTAGTTGTCAGAAGAAAATTCAACACTTAAAACTTGATCACTTTCAACTTGTGAAATAAATTCTGAGTATGATAGTTCCTGAGTAGAAGACTCAGTGTTGAAGTTATTGAAAACAGAAAAAACTGTTATGGCAATGAAAAGCCACATTAATAAATTTTTAAGAAGTTCGCTCATAATTTTTTTAGTTCCTTTCCAATTACGTAAATTTCCTTTGAATTTTGCCTAGATGCTTTAGGTTTAGAAATCTTTACTTTATTGAATCTTTTATTGAGGGCTTCCCTAGTATAGTCCAAAGTTTCTCCTTGGAACACTTTTATTAGGGCAGAACCATCTTTTTTAAGCTTAGTGTCGATCATCATCAATACCAAATCTACTAAGCCCAACATTAGAGCATCATCTCTTTCTCTAATACCACTTATATTGGGGGCCATATCGGATAATACAAGGTCAAAAGGNANAAATTTTTTTATANNTANNAAATCCTCATCNGTNACNGCTTCAACAGANTTTTGCAAAAAGAAACATCCATCTATTTTNTNCATNGGTTGAATATCAATAGCAACTACCANTCCTGATTTACTTGAAAATTCANTNGCNACTTGTGACCANCCNCCAGGATAAGAACCAAGGTCTAAAATNGAACAACCTNTCTTGGGTTTAATATCTTTTTTTANTATTTCTTTNAGTTTGTANGAAGCTCTTGATCTGTANCCTTCCCTTTTTGACNTTNTTGTAAAAGAGTCNCCATCNCGATANTTTGTTTTTAGAGACATNGCCAAATCAAANGTAATCTACCTTTTCTATCTCATATTCAACCACACCACTTGGNGTTTCTACTTTAGNTAAATCACCTTCAAATTTTCCTATAAGAGATTTAGCTAATGGAGATGCNAAAGAAATTTTTCCTNAAGTNGCATCCGCCTCATCCTCNCCAACTATCTTNTACTTTATTGANTTTTCTATTTCTGAATTAAAAACTGTGACAGTAGTTCCAAAAATAACTTTNTCAGANGGCTCAATATTAGAAATNTCTATNATTTGNGCATTTGAGAGTTTAATCTCNATATCTTTNATTCTTGCCTCTGTCAGGCTCTGCTGTTCTTTTGCTGCGTGATATTCAGCATTCTCTTTAAGGTCACCGAACTCTCTTGCAGTTGCTATAGCATCTATGATTCNTGGNCTATCTTCAGACTTGAGTTTTTTTANCTCATCTCTNAGAAGCGNTTCTCCCTCTTTAGTTATAGGATTCATANNTNAATNTTAGCATGAAGGTCTTGCAGNCTCTCNACTGACCANAACTCCTTATTTCTTAAAACTGCACANACGGCTCTNCCNCCCTCTAAAGTAGTTGTACAGTATATTTTTTCNTCTAAAGCAGTTCGTCGGATTGANGCAGAATCTAAAATTGATTGACGNCCNTCNGTTGTATTGACNATGAGATTTACTTCAGAATTTTTCATNGCATCAACAACATGAGGTCTCCCNTCTGCAACNTTTTTTATNATATCTACTGGTATGTTTGCTTCATTTATNTGNCTAGCAGTTCCTCGAGTTGCAATNATTTTAAATCCTAAATCATGAAATTCTTTGGCTAANTCTGCNACAAAAGGTCTNTCTGAATCTCTAACACTTAAAAAAACCGCNCCTTNTTTNGGTATAACTTCTCCAGCGCCTAGCTGAGCTTTTGCATATGCTTCAGAAAAACTNGCNCCCACTCCCATTACCTCTCCTGTGGATTTCATTTCTGGACCCAAAATTGGATCNACACCNAAGAACTTATTAAANGGAAAGACAGCTTCTTTNACTGAATANTATTGAGGNNTAATTTCACTATTAAAATTTTGGTCTTTCAAACTTATTCCAGNCATACATAANGCGCCAACTTTTGCNAGGGACTTNCCAATACATTTAGACACAAAAGGTATNGTTCTTGAAGCTCTTGGGTTGACCTCTAGAAGGTANANTTCGTTTTGNTAATAAGCCAATTGAACATTNATTAANCCAATGGCATTTATNTCAAGAGAGATCTTTTTTACCATTTTAGTAATTTCATGAATTAACTTATCACTCAAACTGTATGGAGGTAAGGAGCAGGCCGAATCACCTGAATGAATACCTGCCTGTTCAATATGTTGCAAGATTCCTCCTATNACTACGTCCNTACCATCACAAACAGCTTCAACATCCATTTCAATAGCTTGATTCAAAAACCCATCCAAAAGNACTGGACTTTTTGNACTTGCTTGCACTGCCTCTATNAGNTAATTTTCNANGTCACTTTTTTTATAAACAACTTCCATAGCTCTGCCTCCCAATACNTAAGATGGTCTGACAACTAATGGAAACCCTACTTCTTCAGAAACCTTCATTGCCTCTTCTACACTCGATGCTATGCCNTTAGGAGGTTGCTTTAATTTATGTTNGTTTACGAATTCCTGAAANCTACCTCGGTCCTCTGCCAAATCTATTGAATCGGGCGAAGTNCCNAGAATTGGAACTCCATTAGCTTCAAGCTCTTGAGCAATCTTNAGAGGAGTTTGACCTCCGTANTGAACTATCACTCCTAACGGCTTTTCAATCTCAGTGATAGAAAGCACATCTTCGACAGTGATGGGNTCAAAATACAATCTATCAGAGGTATCAAAATCAGTGGANACTGTCTCAGGATTNCAATTAACCATAATTGTTTCATATCCTCTTTCTCGAAGACCTAGTGATGCATGTACACAGCAATAATCAAATTCTATGCCTTGGCCGATACGGTTTGGACCTCCNCCCAAAACCATAATTTTNTTATTTTCNGAAACGTTTGCCTCACATTCTTCTTCATANGTTGAGTACATGTAAGCAGTTGATGANTCAAACTCAGCAGCACAAGTATCNACTCTCTTAAAAACTGGCTTNATTTNCAATTCTGCCCTTATTCTGCGCACTTCTTCTTCACTAGCACATGTAAGCGATGCAATTCTTGAATCTGAGAACCCTTTTCTTTTTAGCTCGTATAATTCCTCATAACTTAANTCAGGTAGTTCAATTTTCTGAATTTCAATTTCNTCATCTATCAAATCTTTTATCTGAACTAGAAACCAAGGATCAATTTTTGAATAGTCAAATATCTCTTCAACTGTTAAACCTTTTCGAAATCCATCAGCAACATACCAAAGCCTATCAGGGCTAGGAATACTTATTTTCTGTTTTAATGTTTCAAACTCATCCTCTTCATTAAAGATGGGATTTAAACCATCTCTTCCTGTCTCCAATCCCCTTATAGCTTTTTGTAAGGATTCTTGAAAAGTTCTACCTATGGCCATCACCTCTCCAACAGATTTCATCTGTGTCGAAAGAACTGGATCTGTCTGAACAAATTTTTCAAAATTAAATCTTGGAATTTTTGTAACAACATAATCAATTGATGGTTCAAATGAAGCAGGAATAATTCCACCTGTTATATCGTTGCTTAGTTCATCAAGGGTATACCCTACAGCTAATTTTGCGGCAACTTTTGCTATGGGAAATCCTGTTGCTTTAGAAGCAAGCGCTGAAGATCTTGAAACTCTTGGGTTCATTTCAATAATTAACATTTCGCCATCTTCGGGATTAATGGTGAATTGGACATTAGATCCGCCAGTTTCAACTCCAATTTCTCTCAATATATCTAAAGAAGCATTCCTCATTATCTGGTATTCTTTATCGGTGAGTGTCTGCGAAGGAGCAACTGTGATGGAATCACCGGTGTGAACTCCCATTGGATCAAGATTTTCAATGCTGCAGACAATTATACAATTATCATTTTTATCCCTCACAACCTCCATTTCATATTCTTTCCAACCACCAAGGAATTTATCAATGAAAATTTCAGATGTAGGGGATAGCTCTAAGCCTCTTTTACATATCTGGTCAAACT
Source organism: Gammaproteobacteria bacterium (assembly GCA_002707915.1). GTDB lineage: Bacteria > Pseudomonadota > Gammaproteobacteria > Magnimaribacterales > Magnimaribacteraceae > Magnimaribacter. The sequence goes on from PAOE01000045.1 coordinate 8,289, forward strand.
CTTCGAGGTTATATGCTATACCACCTCCTGATCCTCCCATCGTGAAATTGGGTCTTAGTACACAAGGAAATCCTATCTTATCAAGAAGAACATGTGCTTCATCTGAATTATGCGCTAACCCTGATTCAGGGACTCTAAGTCCAATCTTTTCCATTGATGCTGCGAAAAGCTCTCTATCCTCTGCTTTATCTATTGCTTCTTTGGTAGCCCCTATCATTTCAACATTATGTTTTTCAAGTATTCCCCTACTATCAAGATCGAGGGCTGCATTTAAAGCTGTCTGACCACCCATTGTTGGAAGAAGTGCATCAGGTTTTTCCTTTTCAATAATTTTTTCAATGGTTTCCCAATGGATTGGCTCAATATATGTAGCATCTGCCATACTGGGATCAGTCATAATAGTTGCAGGATTAGAATTAATTAATATCACTCTAAATCCGTCTTCTTTTAGAGCTTTACAGGCTTGGGCTCCTGAATAATCAAATTCACATGCTTGACCTATAACAATTGGGCCTGCACCAATAATAAGCACTGAATTAATGTCTTTTCTTCTAGGCATGATCTTTCATATTTGTCTCGAATTTTTCAAATAAATATTTTAGGTCATGAGGACCTGGACTTGCTTCAGGATGACCTTGAAAACTAAAAAAAGGTTTAGACTGATGTTCAATACCTTGAACAGATCCATCAAATAGCGACTTGTGAGTAACGTTTACTTGTTGCGGTAAGGAATCTTCATCAACAGTAAAACCATGATTTTGCGAACTGACGGCAACCTTCATACTTCTTAAATCCTGAACTGGATGATTAGCCCCGTGATGCCCAAATTTCATCTTTGAAGTCTTTCCCCCTAAAGATAATGCTAATAATTGATGGCCCAAGCAAATTCCAAATAAAGGAATATTTGTTTCCGCAAGTTGCTTTATTGCCTCAATTGCATAATCGCAAGGCTCGGGGTCTCCCGGTCCATTTGATAAAAATACTCCATTAGGATTTGAAGACATTATTTCTTCAAAATCAGTCTTAGCTGGAAACACTGTTAATTTATAGCCTCTATCAGCAAGAATCCTCAAGATGTTTTTCTTAATTCCAAAGTCTAAGACCGCAACTTTGAAGTTTGAATCTTTCTTAGATCCTCTCCAAGTACCTTCACTCCAATCATACTTTAATTTTGTCGTTACATCTTTTGCTAGGTCTAAACCAGTTAAGCCCTCGAATCTATTTGCCAATTCAACAGCAGCGTTTTTATCAGGACTTGTTCCTGCTAAGATAGCCGCGGACTGTGCCCCTTTTGTCCGAATAATTCTAGTTAGTTTTCTAGTATCTATATCTGAAATACCCAACACATTATTTCTTTTAAGATAGTCTGAAAGAGATTCGTTATTTCGCCAATTACTTGAAGTTTGTGAAATAGAGCGAATAACTAGGCCGGAACTCCAAATCTTTTCAGACTCAGTATCTTCAGGATTTGTACCAGTATTGCCAATATGCGGATAAGTTAAAGTTACGATTTGTTTTGCATAAGAAGGATCAGTGAGAATTTCTTGATACCCACTCATGGAGGTGTTGAAAACTATTTCTCCGTTTACTTCACCAATTGCTCCTATGCTTTTCCCTTCAAAGATTGTTCCATCAGCAAGAGCCAATATCGCTTTACTATCCTTCATGATATTTCTTTATGAATTTTTTCAAGTGCTTCTTGAGGATTTTTTGCTTGAGTAATAGGTCTGCCAATTACAATATAGTCAGCTCCCCTTTTTATGGCTTCACTTGGTGTTGAGATTCTGTACTGATCATTAGAATCAGCATCTTCAGGCCTTACACCTGGAGTTACAGACAAGAAACTGTTGCCAAATTTTGTTTTTATTGAATTTATGTCAGTTGGAGCGCAAACAACTCCATCTAAACCACTATTCTTTACTAGCCCTGCAAGCCTTAAAACTTGATCCTCTAAATTGTTAAATCCAATCTCTTTTAAAGAATCTTGTGAGAGACTTGTCAATACAGTCACGCCGATAAGTAAGGGTGGACTTTCAAAGTCATCAAGAGCTTTTTTAGATGCTGCTAGCATCTCCTCTCCACCTGAAGCATGGACATTTGTCATCCAAACTCCATGATCAGCAGCTGATTTCACTGCTTCATAAACAGTATTTGGAATATCATGAAATTTCAGGTCAAGAAATATATCAAAGCCCATAGACTGAAATTCTTTTACTGCCAAAGGTCCCGCAGAAGTAAATAACTGCTTTCCTATCTTCAATCTACAAATTTTGGGGTCAAACTGATCTACCATTTTTCTAGCATCGGAATACTCAAGATCTAACGGTATAATGATCCTGTTAACCATTTATTAGTTGCTTTAGTTCGATAAATTTAGGCGAAAAAAAAGCGAACCAGATAAAGTACTGAAGTTCGCAATTTGGTTTTTTAAGGCCTATTGGCATTAAAACCACACTATAATAAATCAGGTTTGTTGTGTCCATTAAAACCACATAAAAATATAGCAAAGTGTTAAAAAATTCTGATGAACTTAATGGTATGCGAGAAGCAGGTAAACTCGCTGCAGAGGTTCTTGAAATGATTACTGACTACGTTAAGCCAGGTATTTCCACTGGTGAATTGGATGAGATATGTTTCAAATATATAACTGATGTACAAAAGGCTATACCAGCTAATGTAGGATATAGGGGATTTGAGAAGACCTTATGTACAAGTATTAATCAAGTCATCTGTCATGGTATACCTGATACAAATCGGATACTTAAATCTGGGGATATTATGAACATAGATGTCACCGTTATAAAGGATGGTTGGCATGGAGATACTTCAAAAATGTTTCTCATAGGAAAAGCTCAGTCTCATAATGAGAGGCTAGTAAGAGTTACTCAAGAGTGCCTTTATAAAGGTATTGAAGCTGCAANACCTGGCGCTAGGCTTGGTGATATCGGTAATGCAATTCAAATTCATGCTGAGAAAAATTATTATTCAGTTGTAGAGGAATATTGTGGTCACGGTATTGGCAAAATTTACCACGATGAACCTCAAATTTTGCATTACGGAGAACCGAATACAGGACAAGAAATCATCGAAGGTATGTGTTTTACAATTGAACCTATGATTAATCTTGGATCAAAATCAACTAAATTATTNGCAGATGGATGGACTGTAGAAACTAAAGATGGAAAGAACTCTGCGCAATGGGAACATACAATTTATATAGGTAAAGAAGGAGCGGAAATCCTTACGCTTAGAAACGAAGAGAAAAATTTTATCTAAATGCTTGCAAAGCTTATTGAGCAAAAAAATACTCATGTTGATCAGCTCTCAAAACAATTTGATAGATGGCTTTTTGAGGATAGAGGAAGACAAGTCAGAGGAATTGAGTATTTTCTCAATAAGAGATCTGAAATAACTGATCAATTGATAATCTCTGCCTCTAGTGAAGTTGGTATTAATAAAATAAATGACTTTGGAATTTTTGCCGTTGGTGGTTATGGTAGAAATGAGCTTCATCCTTTCTCGGATATAGACCTACTGCTCTTATCAGAGTCAGAATTATCAAGTGCCAATGAGAAAAAGATTCAATTATTTATAAGTCTACTTTGGGACCTTGGTATGGAAGTTGGGCATAGTGNAAGAACTGTCNAACAGTCCANAGATCAAGCAAGANAAGATATTTACACCATGACAAATATGTTGGAGTTTAGAAAACTTATTGGTCAGGAATCTATCCATGAAAGTTTTATAAAAATTTTANATACAAAAAATCTTTGGAGAAATAAATCATTTGTTAAGGCAAAAATAGAAGAACAACTTGATAGGCACAATAAATTCAACAACACCTCNTATAACCTTGAACCCGATATAAAATCTTCTCCTGGTGGTTTGAGGGACATACATACAATAGATTGGCTTATAAAAAATTTAAATAGAGGAAAAATAGGTAGTGAAAAAATTTCAATGCCAATTACATTTGAAGAAAGAAAAGAATTGAACAAGTCAAAGTATTGGTTGTGGATGATCAGATATNTGCTTCACTTAGAAGCTAACAGAGAAGAAGATAGGCTGCTATTTGAGCATCAAATAAACATAGCTAAAAAATTATTTCCCACTGTAGAGAATNCAAACCAGGCTGCGGAAAAGTTAATGCATAGGTATTACAGATCTTCTTTCACAATATCAGAGATAAATTCCACGCTGATTCAAAGTTTTAAAGAAAAAATCGGACTAACAAAATCCACAAAAAAAAGTAGAATTGATAAAAACTTTTATTCACAAAACAATCTTATTCATTTATACGATGTAAATGGTTTTAAAAAAGATTCAAGTCTTTTATTAGAACTGTTTATAAAGCTGAGTGAAAATCCAACTTTAGAAGGNATTGGTTCGGCAACCNTAAGAGCACTNAAGAGAGATAGAGATCTAATTGATACAGAATTCAGATCAAATAGAACAAACATAAATCTTTTCCTTANATTACTCCAATCNGAGAGGTTGCTNGTAACACAGCTNGAAAATATGAAGAATTTAGGAATCTTAGGTAGGTATTTGCCTGAATTTGGAAGGGTAACAGGTCAAATGCAGTACGACCTATTTCATATCTACACAGTGGATGCGCATACACTTCAAGTTCTTAGAAATATGAGATGGATGACTTTGGGAAAATCTAAAGACAAATATCCTCTAGCAAACGAACTTGCAAAAAAACTTCCTAAAATAGAAATTCTTTATATTTCAGGACTTTATCATGATATTGGTAAAGGGAGAGGTTCTGATCATTCCGAATTAGGTAAATCCATAGTCCGTAAGTTTTGTAAAAAACACNTNTATTCTGAAGAAGATACGAAAAAGATAGAATGGCTGGTTGAGAATCACCTTTTGATGTCAGTAACATCCCAAAAAAAGGATCTTACAGACAGTAAAGTAGTAGAAGAGTTCGCTAAGAAAGTTGGTTCTTTAGAGATGCTAAATTATTTGTACTGCCTAACTGCTGCTGATGTAAGTGCAACAAATCCAAATCTTTGGAACTCATGGAATGCTTCATTGTTGAGACAACTGTATGAAAGAAGTAAATCATTTTATGACAATAGATTGTCCATTAATATTTCAATTGAAGAAGAAAAAGCTGAAGCCATAAAAAGTTTAAAACAATTTAAAGCCTCTAAAGTGCATTTACTTTGGGATAAATTTTATCCAGATTATTTTGAAGTATCGGATCGCCTTGATTTATCAATGCATGCTCAACAAATTCTAGGATCGGAAGAAAGTACTGTTGTCAGTATTATTGAAAGAGACATAAATGACCTTACTTCAATATTCATATATACAAAGGATAGAGCGAACTTGTTTGCAACGATCGTTGGAATATTGGATTCAGAAAACATAAATTTTGTCGATGCAAAACTTTATGGAATGAAGGATGGACATTGCATGGATCTGATAACAATTAGTGATGGTGAAAAAAAAGTTTCTGCAAATTCAGAGAAAGGTATTTCTTTGTGCAAAAAACTTCTTAATTCTCTTGACCAAAAAACCTTAACTCCCAAGATCATTCAAAGAAGGCAACCGAAGCATTTAAAGCATTTTCAAACCGGAACAAGTGTAGAGTATCATCATGATATGACTAATAGATGGACAGATATCGAAATAAGTACTTCTGATAGACCGGGATTACTAGCCTCAATATGTCAGGTTTTNTTAAAACACGAAACTGTTATNAAAAAAGCTCGTATTGCAACTTATGGAGAGAAAGCTGAGGATAGATTCAGTATCACTACAAAACAAGATACCCCTCTCATTAGAAAAACAGATTTAGATAGATTATTGAAAGATTTAAAATCTTCACTTCACGGAGGATCTATATGAACAAATATCTTGATTCCCTTACTGATTATCCTTTTGAATTCTTGTCTAGGCTACTGAAGGATATTGATAAAACAAATGAAGAAATAATAGGACTTCATATTGGGGAGCCTAAGGGAGATGCTCCACCAGAAGCATTACAGGCAATAAATGATAATTTTAGCCATTATTCAAAATATCCTACATCTAAAGGAGATATATCCCTAAGGGAAGCTTACAGCGAGTGGCTTTTAGATAGGTTTAAGTTGAAGAATGTTGATCCTAATAAAAATGTATTGCCAATCTCAGGCTCAAGGGAAGGATTATTTTCATTCATTCAGTCTGCCATCGATTCAACCAAACCAAGACCAATTGTGATAATCCCTAATCCTTTTTATAAGATTTATGAGGGAGCTGCATTAATGGCCGGAGCNGAGCCATATTTTGTAAATTCACAAGAAGATGAAAACTTTAAAACAGACTTCGATAGTATACCCGAGGAAATTTGGAAAAACTGCCAGCTCCTTATACTTTGTTCGCCATCTAATCCAACAGGTAATTGTCTTGAAAAGAGCGAGTACGAAAGATTGATAGAAAAGGCAATTTCTTACGATTTTTTGATCTGCTCGGATGAGTGCTATGTAGACATTTACGAATCATCAACTGAACCNCCGATAGGTATTTTGGAGTGTGAGGANATTACTTTGCCTAAATCAAAATCAGTCGTTTTTCATAGTCTCTCCAAGAGATCAAATTTAGCGGGTTTAAGATCAGGATTTGTAAGTGCCGGAGAAGAAGTCATTGAAAAACTTGGNCTATATCGAACTTATCATGGAGTGACCCTTCCAATTCCAAGTCAAATTGCTAGTGAATGGGCTTGGAAAGATAGAAAGCATGTAGAAGAGAATAGACGAAATTATGACCAAAAATATAAAACTGCTATTTCTTGTTTTGAGTCGGTACATAATATCCAAAGACCTCAGGGAGGTTTTTACATATGGCTAAAAGTACCCTGCAATGATGAGGATTTTGTAAAAACTCTTTATGAAAAGGAATCTGTATTAGCTCTTCCCGGAAGCTATTTAGGTAAAGAGGAGAAAGGGATCAATCCAGGAAAAGGATATGTAAGACTAGCTGTTGTTCATGATACTGATACAATTGCTAAAGCATTTACAGCTGTTAATCGTACTTTATCAGCTTACTGATATTATTACTTGGTCCTCACTGTCCATATAAAGATATGAAAATTTTTCCATTACTAGCAATTGGAGTCTCAACTGAAAGCACAANAGGAAGACCTTTGGATGTGAGATATCATCTTATTTTAAATAATGAAAAGATCATTTTAGACAATCTAGGCTTTAATGATTCTGATCAGGTTCAATTAGATGAAATTAACATTCATTCAGAACATCAAGAGACCCTAACAGNCTTACTATCCGATAGGTTAACCCTTCAGGATAATCAGAAAATAGTAATTCAAAATCTTGAAAAAGACATCNCAATATCTTCCATATACGATGCTTATTTGAAACTTTATCTCCTCTCCCTGAGAGAGGTGAAACCTAANTCGCTNAATCTTGATGGAATTTTCNATGCCTTACCAAATATTGCTTGGACAAATATTGGACCAGTAGACCCGAATGAAGTTGAAGGAATGAGAGCTGAGCATCAAAATATTATTGTCAAATCAGTAGATAAATTCCCTTGTATGACCGACTATGTTATCCCCTCGGGTGTAAGAATTGCAGATGGTTCAAGGGTTAGACTAGGAGCATATTTATCAGAAGGCACTACTGTCATGCATGAGGGTTTTATAAATTTCAATGCAGGCACTCTTGGATCTGCAATGATAGAGGGAAGGATATCTGCAGGTGTGATCGTTGGCAAGAATTCAGATTTAGGGGGTGGTTGTTCTACAATGGGGACTCTCTCCGGAGGAAATAATGTGAAAATTTCAGTAGGAGAAGATTGTCTATTAGGAGCTAACTCTGGTCTTGGCATTCCGTTGGGAGATAGATGCATAGTTGAAGCAGGACTTTACTTAACAGCCGGATCCAAAGTAGAAAGAAAAGATAAAGAAGGAAAAGTTATTGAAACTGTGAAAGCCTCAGAATTATCCAATCATAGTGATTTACTATTTATAAGAAATTCCATTACCGGTTCCATTGAATGTCGTCCTAATATTAAAAGTGTTGAATTAAATGAAACACTTCATTCAAACGATTAATTAAATTAATGAGTAAAACATTAGATCTTGCTAAAGAATTGATATCCCTTAAATCAGTTACACCTAACGATGCTGGTTGCCAAGAAATTGTGGCAAAAAGGCTTAAACAATTTGGATTTAATATAGAAAATCTTAATTTTGGCGATGTGAAAAATCTTTGGGCAATCTTAGGGGATTCTGGTCCTATATTCGCATTTCTTGGTCACACAGATGTTGTTCCTCCTGGACCCATTGATCAGTGGGAGAGTGACCCTTTTTGCCCAACTGAGAAGAATGAACTTCTCGTTGGTAGAGGCTCAGCAGATATGAAAGGTAGTGTTGCTGCTTTTGTAACGTCAATCGAAGAATATCTCTCAAGTAAACCAAATATAAGTGGAAGGCTTGCAGTTCTTTTAACTAGTGATGAAGAGGGACCTGCAGTAGATGGAGTTGCTAAGGTAATCGATTATCTAGAAAAAAAAGGTGAAAAAATTGAATGGTGCTTAGTTGGAGAGCCAACTTCTAATCAACAAGTTGGAGATGTTTATAAAATTGGCAGAAGGGGCTCAGTTTCAGCAAAAATAATAGTTCATGGCTCTCAAGGTCATGTAGCATATCCTGATAGAGCTATAAATCCCATCCATGAATTCTCAGGTGCTCTAGATGAGTTGTCGAAATTAACATGGAAAGACAAAACAGGTAACTTTCAAGATAGTGTTCTGCAGATTTCCAACATAAACTCCGGAACTGGAGCTACCAATGTAATACCAGGAACTTTAACCCTTCACTTGAATGTTAGACATTCGCCCTCAACGACATCTGATGAAATAAAAAATGACATTCAGAGTGTATTAGATAAGCACAAAATTAACTTTGAGATCTTATGGGAAATAGGTGGTCTGCCATTTCTTACCGAAAAAAAAGAACTTACAAATGCAGTTGAACTCTCAATCAAAGAGGTAATTGGTATAAATAGCATAAGCTCAACGGATGGAGGGACATCTGATGGGCGTTTTGTTGCGCCTACAGGTGCACAGGTTGTGGAATTAGGACCTGGCAACGCTTCAATTCATAAGATCAATGAAAGTGTGAGAATAAAGGATTTAGAGAATTTGCATAAAATTTATGTCTCTATTCTTGCAAAACTTCTCAATGCTTAACTATTTTCGTCAATTGGACTAGCTTTCACAAATCTATTAGAAATTAAAAGGACGATTCCAACGACAATCAAAGCAATGATTATTTGACTGAATAAGTTAGGCATTGAAGCAATACCTGACTCAAAAGATTTNCTGGCCAATAATCCNGCCAAACCTGCAGCAAGTGAAGAAGANAAGAACCATATGCCCATCATTTGTCCCTTAAACCTTGTAGGAGAATATTTAGAAGTAGCAGATAGACCCACAGGACTTAGACACAACTCACCTAAAGTATGGAAGAGATAAGTTAAAAGCAAGAATTGAATACCTGCCTTCTGATTATCAAGAGCAGCTTCGACACCAAAAATAATTACAACGAACCCTATTGCCATAAGAAAACATCCAATAGCAAATTTCTGAGGCGTATCTGGATCTAAATTTCGTTTTCCTAGATTTATCCAAAAAGAAGCAAAAAAAGGCGCGAAAATTACAACCATGAGAGGATTTGCAACCTGGAGGAAAGTAGCCGGCATCTCCCACCCAAATACGTCGAGATCGGTATAGTCTTTCGCAAACAAGTTCAAGGAAGAGCCTCCTTGATCAAACCCTGCCCAAAAAAGCACAGCACCAATAAATAAAAGTAATAGCATCTTCATATTATTCTTTTCTGTGGAACTCAAACCAGCAAAAAAGAATAAATAACCGAAATAAATCGCCGCAACTAAGAGTATTAAATAGACAGTAAGTTGATTTAAAAATTCTGCATCAACACTCCAAATACCAAGAAAGCCAGTAACTAAAAATAATATTAATATTGCAGAGGCATACTTAAAAATTGAAAGGTATTTATTTATATCTTCTTTGTCGGACAAGTTAGGTCTTTTCCCAGCGTTACCTAGAGAATTTTTCGTAAAAATATATTGTAGAACTCCAAAAGTCATCCCTACTCCTGCTGCTCCAAATCCCCAATGCCAACCTACTTTCTCACCCAGGTAACCACAAACCAAGAAACCCAGCATACTGCCAATATTTATAGACATGTAAAATATAGTGTATCCAGAGTCAATTCTCAGATCGCCAGGTTTATATAGTTCACCAACTATTGTTGAGATATTTGGTTTCAATAATCCTGTGCCGATCGAAACTAAAACCAAACCTAAGAAAAATGTTTTATCAGAGGGTATTGCCAAAACATAATGACCTAAAGTTATAACAATAGCACCGTACAAGACGGTCCTTTGTGCACCAAAAATTTTATCCGCTACCCAGCCGCCTGGAACACAAAGGAAATATACTGATGCACCGTAGATACCATATATCGCCATTGCTTCGGGTGCACTTAAATTCATTCCTCCATCGGTAATTTCTCGAGTCATAAATAAAACCAAAAGTCCTCTCATGCCATAAAAGGACATCCGCTCCCACATTTCTGTTAGAAATAAGGTAACCAATCCTTTTGGATGACCAAAGAAATATGTATCCTCGGTTCTTAGATTTTCATTCATAATATTTCCTATATATTCGTATAGAATAATCAAAAAAAATTTCTTATCCAAATAATTATGGAAAATGCAGGNTTCTTAAGGAGGATTTTTTCCCTCATCTATGATTCATTTGCCGTTTTGGGCATTGTCCTTTCATTNACTCTTCTGCTGGTTATTATAAATGGTGGAGCTCCACAGAGCGGAGGGNCAATGGATACTATTCAANTATTNATAACCTTGCTTTCAGGTCCTGTCTTCTATACATATTTTTGGATAGTCAATGATGGGCAAACATTGGGTATGCAGGCTTGGAAAATAAAACTTATCTCAGATGAAAAATTAACACCGAGAGTTTGTTTATTAAGGTGCGCTTTTTCNACATTTTCTTTTTTATTATTCGGTCTAGGTTATTTNCTAATCNTTTTTAGAAAAGATAAAAAATCTCTCGCTGATTTAGCTACGAAAACACGCATCATAANAATTAAGTAGCTCTACTTTTCCACAAATATAACGAAATNAAAAAAATACCAAGAAAAGGAAGTAAAACTGCATTGAATGGAGTTAGAAANGAAACAACTGCCATACTTTGAAGTAAACTTTGGACAAGATTCAAAGAGAAAGCTAACAANACACCTAGTAATAATCTTTTGCCTAAAGTATCGTCTCTGACNCTTCCAAAAATAAATGAAGCTCCTAAAAAAATTAGNAAGATAGTAGTNATAGGGTAAAAAACTTTTCTCCAAAACTCTAACTCCAATGAGTTCAATTTAAATTCCAACTTTTCTTCCTNTANGACGGACCTTAACTCNAGAATNGAAAGATACTTNGGTGATAATAAGCGCTTCATATCTTTNTCACTTGGGCTCTCCTTCCATATTTTGGATTTAGATTCATTAATTTCACTATCAACAAAGTCTCTTGAAAATAAATCCNCCAAAATCCATTCACCNTTTATCAAGTTAGCNGACTTAGCANTAATAATTTTTTCTATATTTTTTTTATCTNCAAGTTCATAAATAGTTANTNCCTCAATATTTTCTCGATCAGAAGTTGATTTAAAAAAATTAATTGAAGACTCAGATAAATACCAATAACCATCATCATAGCTGATGTTATTTTGTTTAATTAACCTAGTCTCTTCATTTTTTTGAGAAATTGATGGTAAAGCTGTTTCTTGAAATACCAAAGCAAGAAGAATTATTACTAAAGTAGGTCGAAGAGAGGCTATNAAAATTAGGACATCTGANTTACCTAATGCTTTAGATGCCATTATTTCGCCCTCTTCCTTTAGGGAACCCANTCCAACAAGAACGCCCAANAGAGAAATAAAGGAAAGATACTCATAAACNGAGATNGGGACTGAGTTNAAGGAATAAAAAAAGATATCNCGCACTGTATAGCTATCAGATAGATCGGATAATTGAGATAAAAAGGTAAATAAACTATCCANAAGGGCAACAGACAATCCCACAATGCAAATACTCAGAAAGACTCTTTTAGATATGTTTCTTTCAATTAGATCTCCAGTTAAGTATTTCATCTAAACTTTTCTAAAAACATAGAAATTCATAAAAAGACCAAAAAANAAAAAGACTGAATGTGTAGCAATGACATAGCGAAAGTTTTCTAACTGAAAGTCTTTAAAACTTAAAATCATGCCTGTATAAACTGAAAAAATTAGTAATGCTGGCAAAACTCTTGAGAATCTCCCCTGTCTTGCAGAGATTTTACTTAGAGGAAGTGAAATTAAAACACTTATAACAATCATTGTAATTAAAGAAAAAGGCCAAAAAGAGAGAGAATTATTATCTAGATTTACTTCGTAATTTGTAAAGTCTCCCAGATCAAGATCTTTCAAAGTAAATTCATCAAAGGTGAGAGATAAAATTGAGTCAGTATCTTGAAGAAAATAAATTTCTCCTCTCTCTAAGTGAAGCTCATTTTTATTTTCTCCAACAAGCCTTGCACTAAGAGCTTTTATAATTCTTTCACTTTCATCATTAGCTATTTTAATAAATACATTCCCTAGAACATCTTCATTTCTGCTTTCTGCAAGTAGAACTGTAGTTTGCCCAAGTCGATGAAATTCTCCAGGTTGCAAGGAATTGTATTTATCTTGCATAGATTCTGCCCTCAAAAGATTTTCAACTTTTGAATCTAATTTTGGGGTCAAAGTCGAAGAAGAATAAAAAACAAAAGAAGAAATAATCAAAACGGGAAATAGTAATGAAAAATAAACTCTTCCTAAACTAAATCCAAGTTGTTCCATGATAACGAATTCACTGTCAGCCCTATATTTACCTAGACTAAGAATAATCGAGAGGAAGAAGCTTAGAGGTAAGATCAGTTCAAGAAATTCGGGGAAGCGAAGAAGAACAACAAGGAATACTATTTCTGGATTTATTTCACCTCTCGCAGCCTGTTCTAAATATTGGATTGAACGCGAGGAAACAATAATGAGTATAAAAATTAAGCTAATTGTTAGAGTGTATGAGAAAATACTCTTCAAAAAATAACGATTTATAATCATAAAAACTTTTCCTAAGTGTCCTCTAATCATTTAATCAATCATTAGACAATTACCTTCATACGAAGTTTACATTTATTTTTTGTTAAAATATCGCTAATAAAATAACTCAACTAGGAGATAAGATGAAAAAAAGACTTACATTAACAGTTAACCAAGAAGTTGCCAAAAATTTGGTAAAAGCTAAAACTGATTGTTTGGTTGTAGGTGTTAATGCAGGATCAACTATGAATGAAGTAGCATCTAATATAAATAAAGCGACTAATGGATTCATAAAAAAATTAATTAAAAGAGGAGAGTTCGAAGCTAAAGTTGGACAGTCGTCCTATATCGCTGCAAATGAAGGTACCTCAGCAGAAAGAATATACCTCATAGGACTAGGGAAATTGTCTTCTAAACTTTCCAATGAAGATCTTGATAAGATTTCTTCAAGTGTAACGTCTGCTTTAATGTCAAAAAAATCTGCTAATGGGATAGTTTGCCTCCCTTCTCTAAAATTTGNATCAGAAGATCTTTCGTTATCAAGTCTGCTTCAAAAGCTAGGTAAAAGTCTAGAAAGTTCTTCCTATACTTATGATGCTAAGTTAAATAAAAAGAATAAAAAGATCAATTACCTCAAGAAAGTGGAAATTTCAATTGAAACTAAAGATAGTGTTGCGAATTTAAAAAAGAGTTTAAAAACTGGTCAAGTAATTGGTCAAGGAATGAACGTTGCTAAAGATTTAGCAAATTTGCCTGGAAATGTTTGTACACCTACATTTTTGGCAAATACCTCAAAAACTGCATCAAGAAAATATCCCAAATTAAGCTGCAGGGTGTTTGGGGAGAAAGAAATGAAAAAAATGGGTATGGACTGTTTGCTCTCTGTCGGAAATGGTAGTGCTCAAGAATCAAAGTTAATCTCCATGAATTATCAAGGTGGAAAAAAAGGTGCGAGACCATATGCCATAGTTGGCAAAGGAATTACTTTCGATACTGGAGGAATAAGCCTTAAACCTCCTCCAACCATGGATGAAATGAAATTCGACATGTGCGGAGCGGCAAGTGTAATTGCAACAATGCAAGTTGTATCAGAATTAAAGCTTCCAATAAATTTGATAGGTATTGTTGCNAGNGCTGAAAATATGCCGGGCAGTAAAGCAACTAAACCTGGAGATGTAGTACGAACAATGTCAGGACAAACAGTTGAGATTTTGAATACTGATGCAGAAGGACGGCTTGTTTTGGCTGATGCATTAACTTACGTTGAGAGATTCGATCCAGTCTCAGTAATAGACATTGCAACATTGACTGGTGCCGTGATAATGGCATTAGGTTATTCCACAAGCGGATTGATGAGTAATAACCGAAATTTAGCTAAAGAATTGTTATCTGCTGGTGATAAAGCCTCAGATCGTGCTTGGGAATTACCCATATGGGATATTTATCAAAAAGATTTAGATAGTAATTTTGCTGACATAGCAAACATTGGAGGCAGAGCTGGAACAATCACGGCAGCTTGTTTCCTCTCAAGATTTACTGAGAAATATCCCTGGGCGCATCTTGATGTTGCCGGAACTGCAAGCTTAAAAGGTGCAGCTAAAGGTGGCTCTGGCAGACCTGTTCCGCTTCTTTGTCAATACTTAATTGATAAAGCTTAAGTATGACTCAAGCTATCTTCTTAGCTTCAGGAAATACAATAGAAGAAGCGCTTAGTTTTGCTGCCTCCCTGATAGGCAATATTTTGATTGGACAAAAAGAACTTCCTGCCTCTGATAGAGTAGATGTATTTTGTGATGATATTCAAGATGCAAATAAGCTAGATAATATTTTGTGGGAAAAACCCAAATTCGCAATAATTTCACATCAACTTGTAACTGAAAATACAGAAGGAATAGTCAGGATTGGCTATCCAGGGACAAAATTTGGATTAGAAGCAGATTGCCTCATAAATATAAGTCCAGATCTTCCTAGAGATCTTGATACTTACCAATTCTATTACCAGCTA
>PAOE01000046.1 GCA_002707915.1 Gammaproteobacteria bacterium
GACCCCTTTGTTGCGGGGTGGAGCAGTCTGGTAGCTCGTCGGGCTCATAACCCGAAGGTCGTAGGTTCAAATCCTGCCCCCGCTACCAAAGTAAGCCCTGTGTGGGCTTTTTTTGTACATGTATGATGGATATTAACTTTATAAGAGAAGCGATAGAACCTGATGTAGAAAAACTAGGCTGTAAAGTTTGGGGCTTGGAATTGTTTGGAAGACATTCAAATCAAACCCTCAGGGTCTATATAGATAAAGAAAAAGGTATAAGCCTTGAGGATTGCGAGGTGGTGAGTAAGCATATAAGCAAAGTTCTAGATGTAGAAAACAAATTCTCAGAAAAATATAGCTTAGAGGTCTCATCTCCCGGTTTGGAGAGAAGATTTTTTCATAACAATCAATACAAAGATTTTATCGGGTGCAACATAAAAATAACCTTTTTTGATGAAAAGGAAAAAAAAACAACAAGAGGGCTTTTAAAAGAGGTTTCAGAAGATGATATCAAGCTTGTTACAGATAACCTTGAGAAGACTATTCGTTTTTCTTCTATTATCAAGGCAAATCTTATAACCTAAGGGGGAGAATTATGCAAAAAGAGATTTTATTAGTTGCAGAAGCAGTATCTGGAGAGAAAGGTCTTCCACAGGAGGCAATATTCCAAGCTATTGAACAAGCCTTAGCTACCGCAACAAAAAAGAGATATGAAGAAAATTCAAATATAGAAGTAAACATAGATCCACAAACAGGTGACTACGAAACATTCAGGCTTTGGCAAGTTGTAACGACAGAGGAATTAGAGGATTCTGGGACTCAAATAGCTCAATCTGAAACTGACTTAGATATTGGAAATTTTGTAAAAGAGAAAGTAGAAAATGTTGAATTTGGGAGAATTGCAGCTCAAGCTGCGAAACAAGTAATCGTACAGAAGGTAAGAGAGGCAGAGAGGGCTCAAGTAGTAGAAAAGTACCGATCTGTTCTTGGTGAATTAGTTAATGGAACTGTTAAAAAAGTAACAAGAGAGTTTTTGATAATCGATCTTGGAGAGGGAGCAGAGGCAATTCTATCTAGAAATGAACTAATACCCGGAGAAGTTTTCCGAATAGGAGACAGGTTAAGGGCAGTATTGCAAGAGGAAGAAAGAGAGAATAGAGGACCTCAACTTGCATTGAGCAGGAGATGTCCTGAAATGGTTGGAGAATTATTTAAATTAGAAGTTCCTGAGATATCAGAGCAAGTTATAGAGATAAAAGCTATTGCTAGAGACCCCGGTTCAAGAACTAAGATTGCTGTCAAAACCAATGACAACAGAATTGATCCTGTCGGGGCTTGTGTTGGGATGAGAGGATCTCGAGTTCAAGCAGTATCTAATGAGCTGGGAAATGAAAGGCTTGATATAGTTATTTGGGATGATGATCCGGCACAACTATTAATTAACTCTATGGGTCCTGTCGAAATCACTTCAATAGTTTTAGATGAAGCTAAAGTGTCTATGGATGTAGCTGTAACACAGGACACATTGGCTCAGGCCATTGGAAAAAGTGGCCAAAATGTTCGCCTTAGTAGCCAGATAACTGGATGGAAACTTAATGTTGTAGACCAAGAAACTGCAGATGAAAAGACTCAGGAGAAGTCTGAAAGTATATCAGCAATTTTTATAGAAAAATTAGATGTTGATTCTGATTTAGCAAATACACTTATTGAAAACGGGTACACAACATTAGAATCTATTTCATCAAGCTCTAGTGAAGACCTCTCTACTATAGAAGGTTTTGATGATGATATTGGCAATCTGCTCATCAATAGAGCTAAAGAAGTCTTGATAACAATGGCAATGGAAGTTTCCACCGATGACGGTGATTCAGGTGACCTTATGTCTGTCGAAGGTATGGATATGACTCTCGCTTTAGAGCTAAGTCAAAAAGGAATTAATGATAGAGAAGAACTCGCTGAACAGTCTATTGAGGAGCTAACTGGTATCATAGACTTGTCTGATGAGGAAGCTGGAGATTTAATAATGAGGGCCAGAGCCCATTGGTTCGAGGACTAAAATATGCCATCAGTAACGGTAGAAAATTTAGCAAAGATAATAGGCTCAGATGGGAAAGTCCTCTTATCTCAAATGAAAGATGCAGGGCTTTCACATACTTCAGTTAAAGATGAGGTAACCGACCAAGACAAAAAGACATTGTTAGAGTTTCTCAAAGAACAGCAAACTAAAACTACTAAGACTATTTCCCTTAAAAAAACTGCAGCGAAAAAGGAACAAGATTCTGCCGGTACAGTTTCTATAACGCGGAAAACTATTTCTAGAGATTCTAAAGCTACCAAAACTAATGATACAAAAAAAACATCTTCTACAATTAATTTCGATGAAATTGAAAGGAAACGACAAGCCGGCGAAGCAAATAAAAAAGCTGAAGAGGAACAAAGAAAGAAGGCCATTGAGCAGAAGACTCTCGTAACTAGACGAAAAGCTAAAACAGGTGAAACACCTTTAGTTAAACCAGAATTAAAGAAAGGTTTCTCTGCTGAGAAAAAAACTATTAAGCCAGTCAGAAAAGAACTTTCTAAGAAAGAGCAAAGAGAGCTTGAGGGAGAGAGTTTTTTATCCAATGTCGAAAAGCAAGAATTTGTGCGACCTACTGAATTTGTTGCAAAAACAATCCAAATTCCAGATTCAATTACAGTAAGTGAGCTTGCCCAAAATCTTTCAGTGAAGGGTGCAGAAGTTGTCAAGCAACTCATGTCAATGGGTGTTATGGCAACCTTAAATCAGCCTTTAGATCAAGATACAGCTATTTTGGTTACTGAGGAACTTGGACATAAAGGAGAGCCTGCTGTAAAAGTAGAAGTAGAAGATCAATTAATGGAACTTGTGACTTATAACGGACAGGAAGAGCCAAGAAATCCAGTTGTTTCGGTTCTAGGACATGTCGATCATGGTAAAACTACTTTATTAGATTTTATAAGAAATGCTAACGTAGCTGCAGGAGAAGATGGCGGAATAACCCAAAAGATAGGTGCTTATCAAGCTAAAACAGAACAAGGAACAATTGCTTTTATCGATACTCCTGGCCATGCAGCTTTTTCAGAAGTTAGAGCCAGAGGTGCTAACTCGACTGACATAGTAATCCTTGTGGTTGCTGCCGATGATGGATTACAACCGCAAACTGAAGAAGCAATCAGTCATGCCAAAGCCGCTGATGTGCCCATTGTTGTTGCAGTCAATAAAATGGATAGAGAAGAAGCAGACATAGAAAAAGTTAAGACCGAACTTTCAAATAAAGAGCTCATACCTGAAGATTGGGGAGGTCAAACACAATTTTTACCCATTTCCGCACTAAAAGGAGACGGTATTGAAGAATTATTGGAGGCTGTTTCTCTTGAAGCCGAAGTACTAGACTTAAAAGCACACCATGATGGACCTGCCTTTGGCATAGTATTAGATTCAACAACTGAGGTAGTCAAAGGCGCTGTAGCTACTGTTTTAGTCCAGAAAGGAACATTGAAAAAGGGCGATATGATATTGGTTGGAGAGCAAACTAAACGGGTAAGGAGCTTAGTTGATGAAAATGGGAAAGTCCTTGCAGAGGCAGGACCATCTGTCCCTGCTTCGATAACTGGTCTAGACGTTCCACCTAAGGCGGGAGATGAGTTTGTTGTCGTTACTAGTGAAAAAATGGCGAAAGAAATTTCAAATGAGAGAGCTGAAAAGGCAAGAGAGGAAAGATTGGCTAGGAATCAAATTTCTAATCTTGAAATGCTTTTTGATTCGGAACTTGGGAATCATACAATTTTAAACATAGTCCTTAAAGCAGATACACATGGATCATTAGAAGCGATAATAGGCTCCTTAAAAAATATAGAAAATGAAGAAGTTAAAATCAATCTAGTTCATGAATCTGTNGGATCTATCAACGCTAATGATGTAAATCTTGCNCTAACNACAAATGCATTTGTAATGGGTTTCAATGTNAGAGCAGATAATGCTGCAAAATCTNTGGCTGAAAAAGAAAGTATTGAAATACTCTATTACAGTATCATTTATGACTTAATTGATGGGATCAAGACTTCAATAGAAGGTAAGCTTGCTCCAGATGTAAAAGAAGAAATCTTGGGTACAGCTGAAGTGAAAGATATTTTTAAATCTCCAAAATTCGGACTCATTGCTGGTTCTATTGTCATTGAGGGAACTATAAAAAGAAANAAACCTATTCGTGTATTNAGGGACGATATAGTAATTTTTGAAGGTGAATTAGATTCTCTTAAGAGATTTAAAGATGATGCGAGTGAGGTTCCGATGGGAACAGAGTGTGGCATTGGGGTGGCAAATTATAGAGATGTCAAAATAGGCGATAAAATTGAAGTTTTCGATCGGATAGAAGTAAAACGAACTCTAGATTAAATGCCCTCTCAGGATTTCAAACGGTCGGACAGGATTGCTGACTTAATTAAGGTAGAAATTTCAAAGATAATTAATACTGAAGTTAANGANCCACGNGTNGTAGGAATCACTGTNNTAGGTGTNAATATTTCTCCTGATATGAAAAAAGCAGATATTTACATAAGTGATAGCAACAGCTTTAGCGATATAAAAATTGAAGAGATTAAAATTGGTCTAGAAAAATCTAAGGGTTTTATCAGGAGGAAGCTAAGTCAAAATCTTGACTTGAGAAGAACACCAGAAATCTTTTTTAAAGTAGAAAATCTTTTTTATTAGTTAATGGATGGATTTTTAATTTTAGATAAACCCACTGGGATAACATCGGCGCAATGTGTATACAAATTACGTTCAGTCTTGGGTATAAAGAAAATTGGACATTGCGGAACTCTTGATCCACTTGCAACGGGACTATTGCCGATAAGCATCGGCGAGGGAACGAAATTCAGCAACTATTTAACTGATAAAGATAAGCTCTATGAGGTAGTTATAAAATTTGGCCTTGAAACGGATACAGGAGATATTACTGGCAAGATTGTATCTAAATCTCAAAAATCATACAGCCTAAGTAGTTTAGAGACTGAGGTTAAAAAAATTGAAGGATTTCAAGATCAACTTCCACCGATGTACTCTGCACTTAAGGTAAAAGGAAAGCCCCTATACTATTGGGCAAGAAGAGGTGTTTTCCTCTCAAGAGAAGAAAGAAAAATTAATGTAAGTGAGGTGACTCTTATTGAGCATAATAACAAAGAAGCAAAATTAAGAATTGCTTGTTCAAAGGGTACGTATATAAGGGGACTGGCAGAAGATTTAGGAAGAAGAATAAAATGCTATGCAACAGTAAAGAGCTTAAGAAGGCTTAAGGTTGGACATCTTCATTTAGACTCAAATTCTTGCAATTTACATGACAAAAAAGAAGAGATTTTATCCAAAATAAACTCATGCGATTCTATGTTGATTGACCTCAAAAAAATACGAATAAATTTAGAAGATGCAAAAAAAGTTAGAAATGGCCTATCAATAGACTATAATGCGCAACTTAAAAATAAAAGATTAGTAAGAATATATACAGAAACCGAATTGTTTGTAGGGNTAGGAGAGATACTTGAGAATAAGCTATTCCCTAAAANGCTTTTAGCGACAAACTAGTTCAGAACAGAGGAACAAAAATTGGCACTAAGTAATACCAAAAAAAAAGAGATAGTTTCTAAGTTTGCAAGAACTGAAAAAGATACNGGATCCCCTGAAGTGCAAGTAGCTTTACTATCTGCAAATATCGATGCACTTCAATCACACTTTAAAGTAAATGCAAAAGATCATCATTCCAGAACTGGCTTAATTCGTATGGTTAATCAAAGACGCAAATTACTTGACTATATCAAATCTTCTAAGCCTGAAGTTTATTCCAAGCTGATANCTGATTTAGGCTTAAGAAGATAATCTATCTTCAATCTAATCGTTCAAATTTTGGGCAATAGGGCCCAAAAAAATAGGAAATAAAATGGAAAGTTATAAAAAAACGTTTAAATTAGGCGAACAAGAAGTCACCTTAGAATCAGGAAAAATAGCCAGACAAGCTACAGGAGCTGTAGTAGCCACCTCTGGGGATACACAAGTTTTAGCTACTGTTGTTGTAGGAAAGGCACCCGGAGAACATCAAGACTTTTTTCCACTCACAGTAAATTATCAAGAAAAGACTTATGCAACTGGAAAAATACCGGGAGGTTTTTTCAAGAGAGAAGGAAGGCCGTCAGAAAAAGAGACTCTTACTTCTAGACTCATTGATAGACCCCTAAGGCCATTATTTAATGATGATTTTTTATATGAAGTTCAAGTCATTTGTACAGTTATCTCTTCTGATAAAGATGTTGATCCAGATATTTTGTCATTTTTAGCCGCCTCTGCAGCAGTATCTATATCCGGCTTACCTTTCAATGGACCTTTAGGTGCCATTAGAGTTGGNTTTATAGATGGCAATTATTGTATCAACCCTTCTCGTAGTGAATTGGAAAATTCTCATTTAGACATGGTTATTGCTGGTAGTGATTCAGCCGTAATTATGGTTGAGTCAGAAGCAAAAGAGCTAACCGAGGATCAGATGCTTGGTGGNATATTATTTGCNCATCAAGAAATGCAAGCAGCCATAGAAGCTATAAANGAAATGGCTTCAGATATTGGTAAACCTAGCTTTGAATATGAACCAAAATTACTAAGCACTGAGGTTTTAGACTTAATTNATGAAAAATATAGTTCAGCCATCTCCGATGCTTACACAATTCAAGTTAAGCAAGAGAGAGTTCAGGCATTAGCTGCTATTAGAGAAGAAATGCTTGAAGAATATGTATCTGATGAAGATGACTCTTTTAAGGCTAATGACTTATTAGATGGATTTAAGAAAGTTGAAAAGAAAATTGTAAGAGCTAAGTTAATTGATGGACAGCCAAGGATAGACGGACGGGATCTTGATACTGTAAGGCCTTTATTTATAGAAACAGGAGTTTTAAAGAATACCCACGGCTCGGCATTATTTACTAGAGGCGAAACTCAAGCATTGGTAACTTCGACTCTCGGATCGCCTAGGCAAGCACAATTAATCGATGCTCTCGAAGGCGAATTTAAAGATCAATTCATGCTTCATTACAATTTCCCTCCATATTCTGTGGGCGAGGCAGGTTTTATGTCGGGTCCAAAAAGAAGGGAAATTGGACATGGAAAACTAGCTAGAAGAGCTCTTGAAGCTGTTTTGCCATCGCCTGATGATTTTCCGTACACCATTCGAGTTGTTTCAGAAATAACAGAATCTAACGGTTCTAGTTCTATGGCTAGTGTCTGCGGATCAAGCCTAGCTTTAATGGATGCTGGTATTCCCATAAAAGCAGCAGTTGCTGGAATCGCTATGGGTTTAGTCAAAGAAGATGGAGGATTTGCTGTCATTACCGATATTCTTGGTGACGAAGATCATCTCGGAGATATGGATTTTAAGGTTGCAGGTACCTCTGAAGGCATTACAGCATTGCAAATGGATATTAAAATTGACGGTATCACAGAAGAAATCTTTGAGGTTGCACTAGAAAAAGCTCAAATAGCCAGAACACATATTTTGGCTAGTATGAATGAAGTAATACCCGCCTCAAGAGAAAAACTATCCGAAAAAGCTCCACAGGCAGTAGTCATTCAAATTAATACTAAAAAAATACGAGACGTAATAGGTAAAGGTGGAGAAACTATTCGTTCTCTAACTGAAGAGACTGGTGCCATCATAGAAGTTGAAGATAGTGGAAAGGTAACCATTTACGGTGATACTCCTGAATCCCGAGATAGCGCACAAAAGAGAATTGAAGAAATAACCGCAGAACCGGAGGTTAATAAAATCTATACAGGTACTGTGGCCAATATTAAGGATTTTGGTGCCTTTGTAACCATAATGCCTGGAAGAGATGGATTGGTGCATGTATCAGAAATATCAGAGGAAAGAGTTGAGAATGTATCTGACTACTTCGTTGAGGGAGAGGAAGTAAAAGTAAAAGTCCTCGAAGTGGATAAACAAGGCAAAATAAGACTNACCATGAAAGGTTTGGAAGATTAATTTGTAATTTTTNANNTTTTNTGTTANCCNGCTATTTGTTTTAAATTCCTCGATCTTGTTAAATTTAGAAGTCTAGATTTTTTCTAGACATTTGTTTAGCNATTAAATGGGTGAAATATGAATGCTTTAAATAATGTAAGAGACTTAATAGGATCTTTAACNGGAATNATNGTATCTCTGATTGCACTGGGTGTTGCAGCTGGAGTAGTCTTTGGTTCNGGTGTTCCTTTTGTAGGNGGAGTTCTAGATAATTTACTAGACTTAGTTAATACCNTAGGTGCTAATGGTCTAGTTGGACTAATTGTTCTGGCTGTTCTTCTNGAAATGTATAGGTAAGTCTCNTCTTAGCTATTATTGAAAGGGGGCCTCTTAGGTACCCCTTTCTTTTTTGAGTAAAGATAAATTGGGAGAAAATATGTTAGACGCGATAAATAAAGTATCTAAAATTTTGTGGGAACTTACGAAATTTCTAGCATTGATTGTGGCTGTAGCCATATTAATTTCAACACTTTTTGGTAGTAGCGTCCCTTTTTTTGGGGGCATATTGGAGAACACTAGATTAATTGTTGAAACTCTTGGATCAGAAGGTTTAGGACTAATCATTGCTATAATAATAATATTGAGTGTTTGGAATTCTAGATCAAGTTAAAAAGGAATTTGTTAAAGAAGGCATCTATTAGGTGCCTTTTTTGAAAATGGATAACCAAGTTTTAATCAAAGAGGATATTATAATAGGTCAAGCAGGTGAAAGAGACTTGAAGGCGGACTTGTTTCTACCTCCAGAGTCTAAATCCAATTCTAAAGCTATTGTAATAGTTCATGGAGGTGGTTGGAGAGAAGGTTCTAAAGATCAGCTTAGAGGTTATGGAATTCTTTTATCCAGAGAAGGTTTTGTTTGTCTTTGTACAGAATATAGACTTTCTCAAGAAGAAATATGGCCAGCACAAATCCAAGACGTTAAGTGTGCNATTAGATATGTAAGGGCTAATAGTGATGATCTGAATATTAACCCTTCTTGCATAGGTGTTTCGGGAAATTCTGCAGGTGGNCATCTTTCTTTAATGGCAGGTCTACAAAATTATGATAATTCATTTGATGGAAAAGGAGGAAATGGTCATGTAACCTCGGAGGTGAAGGCTATATGCGCTATCTATCCACCAACAGAAATTAGAAAGTTTGAAAATACCGATCCTATCTTTGATGCATATAAAGCTTTAATGGGAGACAATGCAAAAGAAGTTGCCTATGCAAATGCAAGTCCTCTGCTAAAAATAGAAAATAAATTTCCTCCAACAATGTTAATTCATGGTTCTTCTGACTCTGTAGTCAAGCTTTCAGATTCGACTAACTTTTATCAAAAGCTCAAGGAGCTAGGTGTACCTGCAGAATTACATATTTTCTCTGAAGAAGAGCATGCTTTTGATTCTCAAAATGGATACGGAAGNTCTGTTGCAGATCTCCAGTGTTTATTTTTTACAAAATATCTTTAAAGTTCATGGTGGTTGTGGGTGGGCTTGAACCACCGACCTCGGCATTATGAATGCCGCGCTCTAACCAGCTGAGCTACACAACCGTGATGCGNATTTTAGTTACCTGACAAGATAAAGTCGAGAAACTATTAAACATTAAACCTAAAATGCATAATGTCTCCATCTTTTACCTTATACTCACTNCCTTCTGAACGAAGCTTGCCTGCTTCTTTTGCACCTAACTCTCCATTATTTGAAATAAAATCATCAAAAGAGGTTGTTTCTGCTCTTATAAATCCTTTTTGAAAGTCAGTATGTATGACTCCAGCGGCTTGAGGGGCAGTGGATCCATCTTNGATTGTCCAAGCTCTNACTTCTTTCTCTCCAGCTGTAAAGTAAGTGATNAGGGAGAGCATTTTATAGCTTTCTCTTATAAGTTTATTTAGACCAGGTTCTTTCAGGCCCATATCTTCTAAAAATTCTTTACCTTCTTCGGTATCAAGTTCTGCTATTTCTGCTTCAAGCTGATTACACATGGGAAGGACTACTGAATNNTTATCCTTACCGTATTGAATCAAATCGTCTAATAAACTATTTTCATTATTTAAATCTTCAATGTTACCAACATACAGGCAAGGCTTTACGGTTATTAATGATAACTCTTTGAACGCTTCAGGATTNTTTTTGAAGCTAGGTGCATTTCTACCTAAGA
This sequence comes from Gammaproteobacteria bacterium, assembly GCA_002707915.1. Classification (GTDB taxonomy): domain Bacteria; phylum Pseudomonadota; class Gammaproteobacteria; order Magnimaribacterales; family Magnimaribacteraceae; genus Magnimaribacter. Next base: position 10,200 of record PAOE01000046.1, read on the forward strand.
TACCAGAACTAAGCTCATTAGAGAGAGCAGTATAATTCTCTATCTGAGTTAAAATTTCTTTATCCCCTGACCTTGAGGCTTTTTCAAGTCTTTGAATCGCATTAGATAAACTTTCGATATCTGCAAGTAGCAACTCCATTTCTACAGTTTCTAGATCTGTGATGGGATTGATTTCATCATGAACATGGGTAATGTCTGGATTTTCAAAACACCTAATCACATGCAAAATAGCCTGAGTTTCTCTTATGTGAGATAAAAATTTATTTCCTAAACCTTCACCCTCAGAGGCTCCTTTTACCAGCCCAGCAATATCAACAAATTCAGTAGTCGTAGGTATTATCTTCTCAGGACTCACTATTTCNGCAATAGCATTCAATCTTTGATCAGGAACAGCGACTATTCCCTTATTTGGCTCTATTGTGCAGAAAGGAAAATTTTGAGCTTCTATCCCAGCAGAAGTAAGAGCATTGAAAAGGGTTGATTTTCCAACATTTGGTAGACCTACTATACCGCACTTAAGACTCAATTGAAGCTCCTTTACCTGTATGAAAGTGCATGGTGGNTTTTTCCCATCCCTCTGTCATAATTAATTCTCCTATAGAGTTACAATTATCAAAAGTTTTCTCTAATTGGCTTCTGTCCTTTTTTGATGCCTTTTTTAANACATAGGTAGTTACATCCTTCCCTTTACCNGGATGACCAATACCCAGCCTCAGCCTTTTAAAATTATTATCACCTTGCATCTGATCGATAATATTTCTCAGTCCATTATGGCCACCATGGCCACCGGCTTTTTTTAACTTTATANAACCATTAGGCAAATCCAGCTCGTCATGAACTATAAGAATTTGAGATGTTTGCAAATCAAAAAATTTTTTTGCTTTGGAAATACNTTTTCCACTTTCATTCATGAAAGTGGAGGGCTTCAAAAAAATTAATTTAAAGTCATCAAATTCCTTGATTGCATATGAACCATGTATTAACTTCTCTTTCTTAGGCACCAAAGAATATTTAGAACATTGAAAATTTACAAAGTCTAACCCTGCATTGTGTCTTGTTTGGGAATATTCATCTCCAGGATTTCCTAATCCTGCAATCATTAACACTTCCATTTAATAAAGAGAATTTTATTAGGTCGTATCTTCTTGATCATCAGAAGATTCTTCAGATTCTCCTGCTGAAGTTCCTTCTTCACTGTCTTCACCTTCTTCTCCATCAGTTTCAACAATTTCAGGTTCTATATCGAGAACTTTAGCTTCTGTTACGGAAACAACGGCCTGATCTCTGTCTTCTCCAAGTGCAAGGGAAGGTATCTCAACTCCATCAGGAAGATTTAAGCCAGAAAGAAATATTGAGTCACCTACATCCAGTTCAGCAATATCTACCTCAAGATATTCAGGTAGGTTAGATGCTAGACAAGATATATCAATGTTATTAATCAGCCTTGCAATAGCTCCGCCATGAGTTTTTACTCCAATGCAGATGTCTTCATTAATAAACCTTACGGGAACTGTGATACTTATCTTAGTATCGGGGTTTACTCTTTGAAGGTCAGCATGAAGAACTCTCTGAGTTGCTGGATGTCTTTGTAATTCTTTTACGATAACACTTTGTTCTTCTCCAGAAACTGTGATCTTTAAAATCTGAGTTGTGAACCCAGGAACTTCCGAAGCCTTAGTTATATCTTTTTCCAATATTGATACTTTGATAGGGTCATTCTCTCCGCCATAAATAACAGCAGGTACAGAACCTGCATTTCGCAATTTTCTGCTAGCAGATTTACCATCAATCTCTCTTGCTTCNGCATTTAAATTTACTTGTTCGCTCATAATTTCATTATCTATAAAAGCATTTCGCTAATAGATTCCTCTTTATTAAGTCTCTTTATAGCCTCAGCTAAAGTTGGTGCCAAGGATATACATCTTATTTTTTTTGATGAATTAGCTTCATCTGAGAGCGGTATAGTATCTGTTACAACTAATTGATCAAGAGAAGATTCATTTATTTTTTCTAATGCATTTCCTGATAGAACAGGATGAGTAATGTAAGCATTGACACTTCTAGCACCTTTAGATTTCAAAGCGTCTGCAGCGTTACATAAAGTGCCNCAGGTATCAGCCATATCATCATAGAGTAAACAGTCTTTGCCGGTTACATCGCCAATAACATTCATGACTTCTGATTTATTTGCCTCATCTCGTCTTTTATCAATTATTGCTAAATCAGCAATTCCAAGAAACTTCGATAGAGCTCTCGACCTTACAACACCACCAACATCCGGACTAACGACCAAAATGTCTTTGAAATTTTGTTTTTGAATATCTTCGAAGATGACTTTTGTACCGTAGATATTATCAACAGGAATATCAAANAAGCCTTGTATTTGCTCAGAATGCAATTCGACAGTTAGGACCCTATCTATACCAGATCTTTCTAGAATCCCAGCTATAACNTTTGCACTTATAGGAACTCTTTCTGATCTTACTCTTCTGTCTTGNCTAGCATAGCCGTAATAAGGAATAACTGCGGTTATTCTTCCTGCAGAAGACCATCTGAGCGCATCAACCATCAATATTAATTCAATCAAATTTACGTGAGAGGGATAACATGTGGGCTGAACGATGAAAACATCTTTCCCCCTTACATTTTCATTGATTTTGACACTAATCTCTCCGTCACTAAATCTGCCTATNTCGGCTTTACCACCTTTGATTGCAAGTTTTTTGCAAATTTTCTCGGCCAAAACAGTATTTGCATTNCCGCTGAAAACTACAATTTTATTGTGTTTTTTCTCCATCAATATCTCCGAGCTATGGCTGGGGTGGCTGGATTCGAACCAGCGCATGGCGGCATCAAAAGCCGCTGCCTTACCGCTTGGCCACACCCCAATCTCATATTNGGCGTATTTTATTCTATTATTTGCATTAAAGGGGAACGATCTAAGCTTTTTACGAAAACTAATTCTGGATTTCTTTTGAGAACTAGTCGAGCCTGATCTTCACTATCGAACTCTATAAATATGGTAGAGCCAGTTCCAGAAAGCCTGGGTTTCCCAACAGACTCAAACTTTTTGAATAATGAGTTGATATTNGAATATTTATTCCTTGCCCATTTTTCAAAACTATTGAACGAAAGATCATCNTGAAAATTCTCTTTATTCAATTGCACATCATCTNNTATCTTGAAGCTATTAAATGCTTCTTTAGTATTTATTTTTTCATCTGGAAAAATTAAGATAAAAAATCTCTCTTTATACTGAAAANTACTTAATAATTCTCCTCTTCCTTCTGCCCAAGCAGTTTTTCCATAAATAAAAAAGGGAACATCTGAACCGAGTTGAAGTGCAAGTGATTGAAGTTCAAGCTGCGTAAGATCTAAATCCCACAATTTATTGAGACATAGAAGAGTTGAAGCAGCATTGGAACTTCCTCCACCGAGTCCTTTTTGATCCGGTATAGACTTTGATAGATTAATTGTTACTCCTTTACTGACTCCATAATTTTCTTTCAAAAGCATTGCTGCTTTTTGGACAATATTGTCTTTAATAGGTGTCGACTCGACTAAATCAATATATTTGTCTGTCCTTTTAAATCTCATTTCGTCTGTAATATCAATTAAGGTAAAGAGAGAGGAGATATTATGAAAACCATCTAATCTCCTATTTAAAACTTGGAGATGTAGGTTCAGTTTCGCAGGTGACTTTATCTCAATAAGGTTCATTTTTGCTGATTAGAAAAATTAATTTAAATTTATCATTAGATAACATTATCTTTGAGGGCAATTCCTCCTTATTTTCCGGTTCAAATGCGATCTCTATTCCTTCACGCATAATTTCTTCCGACTTTATACCAAAAAATAAATTTAGAAATTCATAAACTCTAAATGAAATAGGCTTAAGATTATTTTCATCTTTTCCAATAAATTCACTCAGTAGAATACTTTCTCTTGTGTCAAAAAGAAAAGTTTTTTCTGGCAGGAGATAATTTTTCCCGAGTGTAAGTGCTATCGAATTGGTTTTCTTTTTTAAAACAAAGTATCCAGACTCTTTAAATTCCAAATATGTAAGCTTAAATTTGCCTTCTATATTAAAATTAATGCTTGGATTAGTTCTTATATCTAATGGTATGGTTGAACATGAGTAACTTAAGATTAGAAAATGAAGAGGGAGCAGATATTTCACTAATATTGTTCTTAGGCTCATCATTTGATTATCTCTTTTTTTGCGGTAGCTAAATGATAGATAGCATTTTAACTAAATTAGAGGATGTTTCCTCAAGATATAATGAAATCGAAACTCTTTTGAGCCAACCTGATGTCACTGCTAACCAAGAAGAATATATAAAACTCTCAAAAGAATACGCAGATTTAACCCCAGTGGTATCAGTGTTTTCAGCATTCAAGAAAGCGGAAGAAGATATTGAAGAAGCTAGAGTTTTAATGAAAGATTCGGATATTGATATCAAAGAATTGGCTGAAACTGAGTATGAAAATCTCAAAACTAAAATTGAAGAGCTAGAGATAGATTTAAAAAAATTATTATTACCGAAAGATCCTGATGACTCTAAAGATGTTTTCCTAGAGATAAGAGCTGGAACAGGTGGAGATGAGGCTGCACTCTTTTCAGGAGATTTATACAGAATGTACTCTCGTCTTTCTGAGAGAAATAACTGGAATATGGAAATAGTTAGTGTTCGCGAAGGAGATCATGGCGGTTTCAAAGAGCTTGTCGCAAGAATACAAGGTTCAGATGTTTACAAACAATTAAAATTTGAAGCTGGTGTTCATCGGGTACAAAGAGTACCAACCACTGAGTCACAAGGAAGAGTTCATACATCAGCATGCTCGGTTGCGGTTCTGGCAGAGCAAGATTCTTTATCAGAGGTGAATATAGATAAAAATGACTTAAGAGTAGATACATTTAGAGCCTCTGGGGCAGGAGGCCAGCATGTGAATAAAACAGATTCTGCTGTGAGGTTAACACATCTTCCCTCTGGGATAGTTGTAGAGTGCCAAGACGGAAGGTCGCAACATAAAAATAAAGAGAAAGCCTTATCTTTACTCCAATCAAAATTACAAGATGCAGAAAAAGAAAAAGCAGAATTGGAGAAAGCAGAAAATAGAAGGGTAATGGTAGGGTCTGGAGATAGGTCTGAAAAAATAAGAACTTATAATTTTCCTCAGAATAGAATAACCGATCATAGAATAGAGTTTTCTGTTCACAATCTGCCTGCATTTCTTGATGGCGATATGGAAGTAATGATTTCTGCATTACTTGAAGAAAATCAAGCCAGAGCCTTAGCAAATCTTGAATCTTAAAGATATGCATGAAAGTTCTGCTTTGACTCATATCAGAAAACTTACTAATTCATCAGTTAATTGTTCACAGTTAGATGTTGAGCTCTTAATGATGCATGTTTTGAAATTAAAGAAAAATGAACTTTATAGAGACAATCCTCAGATAAATGACCAAAATAAGAAAGACATTTTGTCTCTTATTAAAAGAAGAGAAGACGGAGAGCCCTTAGCTTATGTAATAAATGAAAAAGGCTTCAGAAACTTGGAACTCTATGTGGATAGGAATGTGTTGGTTCCAAGACCTGAAACAGAAATCATGGTGCAAACAATCTTGGATAATTTCGATTCTAAGCCTCATAACGTGATTGACCTTGGAACAGGATCTGGAGCAATTGGATTATCATTGAGTAAAGAAAGGAATAATTGGGACATCACTTGCTCGGATATAAGTATCGAAGCTCTCAAGGTGGCAAAAAAGAATATGATAAGTAATTCCCTTAAGGTAAATTTAGTCAATGGGAACTGGCTCGAATCTTTTCAAAGGGATTACTTTGATATTATTGTCTCTAATCCCCCATATCTGTGTCCCAATGACCCTTCAGTTCACTCTGATGGATTGAAACACGAACCGATTATTGCTTTAGTTTCCGAGTCCGAGGGTCTTAAAGACATTGAAAAAATAATTAATAAAAGTTCTAAATTGTTAACTAGGAAGGGTTGCTTATTTATTGAGCATGGTAATAATCAATCTAAACAAGTTTGTTCTTTGTTTAAAAAATACGGTTTCTCTGAAATAGCTACAATAGAGGACCTAAATGGGGATAATCGATTTTGTTCAGGAAGGTTGTAATCAATTAAATGTTAGAAGGATATATAGAAGGTTACTACGGAAGGTTGTTTTCAAAACAAGAACGTGAATTGCTTCTTGATCATATGGGACGACTGAAGATGGATTTCTACATCTATGGTCCAAAAGAAGATCCCTATCACAGGGTAATGTGGGAAAAGTTATACCCCAAGAAAGAGAGAGAAGTCTTAATTGACTTTGTAAAACACTCTAGAAAAAAAGGTATTAAACCTGTCTTTGCTCTATCACCAGGTTTAAAACTAATTCAATTCGGAGATTTTAAGAAAAAAATCACAGCAAAATTAAATCAAGCAAAAAAAATTGGTTTTNANGATTTNGCTATCTTNTTTGATGACATTGAACANNAAAGAGATNAATCATTNGCNAGTCAACATCTNGANGTGATAGAAATTGTTTCTCGTTTNAACTTATCCAATAATCCTTTGNATGTTTGTCCNACTGTATATTGTAAAAGCTTTGCNAAAGGNAANCTNANGGATAATGAATACTTAATCACTNTANCAAAAGGTATAGATCCTTCAGTGAGAATATTNTGGACTGGTGATGAAGTNGTCAGNAAATCAATANGCCTCNANGGAATAAGAGAGCTTAAAAGATTATTCACTAATCCAATNGTAATTTGGGATAATTTTTATGCTAATGATTACTGTCCATCTAAATTTTTTGTTGGAGCTTATTCTGGAAGAAAGCTTTTGTCTGAGGAGGTACTNGGCATTGGAATAAACCCTACGGGTATGGTTCAGACTGATTCTGTGTGCTTGGACAGATTTGTATTAAATAAATCAGAAGATTGCTTAATCAAGGACTTTGAGATTCCTCAAGAGTTTAAATTATTAATGCCTTATTTTGATAATCCTTTTAAGAGATTGCCTGAACTCAATTTAAAAAAAATTGATAAATTGTTGGAAACACAATACAAGTTATGTATTGAATGGAAGGGTAGTTTACAGTTGGAATGGTCCCCATTTTTATGGAGATTCTACTTAGATCTAATTCTTTTAAAAAAAATAATCCAAAAGGATNGTAATTTTAACCTTGAAGAGTGGATAAAGCGGAGATATTCTGACCCTCTTAAAAAAAGTTTATACAGAGACTAGGAGAAAAAATGTTAGGAAATATGATGAATGGTCAATTGCTGATATCTGGCTTGATTGAGCATGCGGAAAAATATCATAGCGATGTTGAAATAGTTTCCAGATCGGTCGAAGGACCTATTCATAGATACACTTATACAGATGCAGCTAAAAGGTCAAGAAAATTGGCTAATGCACTTACAAAATTAGGTCTAAAGGAAGGCGATACAGTAGGAACCCTTGCTTGGAATACTTTTAGACATTTTGAATTATATTTTGGTGTTTCTGGGATTGGTTGCGTAGTCAATACAGTTAATCCAAGATTATTTCCAGAACAACTTACCTACATTATTAATCATGCAGAAAATCAATATCTTTTTATAGATCTATCTTTTGTAGAGCTCGTTGAATCTCTTCAAGGAGAATTAAAAGGCGTAAAAGGGTTCGTAATCTTAACCGATAGGGAGAATATGCCTGACACTAAATTGGCAAATACAATATGTTATGAAGAATTAATCTCTGACGAGTCAGAAGATTTCCAGTGGCCTGAATTTGACGAAAATACTGCTTCTAGCCTTTGTTATACATCAGGAACAACTGGCAATCCCAAAGGCGTTCTTTATTCACATAGATCGACCATACTTCACGCTTGGATAGTCAGTTCCGGCAATGTGGCTAAAGTATCTAGCTCATCTTGTATCTTGCCTGTCGTGCCAATGTTTCATGTTAATGCATGGGGAATTCCTTACGCCGGGGCAATGTTCGGAGCAAAGCTTGTCTTTCCTGGACCTGCCTTAGATGGTGCATCTTTATTTGAATTGATTGACAATGAAAAGCCTGANTTGTTGATGGGTGTCCCTACAGTGTGGTTAGGNCTTCTTCAGCACTTACGAGAAACTAATCAAACTTTGGACTGTGTAGAAACTGCTCTTGTTGGTGGCTCTGCGGCTCCTAGGGCTATGATTCAAGAATTTGAAGAGGAGCATGATGTTTTTCTCATGCATGGATGGGGCATGACCGAAATGAGTCCTTTAGGTACGGCAACAAGCCGGACCAAAGAAATGGATAATCTGGATCTTGAAAAGAGATATGACCTTCAACAGAAACAAGGTAAAGCTTTCTTTGGGGTGGATATGACCATTGCTGANGATGAAGGAAATGAGCTACCTCATGATGGAATAGCTTTTGGAAGACTATTAGTTAAAGGTCCAACTATAGTTGAGAGGTATTACAAATCTAATGAAAGCGCCATGGATGATAAAGGATGGTTTGATACAGGAGACGTTGCCAAGATACATCCTGAAGGTTATATGGAAATAGTAGATAGAAGCAAGGATGTCATTAAATCAGGAGGAGAATGGATAAGTTCAATAGATCTAGAAAATGCAGCCGTAGGACATCCAGGCATAGCCGAAGCTTGTGTAATTGGAGTTCTCCATACTAAGTGGGATGAAAGACCTCTACTTTTAGTAGTAAGAGCTCCAAATCAGGAACCCTCGAAAGAGGAAATAAACGCTTTTCTGGAAGATAAAGTNGCAAAATGGTGGTTGCCTGATGATATTGTATTCGTTGAAGAACTTCCGCATACCGCAACCGGTAAATTGCTCAAAACCGGATTAAGAGAGGATTATAAGAATCATTTAATTAAAAATTAGGAGAAATCATGATTGGATTAGTACCAGCAGAAAAATTGGAGGATTATGTAGGTCAAGATATAGGTTCATCTGAGTGGTTTGAAGTTGATCAAGATAGGATTGATATGTTTGCAGATGCTACNCTTGATCATCAGTTCATACATGTAGATGAGGAGAAAGCAACACCCCTATTTGGTTCGACCATAGCACATGGATTTTTATCNCTTTCACTAATTCCCCATTTAACTTCNCAGGCAGTTTTGGCTCCTGAAAACCTCAAAATGGTATTTAACTANGGACTTGATAAAGTAAGATTTATAAATCCTGTTAATGTTGGTTGCAAAGTAAGAACCCACAGTAAATGTGTTTCTGTAGAAGATAAAGGAGATGGAAGATATTTAATGAAAACTGAGGTTTCNATGGAGATAGAGGGAGTAGAAAAACCAGCCTATATAGCTGAGACACTTTCTATGTTTATAACTTAGTAATTTATGAATAAATCTACTGTCAATCTTAAGGATAAGGTGGTGAAGAGGGCAGTTAATTCTCTCAGGAAAAGTAAAAGGATTGAACAAATTAGCTTNNTTGCTATTGCAAATGAGNTAAATGTNAGTGTTGAAGAAATAAGTGAATTNTACACAACAACAGAAGATATATTTCTAGAGGCACAGAAGAAGGATTGGGAATCTCTTCATAGGTATTGGGATAGACACATAAAAAAATCAAAGACTCCTGGAGATTTCAAGAATGCTTTTGAAGTCTTTTTTGAGAGGTTTGTTGAAACTTTAAGCGAAGATGCTGACTTAAGACTAGAAATGTCATGTTATTTGCCTAAGTGCATAAAATATCGAGAAAAGAATAGACAAAAGGTAAAACAAAAGTTTGAGAAACTCATTAAAAGAGGTTGGCCTGGGAAAGATATCAAGGTTTTAGAGAGGCAATCTGAATTAGTGACTGTTTTATTTTATGGTTTCATAGATCATATCGTTCATATTCCAAAGACTGAAAGAACAAAAATTCTTCGCGATTTCAGAAATATGTTGAATTTACACTTGCAAGATAGAAAATTTTTTTAAGATGAAAGCTCATATTCAAAGGAAGGTAAAAATTATTNAGAGAGCTATGGATTCTATAAGGATTTCTGATAAAACACTTCATACAATATCCTTCCCAAGGCTAGCTCAAGAACTAGAAATTCCTCTCAGTGAATTAACAGAGTTTTTTCTAAGTGTTGAAGATATTTTTGTAAATGAGCAGAAACGAGTAAATAGAAANATTGAAAATTTTCTTGATAATGGNTTGAAAAATGCAAAGACAGCTAATGAAGCAAAAGATCTTCTTGAGACAGCCACATTAAAATTGATAGAGCTATTACCNGANTACAGTGATTTAGTTTTTTCTGCTTCCTTTTACTTGCCNAAGTGCATAGAAGAGAGAAATAGAGCTAAAAAGTATTACAAGCAAACTTTTAGAAAAATAATCAAAAAAGGTTGGCCTGGCAAAATAGACACAGTATTGGATAGGCAGACTGATTTAATTCTTCTNTCTATGTATGGTTTTTATGAATATTGTGCGAAAGTAGGTAAAAGAGAAAGAAAAGCGATACATAAAGACTTCACCAACATGATTAACCTTCACCTGCAAGATAGATTATTTTTCTAGTTTCTCTTTAAGAATATCATTNACTTGTTTNGGGTTTGCTTTACCNTCAGAAGCTTTCATAACTTGACCAACAAAAAAACCGAAAAGCCTNTCCTTACCTGCCTTGTATTGTGAATGTTGTTCGGGATTGCTCTGAATAACTTTATCGATCATAGATTCAATTTCATCAAAGTTAGTTANTTGTTCGAGCCCTTCTTTTTGTATTGTCTCATCAACTTCACCACCTGAAATCCATATTTTTTCNAATACATCTTTTGCTATTTTTCCAGATATAGTTCCGTCATTAATTCTAATAATNAATTCACCTAATTTCTTAGATGAAATTTTAGAATCTTNAATATTTANATTCTCATTATTCAATTGTGCAGATAGATCTCCCATTATCCAGTTTGCGCTTAGCTTAGGAGAACCTGATACTTTAGAAACCTCTTCAAAAAAGTCAGCTAAATCTTTATCTAGTGCAAGCAAATCAGCATCATAGCTACTAAGATTATATTCAGAAATAAACCTTTCTCTTTTTTGCTCAGGCATTTCAGGCATAGTAGATATGACTTCATCAATAAAATCCTTNTCAAGTTTGATNGGCAAGAGATCTGGTTCAGGGAAGTATCTGTAATCATTNGCAAATTCCTTTGATCTCATTGGCCTAGTTGTATTTTGTTGAGAATCATACAAACGAGTTTCTTGGACGATTAGATTTCCTGATTCAAGCTCATGAATCTGTCTTTCAATCTCATATTGGATAGCTTTCTCAACAAATCTGAATGAATTTACATTTTTTGTNTCAGTTCTNGTACCCAATTCCTCATCGCCTTTTCGCCTGACAGATACATTTGCATCACATCTCATTGATCCTTCTGCCATGTTTCCATCAGATATTTCGAGGTATCTTATAATCGAGTGTATAGACTTAAGGTAAGCGACAGCTTCTTGAGGTGTATTTATTTCTGGCTCTGAAACTATCTCAAGTAAAGGAGTACCAGCTCTATTAAGATCAATTCCTGATTGGCCCTCGAAATCATCATGAAGTGATTTTCCAGCATCTTCTTCTAAATGAGCCCTTGTCNCTCCTATTCTTTTTTTAACTCCCTCAATNTCTATGTCAAGAAAGCCTGTNTCAACTATGGGTTTATCCATTTGACTGATTTGATAACCTTTTGGAGAATCAGGATAAAAATAATTCTTTCTGGCAAAACTGGTAGTACTATTAATATTAGCGTTGAGTGCTTTACCTAATTTTATTGCCATTCTTAGACCCTCTTCATCAAGAACAGGTAAATCTCCAGGTAAGGCCAAATCAATATTACAAGCTTGAGTGTTAGGTAAAGCTCCAAAATTAGTACTGGCTCCGGAAAAGAGTTTAGATTTGGTTG
>PAOE01000047.1 GCA_002707915.1 Gammaproteobacteria bacterium
AACTGAATCGAAAAAACTCATTAGATTAAATATAAATAAGAAGGTTGGTAGCCCGTAGGAGAATCGAACTCCTGTTGCCTGGATGAAAACCAGATGTCCTAACCACTAGACGAACGGGCCAAAAAAAAGCATTGTATGNAGGCAANCATNATAGGTCAAATGTATTTTTAATCGATAGTTTGNTCACTGTTAGATGAACGCACATAAACTATACCTGCAATGATAACCATGCTTGCAAANATTCCTATCCAGAAAGCTTGTGANGANAATAAAAGGAAAATATCCGATATATCTACCACTCTTATTTCGTTATATTCTTTNGGGAAAGAGTCAGCTCTTGACCAAAACCCGACCCTATTCTCAATAAATTCCAATACTGTATTAGTTNTGAAAATGATTCTTTCAAGAACAATCAGTACTACAGGGGGTATTATNGCACCGGCAATTGGCCTAGTGGCATAAGTCCCTGCCAACATTAACCAAACAAATAATGGTAAGGACCACAGGGCTTGAGCCCAAAGACTAAACACTATTCTGAACCAATCAGTGAGAATATAACTNCCCCANAACCAATCAAAAGAAACAATNTCATTAGNGGTGAANAAAATNGAAGCACTGATCATNGCTACTAGTTGCAATAAAATGATATGGGGTATNACCATCAAAGGNACAACCAGCACTACTAACAATACNTTTGAGAGAACTGTTGTTAANTCTGAAACAGGCAANGATCTCCAAAAGATGAGACTTCTGTCTTTTCTNTCATCTGCGAANGTAGACAGNCTGTAAGCAAGCAGACCAAAGCCGATTGTCAATAAAATAGGAAAGCCTAAAACTAGTAACCCAGCCCTTACAATATCAATCCTAGATATNCTGCTTACCTGTTGCATCGCCTGNCTTGCTTCATCATCGAAAAAATCNGTNGAGAAATTGAANTGTTCAGTTTGAATGCTAGTNCCTCCAAGGTACACCGATGCTATTACAATACANAAAACTATTGATACAAAAAAAGGAGCATAAANNAATGCAACTTTATGCTCTTGAATCTCCCTAAAAATCATAGTTCTAAGAACNGTAATCATTCTTGACCTCCCTTCTGAGAAGACTCCATGATTGCCATAAATAAATCNGCTATAAATGGAGGCCTAACATCTCCAAGNTCAGAAAGTTTTTGAGAATCAACATCTTCAAAGAGCATAACTTCTCTACCTAACTCNATTCTTTCATGAATAGGATTTAAANTTCTTGCCTGATCAAGGTTACTTTGAGGTGGTCTCAATTCAAGGAATCTTTTATTTATCGATTCGATAGAATCTTTCATTACAATACGTCCTTGATTCATGAAAACTGCATCTGACAATACACCTTCTATTTCTTCAACTTGGTGNGTGCTTATCAATATGGTCTTGTCACCTTCATAATAGTCTTCGATTAATTGNGAGTAAAAATCTTTCCTGTATACNAGGTCTAATCCAAGAGTNGGTTCATCTAGTACAAGAATTTTTGCATCGATAGCCATAACAATAGACAGATGTAGCTGAACGACCATGCCCCTTGAAAGAACTTTTATCTTCGAAGTTTGCTTTATATTGGTTCTAGATAGAATAGATATACACTTTTCTAAATTAAAACCGGGATGAACTCCATTCATGTACTGGAGTAATTGATTCACAGTCATCCATTTAGGTAGAACTGCAACATCGGTGATGGAACAAACTTCTTTAAGTAGCTTATGCCTTTCCTTGCGNGGATCAAGTCCTAAAACCTCTAAATTACCTTCTGTTCTAATCAGCCCCAAAACACATTGTAAAAAAGTAGANTTNCCTGCCCCATTAGGTCCTATCANTCCTGTAATTTGGCCTTNTCTTACTTCTAAATCTATTCCGTCAAGCGCATAACTACCGTCATACAACTTTCGTATATTACTTGCATTAATAACAACTTCTGAACTCATGTTATGTTTTCGTTAATAGTTCACTCAAATCTATTCCGAGGCTTTCAGCTCTTCTGAGCGTATTTGGCCANTCATTTTTCAAAAACTTGCTCTTCTCAAGTTTCAATAATTCTTTTTTAGCAGTATCAGTTATGAACATACCCAAACCCCTTCGTTTTTCGACAATATTCAAGTCAACAAGTTCTTGATAAGCTTTNGANACAGTAAGAGGATTTACGCCGCCTTCTACAGCCATTTGTCTTACTGAAGGTATGGGGTCACCGGATTTGAGGACGTCATCAATAATCAATGCTACGACGTGATCTCTAACTTGTTGGTATATGGGCTGATCGTTATTCCATTGCATTGGATATATAACTNATAGTGTNTTACTAGTGTAACACACTTATCGATCACTTTAACTTCTTTTGAATGGTTGAAAATAAACCTCTGAAAATATTTGTTTCCATTACATCAATTCGACTTCTTTTGAAAAACCGCCTGACTCTGACTAATAATTTTCTCGGATTATTTACATCATAAAAATCAACTTCTTTCATCAATTCATCCATATGCTCGATTAGAAGTTCTGTCTGCTGATTAGTTGCTCTCTCAACATCCCAATCATCAGCTCTATTCTCATCTTCAAGCAAAGCCATACGAATTTCATAAGCTATGATTTGAACTGCTTGTGAAAGATTCAAAGATGAATATTCAGGATCAGAAGGTATGTTTATATGAAGGTTACATAGACCTAATTCTTCATTAGTCAGTCCTCTGTCTTCCCTTCCAAAAACAATAGCTATTTTCTCAATACCTAAATTTTCTGAGACTTCCTGTGCAGCTTCTTTAGGTTTAAGTGTTGGCCATGGAATTGTTCTATCTCTAGCACTTGTTCCCAAAACTAATTCACAATCCTCAACAGCTTCTTTGACACTCTTATAAACTTTTGCATTTTGGACAATATCCTTTGCGGCTTTGGATCTATATATCGCTTGATCATTTGGAAAGTCTTTAGGTTTAACAAGAGCTAAATTATAAATTCCCATATTTTTCATAGCCCTAGCCGAAGCCCCAATATTTCCTGGATGAGTAGTTCCGACAAGAACAATTTTGATATCTTTCAATAATTTTAGACTTGGGTTATTTTTACCATCCATGCTTATATTCTAGCAGGCAAATACTCTCAATATGTTAGGATGCGTCTTTCAATATGGAACCAAAAGTCAATATAGCCCTAGAAGCTGCAAGAGCAGGTTGTAAAGAATTGCTGAGTTTTGCCTACCGCTTGGATCAGCTAGAAATTAAGGAGAAAGGGCCCTCTAATTTCGTAACGCAATTAGATAAAAAAGTTGAATCCATAATCATAGAGTCTTTAAAATCCATATACCCCAAGCATACATACGTTTCAGAGGAAGTAGGAAGAATTGAAGGCTCTGGAAAAGATATTGAGTCTATGTGGGTGATAGACCCTCTGGATGGCACAACAAACTATATTCATGGTTTTCCTTATTATGCAATATCGATTGCTTATGTAGAAAAAGGGAAAACCTTGCATGCCCTTATAATTGATGTAGCTAGACAAGATGAATTTACAGCCAGTCTTGGTAGAGGTGCCTACCTCAACAACAGACGGATAAGAGTGAGTAAAGCAAAAAATCTATCCGGAACATTATTAAGTAATTCTTCTCATGATACGGATAAAGGTAGGGTAAGACATGACAACATGTCTACATTTAGGTCTCTTTATTCTCATGGGCTCACTATTAGAAGAACAGGCTCAGCAGCTTTAGATATGGCAAACGTAGCTGCAGGAAGGCTTGATGGATTTTGGGGAAGCGGATTGGGGATGTGGGATATAGCTGCTGGAGGCTTATTAGTTAGAGAGGCAGGTGGATTAGTGAGTGACTATTTTGGAAATCCTGATTATCTGGAAGGCGATAATATTATTTGTTCTTCAACAAAATGTTTTAAGCCTATGTTGCAGTCTATAAAACCATTTACG
The DNA here is from genome assembly GCA_002707915.1 of Gammaproteobacteria bacterium. GTDB lineage: Bacteria > Pseudomonadota > Gammaproteobacteria > Magnimaribacterales > Magnimaribacteraceae > Magnimaribacter. The sequence goes on from PAOE01000047.1 coordinate 3,939, forward strand.
AAAATAGTCGAAGATTAAGGTAAAGGATTATCATCGGCATTTTCTGCCTCCTCAACCTTTAAATGATCTTTGGTGAGACCCATCATTATTAAGGCATTCGCTGCAATGTAAATAGACGAATAGGTCCCTACAATGACCCCAAAAATTAGAGCTAATGCAAAGTTTTTAATTAATTCTCCCCCTAGTATGAACAATGAAAATAACACGAGTAATGTTGTTAAAGAGGTAATCAATGTCCTGCCTAAGGTTTGATTTAAGGAAGTATTAATAATCTCCTCTGTACTTTCAGCATCCATAGACCTTATATTTTCTCTAATTCTGTCCGAAACTACGATTGTGTCATTTAAGGAGTATCCAATAACTGCAAGAAGTGCCGCCAATACTGTCAGGTCNAATTCTATTTGAATAAGGGAAAAGATGCCCACAACAATAATAACATCATGAACTAAAGCTATGACTGCTGCACCAGCAAACATCGATTGAAATCTAAATGCGATGTAGAGCATCATGAATGCCAATGCAATGAGCATAGCTGTACCACCATCATCCCTTAATTCGCTTCCAATCTGAGGNCCAACATACTCAATCCTTCTAAGATCGACAGTTTTACCCTCATTTGAAGTACTTAACAGAGAAACGATTTCTGATCCGAGGCTGTCGCTTACGGTACCAGGCAGTTTAATAAGAACTTCTCGACTGGATCCAAAGTTTGCTACTTGTGCACCTTCGAATCCTCCTTGAATCAAATTTTGTCTAATCTGGGGGATATTGGCCTCATTTGGGTAGCTCAATTCAACTAAAGTTCCTCCAGTGAAGTCAAGTCCCCAGTTAAGCTCCTTTAAGAATAAAGAACTTAGAGATACTAGCAAGAATATAGAGGACAAAACTAAAGCAATCTTTCTCCAGGCCAAAAAATCTATATTGAAGTTCATATCGATATCCTCTCAAGATTCTTTCTTGATCCATAAATCAAATTTACAAATGCCCTTGTACCCATTATTGCGGTAAACATAGAAGTAATGATTCCAATTGAAAGTGTTATTGCAAAGCCCTTCACCGGTCCCGTACCATAGGAAAGCAATATCACAGCAACAATTAAGGTCGTGACATTAGCATCCCAAATAGTAAGGAAAGCACGGTTATATCCTGCATCAATAGCTTCAAGAGGCTCTCTACCTTTTTTTAATTCCTCTCTAATTCTTGAAAAGATTAATACATTTGCATCTACAGCCATCCCAACTGTTAAGACAATACCAGCTATACCTGGCAGAGTGAGAGTTGCAGACAGAATAGACATAATCGCTACAAGTAAAACTATGTTGAAAGACAATGCCAGACTAGCTGCAATACCAAATATCCTGTAATAGAAAAGAATAAAACCCAAGACTAATAACAAGCCTAGTTGCATAGAAAATACTCCCGCTTGAATATTATCTGCACCTAAACTTGGTCCTACGGTCCTTTCTTCAACAAATGTCATGGGAGCGGCCAAAGCTCCTGCCCTCAAAAGTAAGGCTAACTCAGATGATTCACTTGGACTATCTAGACCCGTTATTCTAAATGTCGTTCCCAAAGCCGCTCTTATAGTGGCTAGACTAATTATCTCTTTAACTTCATAAGATTCTTGAACGGGAATTTGCTGACCTAATTCGTTTCTTTCATATATTGTTCTTGATTTCTGCTCAACAAAAAGAACTCCTAGTCTCTTTCCTATATTGCCTCTAGTAGCCCTATTCATCTTAGAACCACCATCACCATCAAGTGTTATGTTGACTTGTGGTAATCCATTTTCATCAAATGAAGCTTGAGCAGTTGCAACTTGATCACCGCCAAGAATGATTGTGTCTTGGAGGAAAGCTGGAGCTCCAAGTCCATTTCGGAAAGGGTAAGATGTTTTTCTAGATCTAGGGGTATCCATTTGGGCTTCTAGATGAAATTCCAAAGTAGCAGTTTTGCCCAAAATATTCTTAGCTTCAGCTGTATCTTGTATGCCTGGAAGCTGAACAACTATTCTTTTTTTACCTTGTCGTTGAACAATCGGTTCAGAAACACCAAGTTCATTAACTCTGTTTCTGAGCGTAGTAAGATTTTGATCAATTGCATCAGATTCAATTTGCTCTATCTCAAGATCTGACAAAAATAATTTTAAAGAGAGGTCATTGTCAGAAGTGAGAGGATAATTAAACTGATTGTAGATATCTTCTATGAGTTCTTCTGCTTTTCCTCTAGTTTCAGGATTATTAAATTCGAGCAATATCGATCTGTCAGTATCAACTTTAGCCTGGGCATACCTTATTTTTTCTTCTCTAAATCTAATTCTAAGATCTTGCAATGTTCCATCTTGCCTATTCTTAATTGCTGTATTGGTATCTACTTGCATCAAAAAATGCACACCTCCCCTCAAGTCTAAACCCAGTTTCATAGGATTAGCTCCAATATCAGAGAGCCAATCAGGAGTTGTAGGTGCTAAATTGAGTGCAACTACCACATCATTCATTTGGGAAGAAGATAATAAATCTTTAATTTTCAGCTGATTTTGATAAGAGTCCGTCCTTATAAGGACATAATCTTTTTCAAGCTCAATTTGTGTGTACAGATTGCTTTCTTGAATTATATTCAGAATCCTATCTTCTAGAAATTTGTCCGCTGTTTGAGAACTGCTGGTATATGAGACTTGTACGGCAGGATCTGGTGCATACAAGTTAGGCAGTGAATAAACTATCCCGAACCCGAGCACAACAAGGATGAGGAAATATTTCCAGATACCGTATCGTTTCATGAATTAAATTGATTTCAGAGTTCCTTTTGGTAATACCGCAGATATAGAAGATTTCTGTATCTTAATTTTTGTATTTTCCGAAATATTAAGCTCAATATATTGTTCAGTTATTTTCGTCACCTTACCTAATATACCTCCAGCTGTAACAGCCTCATCTCCAATCTCGAGACTAGAGATCATTTCTTGATGACTTTTCCTTCTCTTATTTTCTGGTCTAATCATTAGAAAATAAATAAGAATCATGAATCCAAATAATAAAAATAATGTCGGATCAAAAAAAGTTGGTGATTGTTCCATGTTTCTCCTCTAATTGTTTATATTGGGGTATTCAATTTTATTCCAAGTTTGTTCGAATTCTCTGGCAAACTGATGCAATGTACCTGACTCTATGGATAGTCGCAAATTTGTCATTAAATTTAAGTAGAAATGAAGGTTATGTATTGTTTGTAGCGTAGACCCTAACATTTCTCTAGTTTTATCTAAGTGATGCAAATAACCCCTAGAAAAGTTTTTACATGTATAGCATGTGCACTTTGAATCAAGCGGATCCAATGAGTCTTTATGTTTACTATTTCTAATTTTTACGACTCCTTCTGATGTATATAAATATCCATTTCGGGCGTGTCTGGTTGGAATGACACAATCGAACATATCTATTCCGCTNTCAACAGCTTTCACAATATCCAAGGGAGTTCCAACACCCATTAAATATCTTGGTCTATCTGCAGGCATCAATGGAGCCATGTGCTTTACTATCCTCAATAAATCTTCCTTCGGTTCTCCTACTGAAAGGCCTCCAAGTGCATAACCTTCAAAATCTAATTTAATCAAAGCTTCCAAAGACATTTCTCTTAGCTCTTCATAAATACTCCCTTGAACGATTCCGAATAGGCTTGAATTTAAACTCTTGAAGGAGTCTCTTGATCTCTTTGCCCACCTTAATGATAATTCCATGGATTCTTTTGCAACTAATGTTTCTGCTGGATAAGGTGTACATTCATCTAATGCCATNGCAATGTCTACACCATATGAACATTGCAGTTGCATACACGATTCAGGAGTAAGAAAAATTTTGTTTCCGTTTAGAGGTGAATTAAATTCAACACCTTCCTCAGAGATTTTCCTATTTTTTGCAAGACTGAAGACTTGATAGCCTCCAGAATCGGTCAATATGGGTTTATTCCATGAGATGAAATTATGCAATCCACCATGAGCTTCAATTATTTCAACTCCTGGTCTCTCCATCAAATGATAGGTATTAGATAAAATAATCTCAGCTTTCAATGAGTTTAAAATATCTGGGCTAATTGATTTTACGGCACCATAAGTACCCACCGGCATGAAGCATGGAGTTTGAAATACTCCATGAGCAGTTGAAACTTCTCCGCGCCTCGCCTCTCCTTCTTTTGAGATTAATCTATATATAGTCATTGGCTTATTTCTAACTTCTATTTAGAAACATCGCGTCTCCGTAACTAAAGAATCTGTATTCATTTGAAATTGCATGTTCATAGGCTTTATTTATTGTTGACTCTCCTGCAAAAGCACTGACTAACAACATGAGTGTTGATTTAGGTAAGTGAAAATTCGTTATGAGAGCATCAATAACATTAAATTTAAAGCCAGGATATATGAAAATATCAGTTTCACCTTCAAACGGACGTATTTCTCCAAATTTTTGAAAAATTGATTCTAGGCATCTCAAGGATGTTGTACCAACACTTATAATTCTCCCTTTACTATTGAGTTTGCTTTTTATCAGTTCAGANGATTCTTTTGATAAATTGATTCTTTCAGAATGCATCTGGTGCTTAGAAAAATCACTATCTTTAATTGGTTTAAAAGTTCCGAGTCCAATATCAAGTGTGATTGGGGCTATTTCTATACCTTTCTCTTTTATTCTTTCCATGAGAGTAGAATCAAAATGAAGTCCTGCTGTTGGAGCAGCAGTTGAACTCATCTTGGATTCTTCTGCGTAAACTGTCTGATATCTTTCATCATCCATAGGAAGGGGATCACGATTTAAATAGGGCGGTATTGGAATAGAACCCTTATTTTTAATAACTTCATCAATACTTTCTGAAAAATTTAATACAGAGAGATAATCTCTTTTGGAAACAAGAGTGGCATAAACTGACCCTATATAGATTTTGTCATTTAGTTTTAGAGGTCTATTAGATTTAGTGAGTGCAAGAGCATTGAAACGATCTAGTTTTCTTTCAATTAGTATTTCNACCTTGCCACCAGTATCTCTTTCAGCATTAATCCTAGCATTGAAGACTTTGGTGTTGTTTATTACCAACAAGTCTTCTTCACAAAGATGATCTAGTATTTGGTCAAATCTTTTATCGATAAGCTTCTTTCCAACTACCAATAAGCGACTTAAGCTTCGTTCTTTAGATGGAACTTTGGCAATTAGTTTTTGAGGCAAATCAAAATCAAATTTTTCTATATTCAAGNTACCATAAATGGTGCCGAAGGAGAGACTCGAACTCTCACACCCAAAGGGCGGGGGATTTTGAATCCCCTGCGTCTACCAATTCCGCCACTTCGGCTAGTAAATAATAAAGTTAGTTTAAATTTTACTATGAAAAGGTAAACTCACTGCAGATAAGTTCAAAATCAATGGAAGTATGAGTTTTTTAACTAATTCGCTTGTTTTTAAATTGCTTAGCTTTTTTGTAAGAAGTTTAATATCTCTAAAAGAAGACCGCATACACCTTGGAAATATTAATNCAAATGGAAATATCATTTTTGCTTTANCGAGTGAATCTATAATTGATTTGATTGTATTAAACGAAATCTGCAACAAATATGAGCTTCCTTTACCAATAGAGAGTTTAGCCAATTCAAATATAAAAAAATTTGTTTTACTTAAAAGCCCCAAATACTCAGTTGTTGATCAGAGATTTACTAGACAAAAAATAAAATTTCTAGAAGAAATAGTCAAAAACTATAAAGATATCTCAATAATACCAGTNTCAATTTTTTGGGGTAACCGNCCAGATAAGAAACAATCCTTTTTTAAAATTGTTTTTTCACCCTCTTGGAAACCTGCTGGTTCTCTTAAGAAAATTTTCAAACTTTTAGTTCATGGTAGAGACCTGAGGGTCCAATTTGAAAATAATTTAGATGTGGGCAAAGAAATAAATCCTGGTGAGGGCCTAGAAAAGAATTGTTANCTCATAACNAGATACTTAAGAGCTGTATTTGGTAAATCAAAAAAAGCAATGTTGGGNCCTGACATTTCNCANCGAAGGACCTTAGTAAAATCTNTNGTTCGGAATAAAAGGGTGAGAGAAGAAATTGATAATCTTTCNGAGGGNAATGAAAGNAGAAAGGTTCAATTAACAAAAAAAGCTCATAGATATGCAAATGAGATATGTTCCGATCTTAATTACTCNATNCTTAGTCTCTTGGCATCTGGCTTTACTTGGTTTTGGAATACAAGATACGAAGGCTTACACACAAAAAATTTAGAGAAAATCAAAGCAATATCTAAAGAGAATGCTTTGATATATTTACCTTGCCATAGGAGTCATATAGATTACTGTGCGTTAACTTATCTTCTTTATGAAAATGGACTGATGGTTCCACAGGTTGCGGCCGGAAATAACCTTAATCTTCCTTTTTTAGGGAGTATCTTAAGAGGTGCTGGCGCAGTTTTCATGCGGAGATCCTTCATGAGCAATCCCCTATATAGTATTGTTTTCTTTGAACATATAATGTCCCTGATGATCCGAGGTAGCTCAATTGAATTTTTTCCAGAAGGTGGAAGAAGTAGAACCGGTTTAAGCTTGCCATCAAGACCAGGTTTATTATCTTTAACCATCAGAAGTTTTGCCTCATTGCGTGGTCAAAATGTGAAGATTGTTCCAATTTATATTGGTTATGAAAAAATATTGGAAGGTCAAAGCTACATATCTGAGTTAACAGGAGACAAAAAGAAGAAAGAAAGTATCTTTGATCCTTTGAAGGTTTTTAAAGATTTTAGAAATTATTTAGGTAATGCATACCTAAATTTTGCTGACCCGATAGATTTAAATGAGTTCTTAGAGAACAATGTCGGGAAAGATTTTTTCATTGACTCTCCAACTACTAAGCCGGATTGGATTGATGAAATAACAAGTAAACTTGGACAGTCAGTTACCAGATCGGTGAATAATTCCATTGCTGTTACCTCCACTAGCCTCTTTTCTGTTGCACTTCTCACTGATGTAACACAGACGATGACAGAAGAGGTGCTTAGTAAGAGAATTCAATTTTTCTTAAAACTCATAAAACTCTCTGAGGATTATAAGAATGTTTGGATCACACAAACAGATATTGGTGAGATATTGCATAAAACTGAAAAGCTAGGCTTCATCTCCCCTATCTTAATAAATACAAACAAAATTTATAAACCAACACCTGATCANATTGCTACTTTGTCTTTCTATAAAAACAATATCAGTCACCTTTTTATGCTTTATTCNTTATTGTGTGTATCAGTAAAATTCTCTAAATCAGTCTCAAAGGAGGAAATAATNAAGCTTATAAAAATGGTTTATCCTATTTTCTCACGTGACTTTCATTTAAAAAATGAGAGCATCGAAACTGAGTCGATCGAGAATGCTCTTAATGTATTGATTAAAGAAGAAATTTTACAAATCAATAATANGAATGAGATTTCCAGTCCGGATTTAAAAGATGAGAAGTTTAACAATTACTTNGCATTAACCAATCTCAGTGAACCAGCATTGAAGAGGTTTTATATTGTTATGAGTACGATATGGAAAAATAATTCGATGAATAAAGAGGATTTAAAGAATCAATGTAAAGAGATTGCACGAGGTATTGAAGTGAGAGAAGGTTGGCCCTATCCGGANTTTTCAGATAATGCGAAGTTTGAAAATTTCATATACATGATGAGAGAAACAAAATTCTTCAGGCAAGATACTCAAGGAAATCTAACTGCAGCAAAAATTACAAAAAAAGCTAAAGAAAGTTATGATAAATTTTTTGATAAANAATTCTTAGAGCTTATAGGAAATAGCACTAATTAGAATTGTAAATATCAAACCTNACANCCTTGCCNNAGATTGATCTTGATGGAAGGATCTCATCTAGATAAGGCATATTTTTATGCCTCTTGACGATAACTCTATTCAAAGCATTATCTAAGCTCGCTTTTAAAAGACCATGAGACTCATCAACTAAATTTAGATCTCTGAGTGCTTGCATGTGCCTTTTCGCTTTTGCTTTACTAACTCCAATAAACATAGGATCAATATATATGATCTCATATTTTTCATGAGTGTTTTTTAGGAATACTGCACTATCCTGACAAATGGGTTTAAATTTTAATAGAAGGTCTTTTGTGCTTGGTTTTGTAGATCTCTTGATTCCATCTTCTAGAAGTTTAAAAAGCCACTTTTCTTTTTCTATGAGGGTTATAGATTTACACAAAGGAAGTTTTGAAATTTCTAATGCATCCTTGCCAAAACCAGCTGTAAGATCTAGGCAGGTAAAGTCATTCGCAATGCCTTTAAAGCAATTCTTGAGTAATTTATCATCATAGTTAGAAGTCCAAAAATCGAAATCAGAAAATATTGGTTTAGAAGAGGGACTTAGACCTTTTCTAAGATAGGTTCTTTCCTTTGATAAAACAAAAAAATAATCTTCATTATTTTTTTCTTGAGATTCAATTAATTGTAGGTTTAATTCCAATGAGAGCTTTTTAGCATCATCTATTAAATCAGATGAATTTACTTCCAAATACAGATTCATTACAGGAAATAAGCTACCAAAAGCATGCCCAGAACTAGTCTGTAAATTATGAAGGGTAGAAAACCAATCTTTTCTATGAATTTCATAAAAATATCAATCGTAAAATAAGCCACGAGGAATGACACAAAAAGTCCGAGCACATTAAATTGAATATAACTAACGAGATTGCCTAAATCTAATGAAAGAATTTGATAAGCTGCAATAGCTCCTATGGTGGGAATAGACATCAGAAAACTGAATTTAGTAGCTGTCTTTGTGTCCAAACCTAGTAATAATCCCGCTGAAATAGTGATACCAGACCTTGAAGTGCCTGGTATCAGAGAGATTGATTGAGCTAACCCAATAATCAGAGCTTCATTTAAAGAAATCTCCGCAAGCTCATTCTTTCGAGGAGCACGTAATGTAGCAATCCATAGGACCAAAGCAAAAAATATGGTGGTAACTGAAATAACTAAAGTATTTCTAAGATTATTATCGATGAAATTCACAAAAAGAAATCCTAAAAAAAGAGTTGGCAATGAAGAAATAAATAAATTAGTAAGTAAGTTATTTGAAAAAATAGATTTTTGGACATTTATTTGATTAAAAGTATCTTTAATTTCATTCTTAAAATAAGCACATACAGCTATTAATGTTCCTAAATGAAGTGAGACATCATAAAAAAGATTAGAAGAGGTTTCTAAAATATAAGAAAGTATTATTAAATGAGCAGAGCTTGAAATTGGCAGAAATTCAGTAATGCCTTGAATGATTGCGAGTAAAAATGCGTCCAAATAGCTCATGTAATTTTTTTCCAGCTATCCTCGTCATTAAAATACATTGGTGAAGCAAATTCAGGTTTTATTGTTTTACCTTTTCTAAATCTCAATTGAGCGATCTTCATCAATAAAGATGCTTTAGGTTCGGCGTTGGGAAGAATGTTTTGCACCTGTAAAAGCTCACATCCTTGCCCAACAAATTTACTGTTTTGTTTGAAAATTTTATTTTTAAGTTCATTCTCATCGAGTAACAAAAATTCTGTATCTACATCACCTTCTATAAATCGAGATTTTGCTGTATACACTTTCCCCTGATTAGAAGAGGATAAAGAAATAATTTCATCAAATCCTGTCTTTTCATGNGCTTCAAGGGAAAGGAGTTCCAAACTTGAGAGAGAAACTACATCTATTTTTTGTGCATAAGCTAAACCTTGAGCTATAGCGCAAGAAAGTCTTAAACCTGTATAAGATCCTGGGCCAACAGCAACAGCTATCGAGTCAAGATCTTTAAAAGTTAGATTAACTTGATTAATCAAGTCACTTATAATCCCCAATAATTTCTCAGAATGCTGTCGCGGTAAGGCCTCATGGAAATGAAGAAATTCCCTATCATTGTTTACTGAGACAGAACAAATATCGGTTGAGGTTTCTAGAGCGAGAATATTAGCCAATTATTTTTCTAGGTCATTAAATATATTTTGGGTTACTTCTTCAGGGACAATTGTTCCATCAACTTTTACATATTTTAATGATTCTTGATCTGAAAGATTCGAATAAAAATCAATCAATGGTGATGTTTGATTTGCATAAACATTCAATCTATCTTTAACCGTATCTGGACTATCATCTTCTCTTCTTATGAGATCTTCTCCTGTAAGGTCATCTTTTCCTTCAACTTTTGGAGGGTTATAGATAATGTGATAATTTCTCCCAGACGATGGATGCATGCGCCTACCGGACATTCTTTCGATAATAACTTGATCTGGAACGTCTATTTCAACAACTGCATCGATTGCTATATGTCTGTCAATTAAGGCCTGAGCTTGAGGAATTGTTCTTGGGAAACCATCAAATAAAAATCCTTGAGTACAATCAGATGATCCAATCCTCTCTTCTACCAAGCCAACTATCACTTCATCAGAAACTAAAATTCCACTATCCATCAATGATTTAGCCTCTAAACCAAGTGCTGTACCCGCTTCTACTGCTTCTCTGAGCATATTGCCAGTTGATATGTGCGGAATTCCATATTTTTCGCAAATTGCTTCAGCTTGAGTGCCTTTTCCTGCACCTGGAGGACCGAGAAGTATAATTTTCATCTTTACTCTCCTACAACAAAAGCCATTGAAAGTTTCTTAGTATCAGAGATACTGACATGGAATTTTTTTATACCTATGTTTTTCGCAACTTTATCTGTATTTCCATTTAAAGTTATAAAGGGCTGACCTGAAGGTTTTCGCAGAATTTCAATTTCTTTGAGAGATATTCCTTCGGTGAAACCTAATCCAAGGGCCTTTGCAACAGCTTCTTTACAGGCAAAATTATTTGAAATGAATCTTATTTGATTATTTAAACTTTTACCCTCAATGGCTTTAATCTCTGAATCTCCCAAAACTCTTTCTTGAAATCTCTTTCCATATTTTTTATGAATCGTAAAAACTCTTTCTTTTTCGAGAATGTCTACTCCCACACCATTTATCATTTTTTACTTAAGTATTTTCTTGTGTTTAAAGTCTTATTTCCTAGATGATAATCTAGAGCTTTTCTCATTATAATCTTTGCCGAATCTCTTGTTGTTTTTTTTTCAAAGTTACTCTCAGAGAAATTAATGATATCAGTTCCGTAGAAAGTTGATTTATTTCTAAAATTCTCTTCAGTTTCTAGAAAACCTCTATCAGGGTTGAATATATAAAACTTTTTTTTATCAATTATCTTGTTCGTTTGTGCATCTCTTGATAAGTCAATTCCATAACCCATTTCTTGTAGCAAGCTAAGTTCAAAATCTCTAAGTAGCTTTTCTAATACAACACGGTCTCTATTTTGAGATAAATTTTTAAGTAAGGTCTCATATATATCAAAAACCTTTTGATGAGGATCTTCCTTCTCAGTCGCTTTAAGAATCAACTCATTTATGTACATAAGAGAATGAATCGCAATTCCTTCAGTAAGGTTAAAATGCTCTGAAACTTCGACACTCGATAAATTTTTAAGTTCATTTTTTCCAGACAGAGAGATCGATAATTTCGAAGCAGGAGTCAAAATACTCCGTAAAGGACTTTTCGGTCTCTTTGCGCCCTTAGCTACAGCATTAACTCTGCCAAAAGATCTAGTAAAGAGTTCAACTATAACGCTCGTTTCCTGATACGCCCTAATGTGCAAAACAAAAGCTGATTCAAGAAGAATTTTATTTATCAAGACTGTATCCCATTGAAGGTAGTAAAGTTTCGTTATCAGACCAACCGCTTTTTACTTTTACCCAAGTCTTTAACATGACCTTAGTCTCGAGAAGTTGTTCAAGTTCTTTTCTAGAGTCAGTGCCGATGGCCTTTAAACGAGATCCAGATTTACCGATTAACATGCCCTTTTGACTTTGTTTCTCAACAAATATAGTTGAATCGATGTATATAACTCCATCAGAATCGGAAAAACGATCTATTGAGATGCTAATCCTATAAGGCAACTCATCTCCAAGTCTGTTAATACACTTTTCTCTAATAATCTCACTCGTCAAGAATCTTTCAGAAATATCTGTTACTTGATGAGAAGGAAATAAATGATCACCTTCGGGAAGATAGTTACAAATAGATTGAATCAATCCATCGACATTCATAATCTTCAGAGCTGATATAGGAACAATATCTGCAAATATTTTTTGTTTATCTATCTCCTCTATAAAAGGCAGCAAGAGATTTTTGTCATCAAGTTTATCAATCTTATTTATAACCAAAATTGGGGTAGTTTCTTTTTGGATTGATTTGACACGATCCAAATCAGACTCTTCCCAGTTGAATCGATCTAGAACATAAAGGACGACATCTACACCTCTCATAGCATTTGAAGCCACTTTGTTCATATAGCGATTTAAAGCTCTTTTTTGACCGGAATGAAATCCGGGGGTATCGACAAAAATAATTTGGTTATTAGCTTCGGTTTTTATTCCGAGAAACCTATGACGAGTAGTTTGTGGTTTTCTTGATGTAATTGCTATCTTTTGACCTAAGATATGATTGAGTAAGGTAGATTTGCCAGCATTAGTTTTGCCAACAATAGAAACATAACCAGATTTATGCAGTTGAGTCATAATTGTCCAAAATTTCAAGCATATTATTTGCAGCATCAAGCTCTGCTCTTTTTCGTGTCCTTCCGGATCCCTCGCAGGAGAGACTGGCTTCATCAACAGTGCATAAAGCATGAAATCTCACGTTCCCATCAGGGCCAGCGCTTTCTTTAGTCCGATAATGTGGTAATGACTTGTACTTCTTTTGAATATATTCCTGTAGCGAAGATTTAGGATCTTTTAATTCTGTATCTTCTTCTAATTCCAAGAAATCCTTCTTAAATAAAGTATCCAAAACTTTCAAAGTACATTCATAATCGGAATCAAGAAAAATTGCTGCTATCAAAGCTTCAAGGCTATTACCAAGAATGGAGTTGCCTTGAAGTTTCTCTCCTTTACCTATCACAACATGTTGATGAAGATTAATCTTTTTAGCAACTAGATTTAGGTTCTCACGACTTACAATATTTGATTTAAATAAAGACAGTTTTCCTTCGTTAATTGAGGGGTAAGAATTAAATAGTTTTTCTGAAACATAAAGATTTAAAACTGCATCACCCAGAAATTCAAGCCTTTCGTTGTTATCGCTAGAGGCACTCTTATGAGTTAGTGCTCTATAAAGTAAACTATCATTTTGGAATTTATAACCCAATTCATCGAATAATTCTTGCATCATTTAATTTTTGAATTCCTACTGAAGCTAGGTAGTTCTGAAAAGGATTCCCAGTGCATCCAAATATAATCAGCACGACCAATTAAATAATTTTCTGAGAAATAGCCCCAAGCTCTACTATCCAGACTATTATCTCTATTATCTCCTATTGCTAGATAACTTCCTTCAGGAACAGTCCAAGAATGTTGTTCATAGTCGCTCAAACCTAAAGTTCTTATGACATGCACTCCTTCGTCTATAGTTTCTTCAAGCAAATTTTCATTAGAGTCTGAAATCAAAAGCTTTTGCTTTAATTTTTTTCCATTTATCCAAATTTCGTATCCCTTTATTTCAACTTTATCACCTGGAATTCCTATTATTCTTTTTACAAATTTCACTCCCAAAGGTGTGCAGCGACTGTTTTGCAAATCTTCAAATTTATTGAGGAATAATTGTCCTTCAGCCACAGGAAGGGTCGAGATGTCTGGCCTGGCAGTAAGAGGATCGTAATCGCATAGTGTATGGGGGGCTATAAAAACAGCAACGTCATTTCTTTTTGGCTTAACCAAGCCGCTCAAAAGGAAGTGAGTTCCTGGAAACTTAATACCGTAAGCATATTTATTTACCAGCACAAAGTCTCCTACCTGTAGCCCTGGTACCATCGATCTGCTTGGTATTTGATAAGGTTCATAAGCAAAAGAACGAATGCACGTGATTGCCAAAAGAATGAAAAAGTAAGATTTACTTTCTTTTCTTAATTCCTCCAAATCAATATATTTACCTAATAACCAAGAAAAAGCTGCAAAAAAAGTAGCTACAAGAAGGATAAGCCCGAAATCTAGATTTAATTTAAAAATCTGGTAGAGAATTATTATTGCCAATATGAACATAAAAGCACTAACAATGTCCCTTTTTTTAGAAGATCCGTCTTTGGTAAACTTAATCCATAGCAGATATCCTATGATTTCCAGGGCTATAGAAAAAAAAAGAGCTGTGGTTATCATTTTAGTCTTGCACTCTTAGAACAGATAAAAATGCATCCTGAGGAACCTCAACCCTGCCAATATTCTTCATTCTCTTCTTTCCTTCCTTTTGTTTTTTCTGTAATTTCATTTTTCTAGTGACATCGCCACCGTAGAGCTTGGCAGTAACGTCCTTTCGATAGGCTTTGACAGTTTGTCTTGATATTATTTTTGAACCAATAGCCGCTTGGATGGCAACGTCAAATTGTTGTCTTGGTATAACCTCCTTTAAAGCCTCGGTAAATTGTTTACCCTTTAAATTCGCTACTGTCCTGTGGGCCATGTAGGACAATGCATCAACTTTGTCACCATTTAAGAGTATATCTAGCTTTATGACATCCGATTCTTCGTACCTATCGAGAAAATAATCTAGAGAAGCATAACCTCGACTTACGGATTTTAATCGATCAAAGAAATCTACGACAATTTCACTCAATGGAAGATCGTATAAAAGCTCTACTTGACCACCGATATATCTCATATTTACCTGTTTGCCTCGTCTATCATTGCATAGTTTCATAACAGAACCTATGTAAGCATCGGGTACCAATATGTTTGCCCTTGCTATTGGTTCAAGAATTGTTTTTATTTTTGAAGTATCAGGTAAGGCACTTGGATTTTCAACTCTGCTCACTTCCTGGTCAGTAGCAACAACCTCGTACGCAACAGTAGGGGCAGTTGCTATGAGATCCATACCATACTCGCGATTTAATCTCTCAGAAATGATCTCCATATGAAGTGTCCCTAAAAAGCCGCATCTAAAACCCGCTCCTAGTGCTTCAGAGTGNTCGGGCTCATACTGTAATGATGCATCATTCAAGCANAGTTTTTCGAGAGCTTCTCTGAATGCTTCAAAATCATCTGAGTTTTGAGGAAACAAAGCCGCGTATACCTGAGGNTTTACCTCTTGGAATCCTTCAAGCCTAGGTGTATTNGAATTGGCTTTGATGATTGTGTCACCTACAGGNGCACCTCTGATTTCCTTGATACTTGCACATATAAAACCAACCTGACCAGACTCAAGCTCTTCAAGGTCACTAATTTTAGGAGTAAAAACGCCTATTTTATCTACTGAGTGAGTCTCTTTTCTTGAAAAAATTTCTATTTTATCTCCCTTCTTTATCTTTCCTTTTACTACCCTAACAAGAGAAACAACTCCTAAATAATTATCAAACCATGAATCAATAATTGAAGCTTGCAAGGGTTCATCTTTTTCGACTTNAGGTTCGGGAACAAGATNAACTACCTGCTCNAAGACTTCCTTTATACCTANTCCNTTTTTCGCACTTATGCATGGTGCATCAGANGCATCTACTCCAATAATTTCCTCAATTTCTTTTTTTACTCTTTCAGGGTCAGACTGATCTAAATCAATCTTATTTAGAACAGGTATAATTGTTAAACCCTCTTCGACCGCGTTGTAACANGTNGATAAAGTTTGTGCTTCAACACCCTGAGAAGCATCAACNAGTAAGATTGCTCCTTCGCAAGCTGATAAAGATCTAGAGACTTCATAAGAAAAATCAACATGCCCGGGGGTGTCAATTAAATTGAATTGATANTCTTCTCCATCATCAGCCTGGTAAGTAAGGTTAACNGTTTGAGATTTAATTGTTATACCTCTTTCCTGCTCTAATTCTAGAGTATCAAGAACTTGTGAGGTCATTTCTCTTTCTGATAAACCTCCACAAAGCTCGATGATTCGATCAGCCAAAGTTGATTTCCCATGATCAATATGGGCAATGATGGAGAAATTTCTGATTTTCATTTTTTGTAACCTAGCCTAATTCCAGCTATGTTACTATTTTGACAAATTTAAACTCAGAATTCTCTTATTTCCGTTTCTTGAAATGCCTATTGTTGTACTTTTCTCTTGATCTAAGCTGGAGAGAATTTCCTTAAATTCATTAACATTGCTAATTTTAGCNCTACCTAGAGAATAAACTATGTCTCCGCGTCTTATACCAGATTTATANGCTAAACCATCAGGATCAATCGAAGTTACCATNACGCCCTCGATAAACAATCTTCTACCATCATTAATTTGATCTTCAACAACCAGCCCCAGGAAATTTTGTTGAGTTTCATTGAAAGCTAAAGCAGGGTCTTTAGGTAACTCACCAACAGTGACTGTAATAGTTTTTTTCAATCCATCCCTCAAAATCATTGCATTTACTTTTGAATCAGGCCTAATAGCACCAACAGTAAGAGGTAAGTCCGCAGAGTAAAATATCTCTTCTCCATCAAAGAACAATATGACATCTTCTTCTTTTAGACCTGAATTTTCTGCTGGGCTGTCAGCTATGATCTGAGATATCAATGCTCCTTTAGGGACTTCCATCCCTAAAGCTTCAGCTAATTCACTTGTAACCTCTTGAATACTCACTCCTAGCCATCCTCTTGCCACATAACCATTCTCTTTTAATTGATCTGCAACATCCATTGCATAGTCAATAGGTATCGCAAAAGATACTCCCATGTAGCCACCTGATCGTGTATAGATTTGCGAATTTATGCCAATGACTTCACCGTCTAAATTAAATAATGGTCCTCCCGAGTTACCTGGATTTATTGCCACATCAGTTTGAATGAAAGGAACATATGTTGAATCAGAGCCATTAGGTATACTTCTTCCTTTTGCACTTACGATGCCGGAAGTAACAGAAAATCTTAATTGGAATGGGGATCCAATAGCTACAACCCACTCCCCAACTCTTAAATTACTAGAATTTCCAATTTTGAGTATTGGAAGATTTTCAGCCTCTATTTTAAGCAAAGCAACATCCGATCTAGGATCAGCTCCAATAATTTCAGCACTATATTCTCTTCTATCTCCAAGACTTACTGTAATTTCATCAGCATCCTCAACTACATGATTATTAGTAAGTAGATAGCCGTCTTCTGATATGATGAAGCCAGATCCAGTTGACACGACTGGCCTTGTATTTTCTCTTGGTGTCGAGGGTCTTGGTTGTTGTCCAAAAAATCTNTCAAAAAATTCNTCNTATCTNGGATCNCCNAAGCCTCNCCCATAACTGTTTCTTTGTTTCANCTCTCTTGTACNTGTAATNTTTACAACNGCTGGAGAAGCTTCTTCGGCTAAATCAGAAAAATTGGGNAANTCNCTTGCCTCAANTAGNAGNGANNNCCATAAAAGNATTGGAAACAAAAGTNATTTGTATTTGTTCATATANGATATGTATTAATTTTTTGCAGAAAGATTNGCNTTTTGCAGAATAAGATTCTTTTTNTCTGCAGAAAGATTACCGCTCACAGAAACAACATAAACCTTTCCATCTCTTTTTATGTATGAAATTTTAGTTGCTTCTTGTATGCCTATTTTATTTATTTCCTTTAAAGGATACAAACTAAGTTTAAATGTCTCACCNGAATTCATCATTTTATAATTTGCCAAAGTGCCTTTATTATTTATTTCCACGTTTTGCAAAACTACATTTAAGTCTGATACGGAATTATTCAAAACGTTCATTGCTTCNGGACTGTTTATTGCTGTATCAATTTTTTGGGACGCTATGTCCGCAAAGGTTACCTCCTCTATTGAAAAAAAGGAGAAGGTGACTGCAGCAAAAAAACTAGCAAGCGATACCATGAAATAATTTTTTTTCTTCGATAACCGTTCTTCCGCTTCATTAGTTTCTACTGAAAGATCAGTTCTCAACCTTGCCCTCAAATTAGTTGATATGTCTCTTTCATNAAGAAAATCTTCGCTTTCATCGNATAAATCTCTCACAAGGTGAATATTTCGCCAAAATTCTCTNTAGGCTGGATTATGCTTTATTTCACTGAGTATCCTTCTAGTTTCAAATTCTGAAAGCTCTCCATCAGCAAGTGCAGAAATNTTTTCTCTCATTACTTTGTTGTCATTCATGATGTTTCCTTCGCAATATGTTGTTTATTTACTTCTCTGTAATTTTCTATTTCTTTATCNAGTATTTCACGACCTCTAAATATTCTTGATCTGACGGTTCCAACCGGGCAATTAACAATTTTAGAAATTTCCTCATAACTTAATCCCTCTAATTCCCTTAANGTAATTGCTGTTTTTGTATCTTCACTTAGCTGATTTAAGCAATTTTCAATTACANGCTTAAGTTGATTGCTCATAAGGAGCTCTTCTGGAGAATCTGGGCTAATGGACTCAATTNCAATGTCGCCTTCTTGACCAATTTCAGNTTGAAGAAGTTCACCTCTTCTTTTTTTTGACACCAAAAAATTNTTAGAGGTATTGACAGTGATTCGATATATCCATGTATAAAATGAGCTATCCTCGCGAAATGAGTGCAAAGACTTGTAAGATTTAATTAAAGACTCTTGGACAATATCCTCAGCAATTTGTATATCTTTTACAAATTTAAATGCTGTAGCGATGAGTCTAGTTTGATATTTAATAACTAATAAATCGAAAGCCTGATAATCACCTTTCTTGGCTCTTTTTACCAAATTAAGATCAATATTTTTATTTGAAACTTTCATACTACGTTAATAGACCACTTATTACCCTTAAAGTTCTNTATAAAAGTTTTTTAGCAATTTCCAAGCCACCTACGAAGCCTATNTCTTTAATTTTTAGTGTTGCTAGAGGTACTGTTTTTAAAAATTCACGCATAGTTTCACTATCCTCAAACGTATGTCTGAAAACTGCATGATCCTCTTCAGTGATTAGAGAATTTATAATAGACCCAGACAATAAAACACCACCATTTGCACCCCAGATTAGTGTAACGTATCTAAGATANGAGGAAAGAAGGTGATTTAGAAGGTTAATAGTTTTAAGACAATTTTCATCATCTCTTCTTTGAAGTATATCTTCATTGGATAAATTTGCAGCTTTATCACCTGATAAGAACTTATAAAAATACTTAATCCCTTTTCCGGATAAAAAATCTTCATATGTTGGCATTCTAGAGTTTTTTTGGATGAAACTTTCTACAATTTTTTTTAGTTCAGGTTTTAAAACTTTATCGGTTATATTGATGTGACCCGCTTCTGTTGAAACTACTGATTTTCCTACTACTCCTGCTAGGCCTAAGCCTGTCCCTGGCGATACTAGTATCATTGGTTTATTACTATCTAATGAATTCTTCCCAATATAAGATAAAGTCTTTGGATCAAGATTATGTAAAGCGTTTGCTTGTAAAGCTAAGTCATTCAAAACAACCAANCCATTGGGGAATACTTTCTNTTCTAAAGAGCTTATAGTAAATTCCAGATCAACATTAACAAAAGTTACCTTATCGCTCAAAATCGGCGCAGCTACCCCAATTACACCTTTTTTAGTTTCTAAGTTATTTTCATTTATGTAGTTAATGCAAAGTTCCTCCATGGAACCATACTGATCTATAGGATAAGTACATACTGCCGAAAAAGTTGAACCATCCTCTGTGACACAAAACCTAGCATTGGTTGCACCGAGATCAGCTATTACAATCAATTACCTTTCCTCATACTGTCATCATGGAATTCTATAATCTTAGCAACAATAGGTATTAAATTTGATTCAACTAACTCTTTTTTATTTACGAGGATGTCAAATATTTCTATATCTTCATAAGACAAGAATTGTTGAAATTTTTTTATTTCCTCAGCTGTAAGATTTGAGAGGTTTTTTTCAACGAACGGAATTAAAATCGCGTCNAGTTCCCACAATCCCCTTCTACATTGCCATAAAATTTTTTTCTCTAATTCGTCCAANTTATTNCCNTATAATATAANCCATGAAAGAAAANGCTTTGTTAAAACTTGACTATTTGAGCACACTTGAAATAAATGGCAAAGGCTCATTCGATCTACTTCAAGGACAGATAACAGCTGATATTAACAAAGTATCTGATAACAATNGCGTTGTTGGGGCTATGTGCGATGTCAAAGGAAGAGTCATAAGTTCTTTTATCGTCGTCAAAAACTTCAAACAGGATGACGGTTACATGCTAATTGGCAATATCGATTCTCTCGAAATATTAAATGAGGCATTAAGCAAATTTGTTCCATTCTATAAAACTGAGCTTATTTTAAGTGATCAAATGACAATAATAGCCATCAAAGAGTCATGTCTATTGAAAGATTTTCCTGAAACTGATCTATCTAAGACATCCCAAAATCAAGATAATTTTCAAAGAGTTCATTATTTGGATAAGGATTTCCACCTGCTAATTGCAGATGAAATAAGTGCTTTTG
>PAOE01000048.1 GCA_002707915.1 Gammaproteobacteria bacterium
AAGTATTTTACACTGTAGTAATGCCCTTTCTTTTGTTGGTATACAGTAATCCAACCTCCCCCCTTTTTTTGTTATGAATACACACAATACATTTAATACGGAGAATACGTATGTCATTTGCTTCACTTAAGAAGTCTTCATTTACAGACTTGCTTTCTAAAGCAGAAAATCTCAACAAGTCCGAACAAAAACAAGGACCTGATGAGCGTCTCTGGAAACCAGAGGTCGATAAAGCAGGAAATGGTTACGCTGTAATCAGATTTCTCCCTGCACCCGATGGAGAAGACCTTCCATGGGCACAAGTTTGGAGTCATGCCTTCCAAGGACCAGGTGGTTGGTATATTGAGAACTCCCTTACAACTTTAGGTAAGAAAGATCCTGTTTCNGATCTCAATAGAGAACTATGGAACGCAGGAGCAGANGGATCTCCACAGAGAGATCAAGCACGCAAACAAAANCGTAAACTATCTTACTATAGCAACATCTATGTTGTTAANGATAGTGCAAATCCTTCTAACGAAGGCAAAGTATTCTTATACAGATATGGTAAGAAGATCTTTGATAAGATCATGGAATCAATGCAACCCGCATTTGAGGATGAGACACCAGTAAACCCATTCGATTTCTGGAAGGGTGCTGACTTCAAACTCAAGATTACAAGAGTTGCAGGGTTCTGGAACTACGACAAGTCTGAGTTTGCTGAATCATCTACATTAGGTGACTTCAACGACAAAGAGTTGGAAGCAATCTGGAAAGGAGAGCATAGTTTGACAGCATTTACTGCTGATGACCAGTTCAAAACATATGAAGAACTCAAGTATCGTCTTGATTCNACATTGAAAGGGAACTACTCTAAACAAACGGATGANGAGACACAGTATGAAGAGTTGAGAGCAACTCCTGCTGCTGTTGCAACTCCCGAACCAAAAGAAGAGGAGGATACGTTATCCTACTTTGCTCAACTAGCAAAAGATGATTAATAGTAAAGGGGTCTCACGACCCCTTTTTTTANATCTGTATGTCTGAACCTGACGTTCCTACNGTNGTTATCTTACCNTTNNNTAATATCTTATAGTATGCATCTACAAAATCTTCTATNATANNAGGTTTAATTATTTGTATTCNTTGTTTCTCTGCATTCAAATCAAACTCATAAGCAGCATTTGTAACTGACACCACTGGATTAGCAGTAACAGTAGTAGTTCCATTGTAATAACTTATAGCAAAGTTAGATGGAACAATCTTTCCCTTCGGAACAATTATATTATTATTAGCATCCTTAATCTCTGTGGTTACGTGATGCTTTGTTGCTTGTGGGTTCTCATATTTTTGAGAAATAAACTCTTGTAGTTGTGTTACTGATCGTGGCCATTGTTTATAGTAATCAGTTATATCATTCGCAACCAATACAGTCCAGTTGTAAAATGGATTACCATAGTATTTTGTTGCAACATCTTCTGGTCTCTCACCATCATTGATATTGACCTCTGTAAACAACATCACCTGAGATTTAAACTCAGTTAATATTTCAGCACGTCTCCATATATTTTTGACCACAAGAAAGTCTGGGTCAAGAGGTGTAGATGAAAAGTTATATAATAACTCTGGCAACTTTTTTAACAAACTCATTAGAATGAAACCTCTGCTTTGTTGTCTTGTGTAGTATCTCTGGAGAATACACCACTATTTGTCTGAAGTGGGTTGTCTTTCTCTGCAAACGATGAACCTTCCATATCCACACGTGTAAGTTTTGTTGTTTCTTTGAATGATAGTTCCATAGTAACAATAGGAATAGTTCCATCAAACACTGTTTGCATTTGACCAAATGGTGTAGTGTTTATCGTCAAACCTGTCAATGCACATAGTTTAGTTCTAGGCATCATNGGATGTTGTATAGGATCACCAAGTGCAGCACCATCCTCAGTGCATTTTACAAACTTAGGTGTCAATACAAATACATCTGGGAACGTTAATAACACAGCAGTTCCCTTACCATTCTTTGAGCCAGGATGCATACCACGTTTNAACCATTCTATNATGTCTATAACTCTATTACTCTCNTTTTTATTTCTNGATGCTAACTCAAATCTAAAACTAAATTCTCTTCCAGTCATTCTTTCAAAGAACTGTATAGAGTTTTCATTAGGTGCAAGTCCTGCTAATCCTGCAACGTTCTTAGGATTTAATTCACTACCAACTTTAAATGGATCAGCAGCAGTTTTCATACCATCTGCCACACCTTGAACAATCTTTGTTGCTTGGTCTGCACCAGGCACCTTACCTCCTGCTGTTACTTTACTGGTGAGGTAGTTTACTAATCCTCCTAAAGCACCTCCTGCTCCTGTAATTGCACCAAATCTATATGCTTCGTCTGCTGCTAGTGCTAGTGTTCCTAGTTTAAATTCGTTATTCCATTCAGCACCATACTTATATTGAAACTCATTAGGTAAAGGTAGCATGCATTTCTTGGACATCAAACCTTTATTCTGTCTATCAATTGCTTCTTGCTTTCTCTTCTTTAATGCTCCTACTGTTGTTACCTCACCATTCTTTAATTCTATTTTTGTGCTATCATCAGCAGTGTTGATATCTACTGTTTTATTATTAGAACCACTTCTTCTACTTGATGTCNTTGCTTTTTTATACTGAGTTTGATATAAGTTTATCTTTCCTTTCTCTGTTGATGTATCTCCAGACCCATATACAGTTGCTANTCCATCTACTGCCTGATCAACTTTTCTTGCTATAGCACTTCTACCGAGAGATCCNANAGCATCNTTAAAATTTTCTGCAGCATATTTTTGTGCTTCTTCATAACTAAACTTCTGTATCTCCAAGAAAGAAGCATATGGTATAGAAGAGAGACCTGTGGGATATTCTATTACAGTGTTCTCAGACATTATCTATTGCGATGAAATTTTTCTAGTGGTAAGGTAGCGATTAGTTCTACTTCGCTCTCTTTGACTTCAAAAAAGATGCGGTCTGCATTCTTTGGTATATAATAACGTAACGTCTTCTTAGGGAACGTCTTACTATTTAGTGCCTTTAATCTAGAGTTTGTCGTACGTATATAGTGAACATTAGCACCTAGTAAGTTATCTTTCTTAAACTCTACAGCATATACAAGNGGATACTCATCCCATTCTTTTAGTTGATCTCTAAATTTTGGATCATATTCAAACGTATAATACTTACCTGTTTCTGGAGATTCAGTAGCATCATCTAGTAAGATGTTGAATACTTCGTCTCTTAACTTTGCTATTGTTATCTTGTTACCCTTTANTTGGGTCATTAGTTCCTCAAANCTTGAGCTCTCGTTCTGTAACGAGCATGAACTTCCAGAGTCTGTCATTGCAATACTCCTGTGCTGCTTGCCATTTTGCTTGGTTAGTTGCGTAATCAAAGACTTCTCTTAGATACTTCTTTGTCTTACGTTTTTGAGGTTTAGGACCTTCGACCTGTCTTTTAGGTTTAACCTCTACAAGATATGANTCTACTTTNCCATTCTTTTCNTTCACTTTCATCCANAAATCAGGNAAATAGCGACGCCATTTCTTTTGAACTGGATCATAATATGGTATAGCTAATTCTTCTGACCACCACTCTAGTATATTGGGGTTGCCATCACACCATTTCATAAACTTNCTTTCCCACAAAGAACGGTAAACNACNCCTGTAGGATCACCTTTGTATTTCTTGTAATTCCTTACTTTATACTTTCCTTTGTAAGTCACTATAAATACATATATCAAACCATACGGTTATTTATGGCATCCGCAAGAGGACTGATGAATTTTATGCAGGCTGTAGGCAAGTCTGGTGGAATTTCTGCGTCTAATCTATATCAATTCTCCTTCAATAAAAAGGCGAAGTTAGGTAAATTTTTTGAAGATAATCTCGCTGATGACTTTTTGAAACTTACTGACAACGGTGACACAATGAACTTACAACTGTTGTGTAACGAGATACAGTTGCCAGGTGTGACCTATTCAGCATTTGATGTAAAGTCAGTTCATAAGGGTATTACTCAAAAGTTACCAACTGCAAAAGTATATAATGAATTAGATGTTAGTTTCTTCATGGATGGAACATCATTACCTTTAAGGTTCTTTAGAGCATGGCAAGACTTTATACAGAATGGAGTCGCACCTAATCCTGAGTTCTTCTATGATGATCAACCATACACTAGAGTGTTTGCATCTAATTACTATGAAGACTTTGCATGTGATATGTTTATACACAAGTTAGAAAAGTTTGAGGGTTCTGGAGAGAGACCTAGAGATGAGAATGGAAACATAATAAAAGAAGATTATATTGAGACATGGACTGCAAGACTAGTAAATGCATATCCATATACTGTAGCATCAATACCATACTCTGCAGGTCCTGCACAACTTGTTAAGGCAACTGTAGGATTCTACTATGAGTATAGTCACTTAATTCACAATATGAATTAGGTGCTATATAATATACTGAAATTATAAATTATGCCATTACCTGATATTGCGACGCCAATTTATACATTAACTATTCCTTCCACAAAGAAGAAAGTAAAGTATAGACCGTTCCTCGTCAAAGAACAGAAGTTATTAATATTGGCATTGGAGAACGATGACCAACAACAAATATTAGACGCTATAACAAAGACTATACAGGATTGTTTACACACTAAAGTAAACGTAGCAGACTTAGCATTGTTTGATATAGAATATCTTTTCTTACAAATACGTGCCAGATCAATCAGTGAAGAGATTGAGATGAAAGTTACGTGTGCAGATGATGGTGAGACAACTGTAGATGTAAAGTTTATGGTAGATGATGTTAAGGTTAACTTTCCAAAGGGACATACTAATATTATAAAACTAAATGATGAGTTAACTATAGAGATGAAGTATCCTGATATTGATTACTTCACTAAGATTAACTTTGTAGGTGATGAACCAGATCCATATGAGTTAGTCGCTAAGTGTATCAAACGTGTATACGTTGGAGAGGATGACTATACTCCAGATTCTGAGCAGGAGTCTAGAGACTGGGTAGAAGGTCTGACCAGTGCACAGTTTGAGGGTATACAAGAATTCTTTGAGACAATGCCAAGTTTAAAGCATGTATTGAAGGTTAAGAACCCGAAGACTAAAGTTGTAAATGAGGTTGTATTAGAAGGGTTATCTGATTTTTTCGCATAGCCCTCTTCCACGAGGGCATCATGACCTTTTATCAGACTAATTTTTCTCTCGTACAACACCATAAATATAGCTTGAGTGATATTGAAAATATGATGCCTTGGGAACGTGAGGTATATGTGAACATGTTAGCAACTCATCTCCANAAGGAGAGAGANAGAATCGCAGAGGAANAACGTAGATCCTAATGGACTTTTCAGCAATCCTAAACTANACAAAGAAGGCAGCAAAGAGTTTGACTGTCGGGGTAGTTGGTGCTGTCANNNCAGATAAGACAACTGGTGTAGTTCCTGCTATAGCACCTATACCNATAGAAGCTGTAGATANTTCATATGCACAACCAGAAGTTATAAANCAGGATCCAAACGAACCTGAGAAAGATTACGAAGAAGTAGTAGTAGAAAGATTAAAAGAAGTAGCGAGAACTAGATCANTACCATATGANAANAAACCAGAGGTAGCACTAAANTCAGGTGGTTTAGTNAANNNNGANACTGTTGCAAAGGTTGCAGAGGAAGAACCAGAGGTAGTCACTCCNGTTAAGAACTATGGAGAGTCNGTAGAACAAGTATACAAACANGGTGCAGCGTTAATCATAAGCTCATCAATGGGTTTCTTGAAGTCACTACCNCCAACTCCTGCNAANGGTAGTGTCGTAGCAGAAGCAAATAGACTAAANAGNATATTCGGNATTGCTGATACACCAAAACCACAAAAAGTTATTGGANTGAAAGCACCATTGAAGTGGTGGGGTGGNATGGCAGCNNCTGGTGCTACTGCTGTTGCTATGGGTGCACCTCAAGAGAAGAAAGAGGGTGGTAAAGNTGGCGGTGGTGGTNTNGGCAANCCACTCAGAGCATTTAGGAACATCAAGAAGATGTTCAANAGATTNAANGTTGGTAAGGTATTTAAGAANACTAAGATAGGAAAGACTCTTAGGAACNCAGNAGCTGGTGTNAAGAAAGTAACNAGAGGTGCGGGCAAGNTAGCAAAGTCTGGTGGTAAGTTAGTTAAAGGTGCAAGTAAAGCAGGAAANGCATTACTTAAGAAAGGTGCTAAGAAGATTGGTGCTAAGGTAGGAGCAAAGGCAGTTGCTAAGGTAGGTGCAAANGCACTAGGTAAAGGACTGNTGAAGAAGATACCTTTTGTTGGTATGGGTGCAGGANTANTNTTTGCAGGNCAANGATTANTGAANGGTGACTGGAAAGGTGCNATGATGGAAGCAGCNTCTGGTATNGCANNTACAATACCTGGCGTNGGAACTGCTGTATCAGTAGGACTTGATGCTGCACTTGCTGCTAAAGACATGGGNGTATTGCCAGGTCAGAAACAAGCAGAGGANCAACAAGGTGGTGTNCAAGCACCTGATCCTACAAAAGACATGTATGGNANACCTATTATANTGAACCCATCTACTAAGAAAGCATGGGAGAAGGCAGTTAACGCTGCTGCTAANGATGGTATCAACTTGCCTATGAGTGTGACATCTTCATATAGAAGTCCAGAACAACAGGCAGCATTGATANNCGCAGCTGAAGCGGGCGATGAACGTGCAATCAATCCTGCTCCTGTAGGACAGTCACCACATGGACAANGTTGGGCAATTGATATTGANTACTACTCNAAAGCAAACGAGTGGATGAGAGANAAAGGTAAGAAGTTTGGTTTCCAATGGCAGGGAGAGAAGGATCCAGTTCACTTTGACTACTATAACAACGAACCTAATGATAAGTGGTTGAAACCTGGCAAGAATAAGTGGATACCTAATCTTGATGATCCAGTAGGAAAACCATCTGGATCAGGTGATGGCGGTGCACCACAGGGAGGAGGTGGCGGTGGTAGTGTATCACCTCCATCTGGATCTTCATCAGCAGAAACGTTAGCAAGTGAACCAGTAACCCAAGGTGCTAAGGGAACTGGTGGCACTGTAGTTTCACCACCACAAATTATACCTTTAGCTGGTAAACCTCAGATAATTTATGTTCCAGAGGTTAAAAAAGAACCTACTAAGCGAAGGAATACAGTCATTGATGTGTTCGGTAAGGGATCATCGGAGGTAGTAGCATGAAGTTGCCAGGCGATTCTGATAAACAACAGGCAGTATCACATGAGATGATGCAGAGATCTCTGCAGTCACAACGTCGTGTAGTAAAGAGAGTTGGACTGTTAGAAGATAAAGTAGCAGAACTAGAAAAGGTAGAAGAAAGAGTTGATGATATTGAATCAGCTGAAATTGAGCCTGGGACAAAACTAGGTGACTTAGCAGATGGTGCTAAGAAAGTTGCTAAGGGTATAGGCAAGACCATAGGCAAGAACGCATCGTTACTTGCTGATAAGGCAGGTAAGGCTGCTGCAGGTGCTGCACAGGCAGCTGGAGAGAAAATTGGTCAGGCAAAGGATGCTGTAGGTAAAGGAATTGGTAAGGGAACTGAGAAACTAACAAACATAGGTAAAGGTCTACGTGACTTTATAAAAGACAAGGCAAAGAATGCACTCAAGTTACCTGGCATGCCTGATAAGTTATCGCCTAAGTCAAAGAGTGAGGGTAAAGGAAAGGACTCTACAGTATCACCAAAACCAGAACCAAAGCAGGATCTTGTTCCTGATCCAGTAGCAGCAATGGGTGTGGATCCTAAGACTGGAGAATATTTGTCTAAGGAAGAGAGAATAAGACAGTTTAAAGAACGTAGAACATTGAGGGAACAGGGTCTTGATCCTGACAATGTACCAGAAGCAAAAGATATAGAGAAGGTAGATACTCTAGAGGAGGCAGGAATAGGCAAGGATGACACTAAGAAGAAAGTCAAGAAAGAACTAGAAGACGAGTTTGATGTAGATCCTAAAATGAAGAAAGCATTTATGGAAGCATTGGCACTACCCGCCAAGTCTGCTGCTGTTGCTATCACTGATCTATTAGAGAAGATTCCTGCACCAAGTAAGGAAGCATCTAAGATATTGAATAGAAATATATCCAAGATATCTCAACAATTTAAGTTGGGTGCTGCTAGTGCTGAAGTTGCCAATGATGAAGAAGATAATGATTCAAAGAAAGAAGAAGGTAGTGGTGGATCATTCTTAGGAACTATGCTTGCTAAAGCATTCAACCTTGCTAGAGGTGCTATGGGTGGTGGTGCAGGACAAACTGGTGATGGTGCAACAGGCAGTCAACCTATGTTACCGCCAGGTGCTACAGGAGATCCAAGTTACGGTAGACGTGCACCATTTACAGGAACTGCAGATGGTATTGGCATGGGTGATCCCAAGTCAGGTGAGAGAGCAATGCAACCTATCAAGAAACGTACCAGTCTTGCTAGAAAAATGTTTAACATGACACCTATGGGTATGGCATTTAATGCAGCATCTAAAGGAATTAAAGGTGCTAAGGCACTTGGTGGTAAGATCATGGGTGCTAAGGATAAGATAGGTGGTTTAGCTAAGAAAGCATTTGGTATGACACCCATGGGCATGGGTTTGAAACTTGGTATGAAAGCATTTGGTGGTATCAAAAATATATTTGCACCAAAAGATGAGCAAAAGGTAAACCTAACAGAACTGACTGATAAAACTATTCAAGAGAATAGAGAGAACATGGATTCCAAGACTAAGAAGGCAGTTGATACTGCTGCAGGAACTGGTGCTGCAATGGCATCTATGTCAGCTGGTGGAGGTGCTCCAATACAGTCTGAAGGTGGTGGTCTTGCTCAACCAGAAATCATAGAGTCACCATACATTGACGTCTACAACACAACTTCACAATTCTAATGTCAGTAAATACACAGTCAAATTTTCAATTACTTGCTTTCCTTATTGCGGACTATCCCCCAATAACAAGCAATCAGGTGTTGTATGTAAAATATACAGAGGATATGCAAGCTGCTACCATGAGAATGGAGGTTCAGATTACTGATACTAGCACTGGTATGCTATCTGAATTAGTTGGTATGGAACGTGTATTCATTTCTATAGGTGATAGCGTAGCAAAAACTGAGATTGGTGGAGATTTTGTGATATATGATATTCAGGACAGGAAGAATCTTGGTGGTAAATCATCTGCTGTTCTCATGTTATGCACTGTTGACTTCCTAAACAATGCTGCTAATAAAATATCACGTAGGTTTGGTAAGGGTCAAGGTAAGAAGATTAATGATATTGTAGAGAAAGAGATATTAAAAGACTTGATAGGTGTTACTGATAACAGAATAGCAAGAATAGAACCATGTGTTAATAACTTTTCTTTTGTATCACCATACTGGAATCCATTTACTGCAATCAGATGGTTAGGAGCAAAGGCAATACCAGCTACAAAAGGTAGTGGTAAAGCAGCAACAGCAGGATATGCTTTTTATGAGACAAGAGCAGGATATAATTTTGTGTCATACGATTCGTTTGCTAGTCTAGATCCAGTCACAAGGATGGTTGTAGGACATGAACCAGACGAACTAGAAGATGAAGACGACACAGACATTACCCCTATATCATCAGTAAAGATTGAGTCATCAGTTGATCTATTAAAAGGTCTAAATCTAGGATCATATTCTAGTAACGTTATGACTATAGATCTCAAGGATATGAAGTTTGAACAGCATCCTTTCAGCATAAATAAATTTTACGATGAGATATTGACCTTAAACTCAGGTGCTGCTCCAGAATTTTATGAGGGATTTGATAACAACTTGACACATACTAGAATCATGTCAAAAGTATCAGACTCTGCATTGTTTACAGAAGGAACATATACACAGGGATTCACAAAACAACTTTCACAATCCAGTTTGAGGGAAAAATTATTTTATGGTAAAAAAGTCATAGTAGAATTAATATCAGATTACTCGTTGGAGATAGGTGAGGTTGTGCAGTTAGATATCTACAAAGGTGGTAGAGATAGAAAACAAGACTTTGCAAACTCTGGTAAATATGTTATCGGTAAGGTAGAAAGAACATTCAAAACTAGTCAAGATAATATGACAACTAGACTTACATTATATACTGACTCGGATGGTCAAGAATCATGATGAATGAAGCACTCGCTAATTTTATAGGTAAGGAAGGGTTCAACTGGTGGATTGGACAGGTAGAGAATGATGGTGCAAAATTTTGGAATGCAGAACTAAACGATGGTGAGGGTGATTGGGATTTTAATGACTGGGACTGGACTAACAAAGTCAAAGTTAGAATCATAGGTTATCACAATACAAATAGGAAAGAACTACCAACATCAGACCTACCATGGGCACAGGTATTGATGCCACCCATATATTCACAGTTATCTGGTATTGGATCTGTTCATCAACTACAAGTTAACAGTTGGGTTGTTGGATTCTTTATGGATGGTGCATCAGCACAGATTCCTATTGTTATGGGTAGTATCAGTGATGAGAACGCTGATAGCAGTTATGGTGTCACTGGTGGTAAAGAACAAGGATTTGCACAGTTGGTCAGTCCAGAATATAAGTTTCCAGATCATAGTGCAACAGGTAGTTCTGCAGGAAACACAGCAAGCACAGTCGAGACTGATGAGGAGACTGGTGTAGATAAAGCACCAACTAACAATGACGGACATAAGACTGAAGAGGGAGAGGAAACTACAAAGAATGAACGAGGACCTGCAAAGAAAGAAACAGAGAAACAGGCAATAGCAACAGAAAAACAAAAGGTCACAGTTCAAGTTGGTAATGGTAAGTGTGGATCAGAGACTGCAACTAAACTTGAAGCACCTATGTCAGAGTTTATGAAGTTTGCTCGTGGTATAGAGAAAAATGATATAGATGAATTTATTGACAAACAGACTGGTAAAGTTGTTAATCTAGAGTATGAGATAAACCTTACTCAAATGAGGATCCAGAAAAAGTTGACTGGATTAACTGCTAACATCAAGGGTGTGGTCATGGAGGAGACTAACAAACTTGTAAAAGAGGGACTTGCCGAACTAAGTATTCCAGATCCAGAATTAGATGTTGCAGTCAGAACTCAATTAAAAAACGTTGGTGATCTTGTATCCTGTTTGTTCAAACAGTTGATAGGTGAACTTGGCGACTTTATTAAGGGTCTGCTCAAAGATCTAGTAGAGAAAGTATTAGACACTGCACTATGCCTTATTCAGAATATTCTTGGTGATATTATGAAGAATTTGATGGACAAAATTACGTCTGCATTAGGTGTATTGAAAGGTGTAACAGGTGCTATCAAAGGTGCAAGAGATAAGATACAAAACTTACTTAATAAAGTTGGTGATTTCT
This sequence comes from Gammaproteobacteria bacterium, assembly GCA_002707915.1. GTDB lineage: Bacteria > Pseudomonadota > Gammaproteobacteria > Magnimaribacterales > Magnimaribacteraceae > Magnimaribacter. The sequence continues at coordinate 11,420 of PAOE01000048.1, forward strand.
TGGATCTATTCTGTGATGGTGCTCTATCATGTGCTATTGGTGCATCTGTATTTGAAACAGGTCTTGGTGCAAAGGCAAAGGGTAACGATGCAACAGCAAAACAGATCTCACAGTATGCAGTCAAACCACCAAATTCTATATCAATCATAGGTAACGGTAAACCTGTCAATGGATTTGTTCCTGCTGTTGATCGTAATGGTGTCAAGAAAGTATTTGATACTGCTAGTGGTTCACTTGTTGATCTTAATAGTGCAGCTGGTATTGCATCTGGACTATCACTCAAAAACTTTGATACACGAGGACCTCTTGAGAAGTTTGAGGGTCTTAATTTCTATGACTCAAATGGTAATGTATCAAGTGCAGCAGTCAATTGTAGCAACAGTATATTAAATAGAAAACCATGCTTCCCAGAAATGGTATGGGATAACTTACAGTCAACAAGTCCTATCAAGGCACTACCTATTGTAGATGATATAGGGCAGATACTTGGTGTGTTGATGAGAAAGAAAGGAACTAACGTTAACACAGAGGCAACAGTCAAGGCACAGTTTACATGTAATGACCCAGAGGGTAGTGGTGCAGAGTTTAAACCTAACATTATAAATGGTCAAGTAGATTCTATTGAGGTTATCAAACCTGGCGTAGGATATGGATTTGATCCTGCTACTACATTCTGTCCTAATGAGCAGTATGGTGTATTAGTAAGTAAGATAGGATTACAAGAACATGTTAATGATGGTGAATTTTTAGAGCAACGTATCACTGGATCTCCAGATGTATTACAAGTTGTTGACGTTGAGTATGATGAGAACAATATATTATTAGCAACAATAGATACGTCATTCAATCCACAATTACAGCCAGGATTGGAGTTAAGAACTAAATCTGGGCATGAGTTTATATTGAACTTCAATAATAAATTCCCAACACTTGTAATACCACAAGATGCAACAGCAATCTATGCTAAGTGTGGTGATATAATACCTAAAGTTAAGGAAGTTAAGATTATAAACGTTGGTAGTAACTATGTCAATCCAATTATCACGATAGGAACAGGATCCAAGAAACAAACTATTGGATCTTCTACCAAAGATTCTAAGGGTAGACTTATCAAGGCAACTGTAGATAAACCAATATTAGGTTTCGTTAAACCTATAGTAGAAGATAAGGGATTATCTGGTGTAGAGGGAACTGGAACAGGAGGACTATTAAGTGTAGTATATACATACACAAGTCCTAGAGAGATTAGGGAGAATAATGTTTTACCACTCACACAATATGTTGACTGTGTAGGGCATCCTATGATAAAATCTGCTATAGAGGATGAAGAAGCAGGACTAACAGATACATCATTTAATTTAGTTGATAGCACAGTAGATGATTCTACTATTTTGAATACTACTGTTGCAACTGAAACTCAACAGATTATTAGTGATCCTATATCAACACCTGTGACTCCATCTACACCATCAACACCAAGTGCACCTTCTACTCCATCGACTCCCTCAGCACCAAGTGCTCCAAGTGCTCCATCTGCTCCAAGTGCACCAAGTGCTCCTAGTTCACCATATGGAGGTGGATACTAATGTCTGAAATCAATCCATTTACAGGTGGGACTGATAATCCCAACACATCACCAAGTGTAAAAATTAAGTATCCATACAACTGGGTACAAGCAACCTCAGCGGGTCATATGTTCGAGATGAACAACACTGAGGACGGTGAATACATACGTTTGCTCAATGCAAATGGTAATTTTCTTAACATAGATGAGAAAAATAACAACTACCTAGTTTCTTATAA
>PAOE01000049.1 GCA_002707915.1 Gammaproteobacteria bacterium
CTACTCCTGTTCCAGCATTTGATTTTCCGGGATTAAATTCAGGAGATAGATGGTGTTTATGTGCTGCTAGATGGTTGGAGGCTTACGAAGCTAGTTCTGCTCCATCAATTATTGCTAAGGCTACNAATAAAAGAGCATTAGAAGNNATTCCTATAGANNTAATTAANGAATTTTCCTTAGATGTNTTATGAAAAAAGATCTTTTTTTTATGCAAAGAGCNCTNAANCAGGCTAAAGATGCTNCTNTCNTGGGTGANGTACCAGTAGGTGCNGTATTAACNCTGAATGATGAGATNATNGCTGAAGATCATAATAGATCANTNNCATTGAATGANCCTAGTGCNCATGCNGAAATNAATGTTATAAGAAAAGGNGCAGAANTATTNGGAAANTATAGACTNCCTAATACTTCNCTCTATGTNACCTTAGAGCCTTGCATGATGTGNTGTGGNGCTTTAGTGCATGCAAGGATAGACAATCTNATNTTCTCTGCTNCAGANCCTAAATCNGGGNTCGTAATTAGTAATTCAAATTTTCTAGAAGCAGAATTTCTAAATCATAAAGTAAAGTTTAGACAAGGACCTCTAATTCAAGAGTCTTCAAATTTATTAAAGTGCTTTTTCAGANAAAGGAGGTTATAAATTAAATTCAGTCCAGATAGGAGCATGATCAGAAGGTTTATCCATTCCTCTAATATCATAGTCAATACCACAATCTTTGATTTTCGAATTTAACTTTTTTGTAACCCAAATATGATCAATCCTTAGGCCTCTCTTAGGGGTGTCCTCAAATCCCTTACTTCTGTAGTCAAACCAACTAAATTCATCATTTTTTTCAGGAAAAAGAGTTCTGTAAGAATCATGCAATCCCCAGTCAGTGAGTTCTTTGAGCATTTCTCTTTCTTCAGGNAAAAAGCTACATTTTCCAGAACGAAGCCATCTTTTTTTATTCTCTTCACCAATTCCTATGTCTATATCTTGTGGCGATATATTTAGATCTCCCATTACTATGAGGTGATCATTGGAGTTATAGTTTTTTTCGATATGATTTTTAAGATCTTTATAAAATCTTACTTTGTAAGGGAATTTTACTGGGTGATCTCTTTCCTCACCCTGAGGAAAGTACCCGTTAAGAATATGAATTTTTTTCTGACCTTTTTTTATGGTTACTGCTATAAATCTCTTTTGCATTTCATCATCATCTGTATCAAAACCTTTTGTAACAGAAATTGGATCGTCTTTAGTAAGCAGAGCCACACCGTAATGACCTTTTTGTCCATGAATATGAGCTTTGTAACCCANTGAATTTGGAATCTCAAAGGGGAAATCATCATCATGAACTTTCGTTTCTTGAAGCCCTATAGCATCTGGTTTGTGCTTTTCAACAAGAGCTTCAACTTGGTGAGGTCTTGCTCTAATACTATTTATATTAAATGAAATAATCTTCATTATTAATTCATTTTTGATTCATTGCCATAAGAGGTTCTTTTTTTAATTCTACTAAATCTATGAGTATATTTGCCGCCTCTCCTAATATTTCACTCTCTATATCTAGAGACTCAGGATCATCTTCACGATCCATGAAGTCTTTATAGGATTCATATGTTGGTAAATTTAGGCTTCCTCTTAAATTATTTTCATTTGCAAGAAGAAATTTCTCAATACTATTCTTTTGCTCAATACGCTTATCTAGATTCAAGTCAAGAAATTCAGATTTATTCTCTGATTGCCATTGTTTTCTTGCTTTAATGCTTTTGAATAATGGTGATTCTTCAACTCTATCTAAACTTAGCTTTCTTAGTATGTCCTTAAAATTACTGACCCGATTGAAGTTTTTAACAGTTGTCCCTGGAATCGAATCGTGATCCAAGGCTCTATCAAGGGAACTTTCGCCAAGCTCGTCAATATTGAATAGGGTGGGTAAGTTAATATCAGGCTCTACACCAAGATTCTGTGTACTGCTACCAGAGACTCTATAAAACTTTGATTCTGTATATTTTATTTGGCCTGATGATAATAGATCTACCTTTTGAACAGTTCCTTTTCCAAATGTACTTGTTCCTACAACTAAACCTCTATCATAATCTTGAATTGCTCCAGCTAAAATTTCTGAAGCAGATGCGCTAAATTTATTAACCAATATGACTATGGGCTTATCATAGAACTGGTATCCCCATCTTTCTCCTAGACCCTGAATATTACCATTTGAGTTTTTTACCTGAACCGTTGTACCTCGTCCTAAGAATAAATGAGCTAATGCATTAGCCTCATAAAGGGAACCGCCGCCATTATTCCTGAGGTCTATGACTAGCCCATCAATATTTTCTTTCTTTAACTCTTTTAAGAGTCTTTTTACATCCTTGCTACTACTTTTATAGTTGTAGTCTCTTTTTTGATAGGCTTCGAAATCAAAATAGAAAGCAGGGAGTGCAATAACTCCCACCTTATAGTTTTTCTGTCCTCTTTGGATTGGCAGGATTTTTTTCTCAGCTGCTTGATCTTCTAATTTAACGACGTTTCTAACTATTTCAATTTCTTCAGTTTCACTATCACTAATGGCATTAGTAGGAATAATCTGAAGCCTTACTTTTGAACCCTTAGGACCTCTAATGAGATCTACCACATCGTCAATCCGCCAGCCTATTACATCTACTATTTCTCCATCATCATCTTGACCCACACCAATTATTTTATCTTCAGGTTTAAGCTGCTCAGTTTTTTCTGCAGGTCCACCTGGTACTAATGAGGAAATAGATGTATAGAGACCATCAGAAGAAAGAAGGGCACCTATTCCTTCCAATGAAAGACTCATATTTATATCAAAGTCTTCTGAATTTTTTGGAGACATATAAGACGTATGAGGACCATATATAGAAGTAATTGAATTAACGAAGATATTGAATACATCTTCAACTCTTGTTTGTTCAAAATAATTTAACTGATTATTTAGTCTTTTCGTTGTCTTGGAGATAGATTCATCCAAATCATTTCCTGAGAGCATTAATTGAATTAAGTCATTAATAATCAAATCTTTCCATAAGGTTTCAAGCTCTTCTAAATTCGAAGTTCTTTCATTATCAGATAATGTCCTTTTAATTTTTCTTGAGCTCCTTAAATCACCCTCTTCAACTGATTCAAGAAAATCTATTTGTAAGTTATATCTTGAATAGTATCTATCTGCATAAAGATTGAAGAGACTAAAAGCAACTTTTAAATCTTTACTTATCAAATTCTTATTGAATGAGTCTTTATTTATTTCAGGGAGTTCAGAGAGAATAAATACAGTCTTATTTGGATCTAGCCTTTCAAGATATAAATCAAAGGCTTCCTTTCTTATTGATTCATAGTCTTTTTTTACTAAGTGGTTACTCTCAAGTTTTTCAATGATTTCTGAAGCGAGTTGAACCTGACTTTGCTTATGAGCAAAGTCTTTTAAGCCTTCAGGACTTGAAGTTAGTCCGGGGAATGAAATTACCCAAAAGGCTATTAGGACAAGAAATTTTTTCATAGTTTATTTGGGCGAAACACATTTTATCAAAAATTAGATTCATTAAATTATTATTTTGATATATCTTTAGAGCGTGTCTAAAAAATTAAGTCATACATACAAGTTTTAACAAATGCTAGCCTAAATAATTATGAAATCAGTTGAATATTTCTTGGATTGCAGCAGCCCATGGACGTATCTATCTTTCAGAGGAATAATAAATTTGAGGAAACAAAAAAATTTTCAAATTATCTGGAAACCTATTCTTGTCGGAGGAATCTTTAACTCTATTAATCCTAGTGTTTACGAAAATAGAAAAAATCCTGTTCAAGAGAAGCTAAGATATTCCCAAAAAGATATGCAAGATTGGGCAAAGCTTAGAGAAATTGAAATTAACTGGCCGAAGATTTTCCCTATAAACAGTGTAAAAGCGATGCGAGGATCTTTGTTTTTCATAGGCAAAGACACCATTGAGGAGTATTTAGAGTCAGTATTTGCTTCCTATTGGACTTCAGGAAAAGACATATCCGATGAACAATGCCTTTTAGATATTGTCGAGAAATTAGGAGAAAATCCTGAACATTATCTGAACTATCTTTCTAGCGACGAAGCTAAACAATCTCTTATTAACAATACCCAAGAATTGATGGATAGAGGAGGGTTCGGGTCTCCAACTTTCTTCTTAAATAAAACAGATATGTACTTTGGCAATGATCGAATACAACTTCTAGAAAAAAATTTATAAAAGCTTACTCTTTTTCCTTCGCCATTTGAGAAATACTCTTGGAGTCTTGAGAAAACATTGTTTTAAGTGCATCTTTAGTTATGCCTTTTCCAAAATTTCTATTTTCTTTACCTACATCCATACCCCGCCTGACCGCAGGCCTAGTTTTAATTTCGTCAAACCATCTTCTCACATTTCTAAATTGGTCTAAATCAACTTCATATCGTTTATAAGCAGTTATCCAAGGGAAAGAAGCCATATCTGCTATCGAGTAATCGCCTGCTAAAAATTGTCTACCGTCGAGCACTTTATCCATCACGCCTAATAAACGATCATATTCATTCTTATACCTCTTTTCAGAGTAACTATGATCTCCAGGAAAGTTTGGTGCATAATTCACAAAATGACTTACTTGCCCGGCCATTGGACCAAGACCCCCAACTTGCCAAAAAAGCCACTCTAGAACCTTCTCTTTTTCAGGAGAATTTTGAGGAAAAAATTTACCTGACTTCTCTCCTAAATACATCAGGATAGCTCCAGATTCAAAAATACTTAATGACTCTCCATCAATTACATTACCATGATCCACTATGACAGGCATTCTATTGTTTGGGCTAATCTTTAAGAATTCAGGTTTAAATTGATCTCCTTTGCCTAAATTAACTGGAATGACCTTGTAATCTAAACTACATTCCTCGAGCATTATTGATATTTTCCAACCATTTGGTGTTGGTGCGTAATAGAGGTCAATCATTTACTTAACTCCCTTAGATAGTTATCCTTTTCAAGCCATATATTTTCGAGCCATTCCTTAAGCTCTTCTCTAAAAACTGTATCATTTTCGTAGGTTTTACCAAGAAGGTTTTCAGGAATCTCAATTTCTCTCACCCTTACCTTAACATTAGACATTCTGCCGCACAAAAAATCCCAAAAAGATCTTCTATTGCTCTCATAATAGATAGAAAAATCGAGAAGCAATTTTATATATGGCATTGTTGTAAGGGTTAATCCTATCCCACCGGATTTGGGATTCAAAAGATTTTCATAATGGGAGGGTTGAGTTATTTTCTTTTGCTCAGAAAATCTAGTACCTTCTGCAAAACTAAAAATTGAAACCGGATACCTACTATATCTTTCAAAAGATTTTTCCATTGCTTTAACATCTTCACCACGTAATTCAGGATTTTTTTGAAGTTCTTCTTTAGAGTATCTTTTTAAGAAAGGCATATCCAATGCCCACCATGCAAGTCCTATGATAGGAACCCATATGAGAACATGTTTCATAAAGAACTTGAGCATCGGAATATTGCGATTCGTGATTTCTTGTAATATAAAAATGTCTGCCCAAGATTGATGGTTTGCTACTGAAAGGTACCATTTAGATGAGTCTAATGCCTCAAAGCCCTCTACGTCCCATTTGGGCTTGTGTAAAAATTTTATCCAAGCCCCATTGCAGAAAATCCAACATTCACCAATATTAATTATTAATTTAGTGCATAGCCTTTTCCAAGATTCTATTGGGATAAGTAGCTTAAGAACCGCTATGGTTAATAAGAAGATACACCAAAAAACTGTATTGAATACTACTGCCAAGAAAGAGAGCAAACCGATCAATATCTCCATGGAATAATTCTAGCTTAATTTTTTTGATTCTTCCCAAAGCAAATCTAAATCTGCTAATGAACTCTGTGAGAATTCAAGCTCATTTTCTTTTAATTTTTTTTCAATGTANGAGAAGCGTTTTATGAACTTATTGTTAGAGCTACGAAGCGCCTCTTCTGAATTTATATCTAATTTCAATGCGAGATTGGTTATNATCATCAAAAGATCTCCAATCTCTTCCTTTGCCTCTAAATTTTTTTTTGAAGCAATCGCTTCTTCTAACTCACATATTTCCTCTTTTACTTTTTCAAACACACCTTCGACATCCGGCCAATCGAATCCAAGTTTGGATGACCTCTTTTGAATTTCTTGAGACCGTTTCAAAGAAGGAAGGTTCATTGGTATATCATCAAAAGCTCCTTGCAGTTTCTTTTCTGCTCTTTCTTTGCTTTTTATTTCTTCCCACTGAGAGACTTGTTCCTCTGAGGAATGATTTCTTTTTTGTGAAAAAACATAAGGATGTCTCCGAATTAATTTTTCTGTAATTGACAAAACTACATCTTCAAATTGAAACTCTTCTCTTTCTTTTGCTATTTGGGACAAGAAGACAACTTGAAGGAGTAAGTCGCCAAGCTCCTCTTTGAGATCTTTTATGTTTGATCTTTCAATGGCATCTACCACTTCATAAGCTTCTTCAATAGTGTACGGGGCTATTGACTCATAAGTCTGTTCTTTGTCCCATTCACAGCCAGTATCCTTGTCTCTTAATTGAGACATGATACTGAGAAGTTTGTCGATATTATTCAGATTAATATTCGCTTAAAGAAGCGTATCTATCCAGATGATACTCTGCATTACCAAAAATATGCTCAGTTACCCTTGCCCTTTTGAGGTATAAACCTACATCATATTCGTCTGTTACTCCTACTCCGCCATGCATTTGAACAGCTTCGTTTGTAACCAGATGATTGGTTTCACCAGCCTTAAACTTTGCAAGGCTAGCCATTCTTGTAAGATCATTAGAGTTTTCATCAACAGCAACACATGCAGCTATGACTGAGGATTTGGTAAGTTCTAATTCGGAATACATCTCGGCAGCTCTATGTTGGAGAGCCTGAAAAGTCCCAATAAGGGAACCAAATTGTTTTCTTTCTTTCAAATAGGCAAGTGTTAAATCAAACGCTTGGCTAGCATTACCAAGCATTTCGGCAGAGATGGCAACTTGTGCTCTATCAACTACTTGTTCAAGGATTCCTGAGCCACTATTCTCTTCACCTAAGATGTTTTCACTGGAAACAATTACTCCATCGAAACTTATGTTTGCTGAATTTCTTGAATCAACCATACTTGTTTTTGTAATGGTAACTCCTGTTGATTGTGGATCAATTAAAAATAAAGTTATACCTGAAAGATCTCCTTCCTTTCCTCCAGTTCTTGCAGCGACAATTAAAAGGCTTGCGCTATGACCGTCGATAACAAATGTTTTATCACCGCTTATTTTGTAGTTGGCTCCTTCTTTGATTGCCTGAGTATTGATTTGAGAAAGTGAATGTCTATTACTTTCCTCTACTGCAAGAGCAGTCGTAATAGAGCCATCTACGATTTGAGGAAGATAATTTTGTTTCTGACTATTACTGCCGCCAAGAGTGATTAGGCTAGCTCCAAGAACACCAGTGGCAAATAATGGGGATGGTGTAAGCATTTTCCCCATCTCTTCAAAGATACTTCCCATGCCAACCATGCCAAAATCAAATCCACCATATTCCTCAGGAACTAAAATACCTGACCATCCAAGATCAACCATATCTTTCCAGAGCTTTTCGTCGTAACCTAATTCATTTTCTGTATCTCTTATCTCCCTAAAATGAGTAACAGGTGCATTTTTTTGGAGAAATTCTTTGGCAATATCCTTAAGAGATTGCTGTTCTTCATTTAAGATAAGTGCCATTCTATTTATCAGGTAGTCCTAGAACTCTTTTAGAAATTACGTTTAGCTGTACTTCTGAAGTACCACCTTCGATTGAATTAGCTTTTGTCCTTAACCAATCTCTAGTTATGGCAAGCTCTTCCATTGAAAATCCTTCACCGTCCCACCCTATACCTTGTGTGCCCATTGCTTCCAGCATGAGTTCGTATCTGAGTTTGTTATGTTCTGTTCCATAATATTTAGCCATTGCCGCAGCTGGACTCGGTGCGCCAACTTTTGTTTCCTCACCTACACGTTGCATGGTGAGACCAAATGCCCTTGAGTTTAGGTCATGTAATGCGACTTTTCTTCTAAGTGCTTTATCAGCAATTTTTTTGTCCGAATCTATTCCAGCGTATTTTTTCCCAATCTCCGCTAATCCTGATTTTGTTTTTTTACTTCCATCACCTCCGCCAGATAATCCCATAGCAGATATCATAGTTCTTTCGTGTTCAAGTAGTCTTTTAGCAACTGTCCAACCTTTATTGAGTCCTCCAACTAAATCCTTTGAAGGCGCTTTAGCATCATCAAAAAAAGTTTCACAAAATGGAGATTTACCACTTATTAGTGTAATCGGTCGAGTGGTTACTCCCTTTTGATCCATGTCGATTAAAAGGAAACTTATTCCCTCATGTTTTGGTTCTTGAGGACCTGTGCGGACTAAACAAAAGATCTTATCTGCTTTATCTGCATAGGAGGTCCATATTTTCTGACCATTGATGGTGTATTCATCTCCTTCTAATACTGCTTTGGTGCTTAAAGAAGCTAAATCTGATCCTGACCCGGGCTCGCTGTATCCTTGGCACCACCAAACTTCACCTCTAACAATAGGCGGCAGGTGCTCTTGTTTCTGTTCTTCTGTGGCAAATTCTAAAAGTGCCGGCCCAAGCATCCAAATGCCGAAACTACCCAATGGAGATCTGGCACCGATAGCACTCATTTCCTCCTGAAGAATTTTGTTCTCTTCTTTTGAAAGACCTCCACCTCCATACTCTTTGGGCCATGTGGGACAAGTCCAACCTTTTTCGCCCATGCGCTCAAGCCAAAGTTTTTGATCAGGGTGAGAAAATTGAGCATTCCTACCTCCCCAAGCAACGTCACCAGGTTTTCTCATCTCTTCCGGACAATTTGATTCGAGCCAGTCTCTTGTTTCTTCTCTGAAAGTTTGTAAATCAGTCATCTAAATCCCTTTTATTTATTTGTAATATCTTGATTATAGATATAATCTTGGAATAACAAAACATCAAAAGAGGAAGAAATATGAAGGCTTATCAAGTCATTGAAAATGGAAAACCATTAGAGGAGAGGGAGTTAGAGAAACCTCAACCTAAAGGTAAAGAAGTTTTACTAAGAACAGTAGCTTGTGGAGTTTGTCACTCTGATGTTCATCTTCATGATGGATATTTTGATCTCGGAGGAGGCGTTCAGCTACCTTCACCTCTCCCGGGTGGAGAACCTTTGACGATGGGACACGAAATATTTGGCGAAGTTGTTGAAGTGGGGGATGAAGTTGATGGAATCGTTATCGGTCAGAAGTACGTAGCTTATCCTTGGATGGGATGTGGAGATTGTGATTTGTGCCATGATGATATGACTCACTATTGTGCAAATAATTCTAATTTAGGAATTCATGTAGCCGGAGGCTATGGAGATCATGTCTTGGTGCCAGATCCAAAATATTTATTCGATGCAGGTGATACTCCTGATAGTTTGGCTGGCAGTTATGCTTGTAGGGGATTAACAGCTTACAGTGCTCTCAAGAAAGCTGGTCCCTATAACAAAGACAATTCGCTTGTCATAGTTTCTGCGGGAGGGCTAGGCTTGTTAGCTTTGAAAATTGCTAAAGCAGCTTATGGTATCAATCCTATTGTTGTGGATATTGATGACGAAAAATTAGGGATGGCTAGGCAATTGGGCGCTTCTGCAACAGTGAATTCATCTGAAGAAGGTGCAGCAGAAAAAATTATGGAACTTACAGAAGGTGGTGCAAGGTCAATAGTTGATTTTGTTGGAGCTGAATCATCTGTAAATTTTGGTTATAACCTTTTAGCGAGAGGTGGGAGTTATGTTGTTGTTGGCTTATTTGGAGGACAATTAACTCTACCTCTTCCCATGCAAGCTCTTACTGAAAAGAAACTTATGGGATCATATGTAGGACCCTTGGGCGACATGAAAGAACTCATGGAGCTTGTAGTGCAAGGTAAGATTGACCCTGTGGATGTTGAGACAAGAGATGTATCTGAAGCAAACAGAACACTTGAAGAGATGAAAGCAGGAAAACTTATGGGTCTCGTGGCTTTGACCCACGATAGTTGATTATAAATTTATCTCTGAAAATACCTCTGAAATATCTCTATTAATAACTAGGTCAGCATACTGATCCATTTGGGTAGGTTCATTATTCAATATTACCAATACAGATCCAGTTTCCTTTGCTANCAAAGGTAAATCTGCAGCAGGAAAGACAGCTAAAGAGGTTCCTATGCATATAAANAAATCAGATTCAATAGCCTTCCTCTGTGAAATNTGCATTTCTTCTTNAGGCATTGCTTGACCAAAAGAAATGGTAGCTGTTTTGACAATTCCGCCGCAGATATCGCACTCTGGAGGCTCATTTGTGGATAGGAAAATTGTTCTAAGTTCCGATAATTCATGTCTGGCACCACAGTCTAGACATTTTGCATAAGTTGCATTTCCATGAAGTTCTGAGATATTTTTTTCATCAACTCCGGAATCTTGATGTAGGTTATCCACATTTTGAGTTATTAAGAAAGAATCTTTTGAGCTCATAATTTCTGCAATTTTCTTGTGACCGTCATTAGGTTCTGCTGAATCAATATTGAGCTCATTACCGAATTTTCTTCTCCAGGATTCAATTCTTTTTTCTCTTGAAGATATGAAGTCTTGAAAGTAAATTGGAGAAGAGGTTTTCCATACTCCTTTAGGTCCTCTGAAGTCAGGTATACCAGAATTAGTGCTTATTCCAGCACCAGTAAAGAATACTATTTTATGACTCTTATCGATTAATTCTTGAAGTTTTAAAGACATCTTTGATTTAGTTAAGCTAATATATAAACAAAAAAATCTCATTTTGGAAATCTCTAATATTAGTCAAGAATCACTTTGGTTATTCACAGTTATTTATGACTTAAGTCTAGCTTTGTTGCTATACCGCTTTTTTGGAAAATATGGCCTTTATGTTGCAGTAGTTTTAGGGATAGTTTTAGGCAATCTGCAAGGGGGTAAGGTCAGCGAGCTGGTCATATTTGGCTCCACATTCAAAGTAAGTATGGGCGCTATTCTTTATTCAGGAATATATTTTGCTACAGATGTTCTCAATGAAAAATACGGTAGAGCTGAGGCTAATAGGGCAGTCATGCTGGGATTCGTAGCAAATATTGCTGTAATGATTACTTTAGTTTTGAGTGTCCAGTTCAAACCTTCAAACGTTACAGGATCAGCATTAGAGGTTCACAATGCCATAAGCACTCTTGCTATATATTCACCTGCGTTTGTGGTCGGTTCTTTAACTGCTTACCTGGTTAGCCAAACCTTCGATGTTTGGTTTTTTAATTGGCTGAAACAAAAAACAAATGGTTCTAAGTTGTGGTTAAGAAATAATCTCTCAACTATGACTTCACAACTCTTAGATACATTAATCTATCAATTCACTTGGGTTTTTGCGACCGGAATGGACTGGTCAACCGCCTTTATGCTTGCAATGACGAAGTATGTTTTTAAGGTATTGATTGCAGCAATTGATACAATATTCATTTATTGGGTTAAGAAATGGTAAGTACAAAAAATAAATTTAAAAGTATTGCTATCTATTCTTCTCTGAAAGATTCGAAGGTTCTTCATTTAGCAAATCAGATAGTTGAAGTCTTAAGTAATCTGGATATCGAGTGTGTGTTTCCAAATTCATCTCAAATAACATCCTCTATGAAAAAAAGAGGATTATCAGACAAAAATGTGGTTAAGCAATGTGACTTGGTAATAGCAATAGGTGGAGATGGGACGCTCTTAACAAGTGCAAGGAATTTCGGTGTTTTCGGTGTTCCTATACTTGGAATCAATTTAGGTAATCTAGGTTTTTTAACTGATATCCAGCCTTCTAATATGACAGCTGACTTAACTAAAATTATAAAAGGCGAGTATATAAAAGACCAAAGAATATTTTTGGAAGCAAGAATTGGTGAAGATAAAACAAAGTATAAAGCATTAAATGAAGTAGTCCTCCACTCTGGCTCCATTGCTCAACTCATTGAATATGATTTATTTATAAATGATGAATTTGTATACCGCCAAAGAGCTGATGGTTTAATAGTAAGCACTTCAACAGGCTCTACAGCTTATTCTTTATCAGGCAATGGACCTATTATATCACCGGAGCTTAATGCCTTAATACTTTTACCAATGTTTCCACATAGCTTGAATGCNAGAACCCTTGTAACTAGTGATAATAGTGAAATCCGACTGAAGGTAGCCGACAAATCTAAAGCTTATTTGAGTATGGATAGCCATATGAACATGAGGGTAAGTTCCAGAAATGACGTTTATATAAAAAAAGCCAATGAGGGCCTGACTTTGATACATCCCACAGATCACAGTTTCTTTTCTTCATGTAGAAACAAATTAGGCTGGAGTCTGGGAGTTCCAACTAAAAAATCTTAGATTTATAGATTTAAACTTGTAGAATAAGACTATGAAAAAATTATATTCAAAGATTGCTTTTGCCTTGCTTATTTCTATTTTTCCTTACTCTGTAATAGGACAAGATGATCTTCCTCCAGAGCAACTAGCAATGCTAGAACAGCTTCCTCCTGATCAAAGAGAGTCAATTAAAGAAAAGCTGAGAGTTGCAACTGGACTACAAGGTGAGATAGAGCAAGCATTTGAAGAGGTTATTTCTCTAGTTAAGAAGCCGGAATTGAAAGATTTGAAAGATCAAGATGGCTATTGCTCAGAATGCATTTATGGATTTAATTTTTTTCAGTTTTCACCTTCCACTTTCGCACCTTCGGATGATACTCCNATAAATTCTTCTTACAGTATGGGTCCAGGAGATAAGTTATTGGTCAATTACTACGGATCTGATGAAAAGACTGAAGAAGTATTTGTAAACAGAGAGGGCATTGTTGTTTTACCTTTGCTTGGTCCAGTAAATGTTACGGGAATGACTTACGGCGAAGCAAGTAAATACATTCAAGATAAAGCAAAATCGGAACTCATAGGNACACAAATTAACATCTCAATTCGTGAAGTGAGGTCGGTTGGGGTCTATGTTTTAGGAGAGGCTTACAAGCCAGGAAAATACTTGCTTAGTGGTTTGAGTACAGTCACAAATGCTTTATTCATTAGTGGAGGTGTAAACAAAAAAGGCTCGTTAAGAAATATTCAAATCAAAAGAGATAACAAGACAGTTGCAACTTATGATTTTTATGACTTTTTATTGAAAGGTTCACTTGATTCAGAGGTAACCCTGCAAGATGGGGATATTATCTTCATCCCTTTCATAGAAAATAGCGTCATAATGGGAGGGGCTTTCAAGCGTCCACATAGATATGAATTTAAGGAAGGAGAAACCCTTAGAGATGTTGTTGAGCTTGCAGGTGGATTCGATACTGAAGTTATGGATGGATCTAGAATAGAATTAAGCACTTTAGATAGAAGTGCTTCAACAAGAAGTTTGACTTATTTAAATCTTGCTNAGGATGCAAAAAAGCTCATTAAAGACGGAGACGTCCTCAATGTATCTTTCACNTCCGGACTGACTCCACAATCTATCACTTTAACAGGGGAAGTTAAAAATCCAGGTGAATACTCAATTAGGCCGGGAGAAACTATCTTGGAAATCATCAACAGAGCAGGTGGGTACACAGATGAGGCTTATTTTCAAGGTGCAGTTTTTCTAAGAAAAGCGGTCGCAAAATCTCAAAAGGAAGCTTTTGCAAGATCAGCTGATCAGCTTGAAAATACCATTGTTGATGTAATAACAAACAATGCAGGGTCAAGTATTAGTGAATCAACTTTAGTCCCATTATCTAACTTAATCACCAAATTGAGATTAGAAGAGCCACCAGGGAGAATGGTTGTAGATCTAGATACTCTGAAATTGAAAACGGATCCAATTGCTAATTTTCCAGTTAAAAATAGAGACTCCCTTTTTATACCAGAGAGACCTAGTTTTGTTTCAATCGTAGGAGAAGTGCTGAATGCAACTACTGTAGGCTTTAATCCTGATTTGAGTGTAGACGAATACATTGATCTCGCAGGGGGTCTAAATGATGCTGCTGATAGAGATAAGATTTTTGTCATATTGCCAGATGGGAAATCCCAACTAGTAAAAAGATCTTTATTTTCATCTAGTACTTATATTTTACCGGGCAGCACCATAGTAATAACAAGAGATTCAAGGCCTTTTGACGCAATAAGCCTAACACAGATCATAACACCTATATTGGCTGATCTTGCTACTTCAGCTGCTGCAATTGCTGCTATAAGCGATTAAGGGTAATGCTTAAAAATAAGCTTTTGCTTACAGGCGTTTGCTTGCTAGCGTCTTATGCATCTAAAGCTTCTATAGATGACTATTATCCTTATAAAGTTTTACCTAGCGCATCAAACTATGGCAACACTGGCATCTTGGAAATGCCAAACGCAAGAATGATGCAGGAAGGACAGTTGAGATGGAATTTTTCAGCTTCCTATCCTAATGAATTTACAACTCTGACTGCTTCACCTTTTAATTGGCTAGAAGCAACTTATAGATACACAGAAATCAAAAATGAAAAGTACGGTCCGTCTGGATACAGTGGCAATCAAACTCTTAAGGATAAAGGCTTTGATATAAAGGCGCTAATAAAGAAGGAAACTTATTACTTTCCTGCGATAGCTTTGGGCTTGAGAGACATTGCAGGTAGTGGAGACTTCTCCTCTGAATATCTTGTAGGTACAAAGAAGTATGGAAAATTAGATCTAACATTAGGATTAGGTTGGGGAGTTTTAGGAACCGACAATAATATTGGCAATCCGCTAAAGTCTATAAGAGAGGGTTTCGGCACTAGAAATGATACTTCTGATCTCGGTGGGTCATTTACAGTAAAGAATTGGTTTTCTGGTAAAACAGCACTTTTTGGAGGAATAGAATATGACATTCCAAAGCGTGGTTTACGTTTGAAAATGGAATACGATACCTCCAATCCTGATTTTTACGAAAAAGTTTCTAAGGTTCATAGTAGATTTAATGTTGGGGTTGATTACTCATGGTCCGAAAACTTGAATATAACAACGGCTTTTGAAAGAGGTTCACAATTTAGAGTTTCATTTAAATTGACAGGTAATTTTTTAAATGACTCTATTCCAAAGCCAAAGCCTAAAAAGGTTGCCAAACTAAATAAGCAACAGCAAGAAAATGTAAAAAATAATAAGGGCATTTTCTACACTTCTTTGAATCTCAACTTAAGGCAAGAAGGAATATTAATTCAGGGAGCAGAATTAAGAGATGATGAAGTAGATGTTGCTATCGCAACTGGTAGATTTTTCTCTGCTACACGACCCGTTGGAAGGACTGCAAGAATGACTGCAGCTCTTGCACCAGATGAAGTAAAAAAGATAAATATCTATCACATGAATGGAGATTTAGAGGTGGCTAAATTTTCTATAGGTAGAGATTACTTTGAGAGGGCAGATAACAATAAATTGAGTTCAGCAGAGCTTTTAGAATTGAGTACTATAGAGTCACCGAATGAAGATGCACTTTATTCAAGAGCTGAATTTCAACCGACGGTAACATTTCCTGAATTTAATTGGAGTATGTCCCCTGGATTGAATCACCAAATTGGNGGTCCTGAAGGCTTTTATTTAGGACAGTTGTTTTGGAAGACAGACTTTACTTTCAAATTTAGACGAAATCTGNTGTTGTATTCTTCGTTAGGTTTCAACATCTATGATACATTTGATGACTTTGCAAACCCTAGTCAGAGCNCTATTCCAAAAGTGAGAAGTGATATTCAAGAATATTTATCTGANGGTAAAAATAATATTCAAAGGATACAGCTAGAGTATTTTANTCAACCNTTCAAAGACGTGTTTACTAGGTTTGATTTGGGATATCTTGAACCAATGTTTGGAGGAGTTGGTGGAGAGNTTTTGTGGAGACCATTTGAAAAGAATTACTCANTAGGGTTTTCACTACACAAAGTTAAGCAACGAGATTACGATCAGTTATTTTCCTTCAGAGACTATCAAACTACTACAGGTCATTTGGGAATTTATTATGATTTCCCNTATCAAATACGATCGCAGCTTCTTATTGGAAAATATCTTGCGGGNGATAAGGGTGCGACCATTGATCTATCAAGAAGATTCCAATCGGGTTTTTCACTAGGTATTTTTGCTTCAAAGACAAATCTTTCTGCAGAGGAATTTGGTGAGGGAAGCTTTGATAAAGGTTTTTACTTTTCAATACCGACCCAGTTATTTTATGCTGACTTTAGCACCGGTATTATCTCTTTTGGCTTACATCCACTAACTAAAGATGGTGCTGCGAAGCTACAACAACATAATACTTTAATTTCAATAGTTGGAGATCAAAATAGAGATTCTATGATTCGTGATTGGGATAATTTATTAAAATAAGATGAAGTATTTATTTAATACACTTGCCATTATTTTATTTGCTTCTTGCTCTGCCATTGACACTAGTAGGATAGCACCCGGCTATGGAGCGGCATTTAATTCAATAAAACTTGCCATATTTGGGGATAATAATGAAATTGATAAAAATCTCATTGCAAATATTCCATATGCTTCTATGCTTGTGAAAATTGGAAAAGGACCAACTGCACTAATGATTCTAGAGGGTGTAAATGGAGATGAATACACGTGGGTAAGTGCTGATGGTGTTTATTTGGTTCTTAAAGAAGGTAAAATAGTTAAGACAGAAGGTCTTCCTAATAATCTATATTCAAGATTTGATTCACCTTTTAAATGGAGTCAAAACCTCTACGAACAAACCTATACATCTTATTTNTCTTTTAGAAATCCAAGACTTGATAATTTAAAAGTAACTTCAATNTANGAGGANAATGGCAAATTTGANGTAGAGTTAGTTTTTAGTAANAAGAATCTTCAGTTAGTAGAAGAGCAAATAGAATCTGAAACTATAGCGTGGTCTCAAACCAATGAATATTGGATCGATAATAATAATTTTGTTTGGAAATCTACTCAATACGTTTCACCAAAGTTACCTCCAATACATTACCGAGTAGCAAAAAAACCACTATAAAAATTTTATTTTATTTCNAATTAAAANNCCANGAGACGCTCATTNAGATGAAATAAAATCCTATACAAACTAAGTTTTAAGACTCATTGAACGTNAAGATTNTNAACTTAGTNAGANTNCACNTNAATTTTTTTTCTTAAAATTTCCANTAGAATTTTAGGANATTCAATTTCTGTTTAATNCNTAATTNTTTCTTTAAGTATAGAAAGAATNTTGGTATAAAAAAAGCCCCGCTAGGCGGGGCTTTTGTNGGACAAAATTAAGTTAATTAATTTACTTCTCTTGTAGCAGTAGCCGTTGCTGTAGCAGTAACAGTTGTAGCAGGTGTNACNGTAACAGTAACATCATTTNNTACTTCANACTCTTCGACCGGCNCATANTCTTCAACGACATAGTAGTAAGAAACACCACCTACTGTTTCGAAAGGNCTATAGCCACCGGCTTCACCTATACGAGTAGTAGTTGCTCCAGTTGTTCTTGTAGCTGAAGCGGTAGTTCTTGTTGCAGTTGATGTTGCAGTTGCAGTTCCTGTGACGGCCGCTACATCCACGTCAACATCAACCTCATATTCATACTCCTCTATAGTAGGAGTAGGCGTCGGCGTAGGCGTCGGCGTAGGAGTAGGAGTTGGAGTTGGTGTAGGCGTCGGCGTAGGCGTCGGCGTAGGAGTTGGTGTAGGCGTAGGCGTAATAGCTCCACCGCCTGATCCACTGTCCGAAATTGCAGCTGCTGCTGCAGCAATCGCCACAACTGCTGCAATGGTACCAGCACTCACTCCACCAATGGCAGAACCTGTTGCTGAATCTCCAGCGGCGCTTCCACTTTCATCTGAAGTGTTATTTTCACTTTCAGTTAAACCAAGCTGTGGAAACAAAACAAGAGCTATACCAGAAAGTCCTGCGAGTATATTTTTTGTAAGTTTTTTCATTGTAAACCTGTCTGTTTAAATTAATTTTTGTCCAATTTGTATAGGTATTGGGAACTACATGCGTATTAAAGTCCAAATAACGCCATCATGTCAATAAAATTTTATTTTAATTTTTTTAAGACAATTATGAACACATTTTGGACTGACATTGGTGTAAAATCTAGATTTAAAACAAAAAGATGAAACTGATTTCATTTGCTACAAAATTTCTGCACTATCTCCCCAGCGAACTTTCCCACTCTATAGCACTAAATGGACTAAAGATACTCTACAATTTGGGAATTCTTAGATATTTCATTGGAAATCAAGTTTCTCTCAAAAATGATGTAAATAATCTATCAAATCTTCAAGAAAAGCTAAAAATGCCAAAATTATCGAATAGGCTAGGATTTGCAGCTGGTCTTGATAAAAATGGTGAATACATTGATTGTCTTGCTAGTTTGGGCGTAGGATTCATTGAGGTTGGTACAGTGACCCCTAGGCCTCAAAAGGGAAATGCTAAACCCAGGATATTCAGAAATAGGAAAGACAAGTCAATACTAAATAGGTTAGGTTTCAATAATAAAGGTGTAGATAAGCTTGTAAAAAGACTTAAAACAAGAAAAACAAATATCGTGATTGGGGTTAGTCTTGGAAAAAACTTCGATACCCCCAATGAACTTGCCTACAAAGATTATTTAGAATGTATGGAAAAAGTTTATGAATTTTCAGATTATTTAGCTGTAAATATATCATCACCAAATACTAAAGGTCTGAGAGCGCTTTCAGAAAAAGCTGTTTTAGGCAAACTATTGATTGAAATTAAAAATAAACAGAGATCGCTTGCCAATACCTTTGGTTACAAACCTATCTTTATTAAATTAAGCCCAGATGAAGACTCAAGGGGAATGAAGGATATATGTGATCTAATTCAAGAGCATAATATAGATGGCATCATCAGCACTAATACAACTATTCAGCATGAGGATGAAAAAGGTAGAGGAGGTATAAGTGGATCTCCACTCTTCAAATTATCTACTGAGAAACTGATTGAAGCTAGAAAATTAATTGGCTCTGACTTGCCAATAATAGCTTCAGGTGGTGTTATGAATGCACAGGATTTTTATGAAAAAATCACTTCAGGAGCGGACTTAGTTCAAATTTATAGTGGATTTATCTTTGAAGGACCAAAGCTAGTCAAAGATGTCTTAAATAAAAATTAATTTCAATATTTACTTGACAGATAGTCATAAGTTGAACTTTATACTGTAAAGGATCTTAACTTTTCAGAAATTTAATATGAAGTCTCTAGTCATAGTAGAATCAGGAGCGAAAGCAAAAAAAATTAAAAGTTTTTTGTCTTCAAACTTTCCCGATAATGAATGGAAAGTCGAGGCTTGCGTTGGTCATGTTCGTGATTTAGCAGATAAAGAAAATGCTGTAGATCCAAATGATTGGAAAAACCTAAAGTGGGAATTTTCAACAAAGGGAAAAAAGGTAATGAAAGACCTTCGAGCAATTTGCAAAGAGGTAGATCTTCTTTACCTTGCAACTGATCCCGATAGAGAGGGTGAAGCCATAGCATGGCACTTACTAAGTGATTTTAGGGCAAAAAAGCTTGTTGAAAATGTTGATGTAAAAAGGGTTACTTTTAATGAAATAACATCTTCAGCAGTAAAAGCTGCCATTGAATCTCCACGAGAAATTGATCAAGATTTGGTTGATGCTTACTTAGCTAGAAGGATACTTGATCATCTNATTGGTTTTAAAGTCTCTCCCTTACTTTGGAGGCATATTTCTAGGGCAAAATCTGCTGGAAGAGTCCAATCACCAACACTCAGAATTATTTGCGANAAAGAAGATCAAAGAGATCTTCATATTCCTGAAGAATTTTGGCCATTTGAGTCTACCTTCGATTTTAATGGCACAGCTTTCAAGGCTAATTTAAATTCAATTCTTGATAGAAATATCAGCAAAGAACCATTAAAGAATGAGCTGGAAGTTGAGCAAGTTGAAAAAGAATTGAAGAATTCGACTTTTTTTCTTAAAGCAGTAGAGTCTAGGTCACAAACTAGCAATCCAAAACCACCATTCAGAACTTCTACACTCCAGATGGCAGCAGCAAGTAGTTTAGGTTTTACNGCTGANAGAACAATGCAGTCTGCTCAAAAGCTCTATGAAGGTGGTTTTATNACTTATTTGAGGACTGATGGTATATCAATCAGTACTTCACCAAATACAGGAGAACCATTTTCTGAAGAAAATCCTGGCCCCCCACCTTTGGAAGAGATCAGGAATTTCATTCGTTCAAATTATGCGAAAACNTATCTTTCAAAAGAAACAAGAATATTTAAATCTAAAGTTCAAAATTCTCAAGAAGCACATGAGGCAATTAGACCAACAGATATTTTCAAAACACCAAAAGATACAATCCTTAATGCTGACGAGGCAAAACTATATGAATTAATCTGGAATAGGACAGTTGCATCTCAAATGGAGAGTTCCAAGTATGAACGTAAGACTTTGGTTATTTCTTCTTCGGATGGAAAATATGAGTTTAGAGCCTCATCAAGAAAAAATATTTTTCAAGGTTTTGAGATTTTGATCAGTGCTAGTGAAAAGGAAGACTCCTTCTTTCCAGAAGATTTAAGTGAAGGAATGCCTCTAGACATGTTAAGTAATTCTTACGAGCAAAAATTTTCTTCTCCCCCAAATAGATACTCCGAGGCTTCTCTTATCAAGAAAATGGAGGAAGAGGGTATCGGTAGACCATCAACNTACGCAACAATAGTGAAGGGGTTAAGNACAAAAAAATATGCTTACGGCGCAAAATCCATTATCCCCTCAGATTTGGGTCGAGTTTTGACATCATATCTAAAAAAAGTTTTTGAAGATTTTTTTATAGAGACCAGATTTACAGCTCGAATGGAAGCTGACCTAGATGAGGTAGCATCGGGTAACAAAAGTTATGAGGAGGTTTTGAATTCATTCTGGAAAGAACTTCAAAATTATCTTAATAGAAAGATAAATGATATTGAAATTAACAATCAAGAGGAATTTAAGACAAGACAAGTTTTGGACCTCTTAAATGATGAATTGGGATCTGTTATCTTCCCAAAAGATGAAAAAGGCAACGTAAAGAAAGAGTGTCCTAAATGTAACAGTCAAATCAGCTTAAAATCTGGAGCATGGGGATATTTTGTTGGTTGTTCGGAATGCAAATGGACCAAAAAACCTTTTGAATTTAACACTTCTTGGGAAACATATCGAGAGTTACCAAAAGAGCTAGGATTACATCCTGATATGGGAAATATGATCTTTGCAGACTTAAGTGTAAATGGACCATGTGTGTGGACTATGAGTGACGAAGAAAAAAAGATTTTCGGAACTCCTGATGAAGACGAATTCATTCTAGATATTGGCTTGAATCGCGCGATCGAACTAATCGAAAGAAATAATGCTGAAAATATACTCTTTAAAGAGATTAACACAGATAAGCCGATTGTTTTAAAGACAGGAAGGTTCGGAGAATACACAGAATTTGAAGGTTTTAATAAAGCTACAAAGCTAAAACCAGAAGACAAACCAGCTAGTCCAAAAGTTTCTTATTATGAGCCAAATACAATTGACTATATGTCAGATTCTGGAAGAAGGTATGTTCTCAACTCGCTTAGGATCCTTGGTTTTCTCTTCAAAGAAAATAAGGAAGTAATTCCTGTTGGCATTAAAATCAGAAAGCCAGGAAAGGCTTTTAAATTTATCAAAAACTTAAAAGTAGGTGATAGTGAAACCGAGATACCAAATGATTGGTATAAACTTGATGATGAAGAGCAAAAATTCATTATAAATGAAGTTTTACAGCTTAAAAAAGGCGAAAAATTTGTTTCCCTAGAGGAATCTAAAGTTATTTAAATATTCTCTCTTACAAGTGCAACGCAAGAACCTTCAAATACGATTTCGTCTTCCATAGGATTTAACTCAATATCTGAAAGATTTTTATTTTCAGGTCTTAACACGACTCTATTTTTTGTCAATTCAACAAGTGTTTTTACGGTCACCTCATCATCAATTCTTGCGACAACAATAGAGCCTACTTTGGGAGTATTGGATTTATTGACACCTATGAGATCTTCTTCATAAATACCAACATCAATCATGCTATTGCCTTTAACTCTTAAATAAAAATCTATATCTTTTGAAAATAGGTTTTGCGTTCTTGGAATAGTTTTTTCAATATTTTCTACTGCCAAGATAGGTCCTCCAGCTGCAACTAAACCTATTACAGGGATTTCGTCATTATTTGCCTCATTAAGAACTATTCCTCTAGAAGCTCCAGATAAAATCTTTATAAATCCTTTTTTTTCTATCGCCCTTAAATGCTCCTCGGCAGCATTCGGTGATTTAAAGCCCAAAGCTTTAGATATATCTGCTCTAGTTGGAGGAAAACCAAAATCAGATATATGATCTTTAATTAAATTGAGAATCTCTTCCTGCCTATTTGTTAATTTTTTCATATTCAATGCGACAGATTTTGTCGTTGCTTTGTCTTANAATTTCACTGTAATTATATACAGTACTAAGGAAATTGTAAACATGTTGAAAATAGGAATCACTTCAAGAGCACTCTTTGACTTAGATGAAAGTCATAAAGTTTATGAAAAGTTTGGCTTAAAAGCATACAGAGATTATCAAATTTCTAGAGAAAACATTCCCTTAGAAAAGGGNCAGGCTTTTCCTTTAGTTCATAAACTATTGAAATTTAATGATCTTTGTGAAAAAAAACTTGTTGAGGTTTTCTTACTTAGCAGAAATTCTGCTGATACAGGACTTAGAATATTCAATTCCATTCAATACCATGGTCTTAACATTAAGAAAGCAGCATTTTGTAGTGGAAGTAGTCCTTATAAATATGCAAATTCATTTGGTGCAAATCTGTTTTTATCGACTGAATTGGCAGATTGTAAATCTTCTCTTAGCTGCGGAATAGCTTCTGCCAAAATTTTAAGATCTAAAGGTNAAAGTATTAAATCTAACCAGCTAAAAATAGCTTTCGATGGTGATTCAGTAATTTTCTCAGATGAATCTCAAATCATTTACGATCACTTTGGCCTTGATGCGTTCAATAAACATGAATCTGAAAACGCTAATAAACCTTTAAGTAAGGGTCCTTTTGCATCTTTCCTTAATGAGGTTTTTAATATTCAGAAAAATTTTCCACATATTGATTGTCCTATAAGAATCGCTTTGGTAACAGCTCGTTCATCACCTTCTCACAAAAGAGTAATCAAAACATTGAGAAATTGGGGAATTAGAATAGATGAGTCTATTTTTTTAGAGGGAATGGATAAAAGGGATTTTTTAAAGGCTTTTGAGGCTGATATTTTTTTTGATGATCAAATAGAAAACTGTATCTCAGCCAGTAAAGAGGTACTTACTGGCCATGTTGTGAATATAAATTAAAGAAATTAAATGCAAAAAATGTATAATTCTGAGTCCAATCAACTACTAGGTGACTCTATAAATGGAACATGTCTGTCTTGATCTTGAAGGTGTATTAATTCCAGAAATTTGGGCTAAAGTTGCTGAATATACAGGAGAGGATGAGTTCAATTTAACAACTCAAGATCTCAAGGATTATTCAGAGTTAATGGATATGAGAATCAATTTGGTTAAGTCAATTGGTCTTTCTTTCTCTGAAATTCAATCCCTAGTAAATGAAATGGAACCTTTTGAAGGTGCAAAGGACTTTGTTGANTGGGTAAAAGACAACTTTCAGCTGACCATTGTCTCTGATTCTTTTTATGAATTAGCTTGGCCTATGATTAGAAAACTAGGAACTCCCTCAATAAATTGTCATTATCTTGAAATTGAAAATAATCAGCTTAAGGGATATACGCTGAGACAGAAGGAGAATAAGAAAAAGGTTGTACAATCATTGAAAGAGATGAAATTTAAAGTTTTCGCATCTGGAGATTCCTATAATGATATTCAAATGCTTCAAGAGGCTGACTTGGGTGTCTTTTTTCAGGCTCCTAAACATATAAGAGAAGAATTTTCTGAAATCAGTGGCGTTGAAAGTCATGATGAGCTCAGAGCAGTTCTAACTTCTGAATCTAGTTTTGTAGGGAGGTAACTAAATGAGCAATTCCCAAGGTAAAAAACTCAGACAAGCCATAGCATCCCATAATCCCTTAAAGATAGTGGGAACNATAAATGCATATTCTGCNTTGCTTGCTCAAAAGGAAGGTCATAAAGCTATTTATTTATCAGGTGGNGGTGTTGCAGCTTCGAGTCTCGGCGTCCCTGATTTGGGTATCTCTTCGCTTCAAGATGTATTAATTGATGTAGAAAGAATTACTAATGTGACTTCTTTGCCATTACTCGTTGATGCAGATACAGGTTGGGGTGGGGCTTTCAATATATCCCGTACAGTAAAGTCGTTGACCCGATCAGGAGCAGGCGGATTGCATATAGAAGATCAAGTTGCTCAGAAAAGATGTGGACATAGACCAAACAAAGAGATTGTCTCAACTGGAGAAATGATTGACAGAATAAAGGCTGCTATAGATGCAAAAACAGATGATGATTTTGTTGTGATGGCAAGGACTGATGCTTTAGCAAATGAAGGTTTAGAGGGAGCGATTGAAAGAGCTTTAGCCTATCAAGAAGCCGGAGCTGATGCACTTTTCCCTGAAGCCTTCATAGAGCTCAATCAATATTTAGAACTAAAAAAACACATCAACATACCAATTTTGGCAAATATTACCGAGTTTGGAAAAACTCCTCTTTTTGGCTGCCAAGAGTTAGGAGAGTCAGGCGTAGATATGGTTCTTTATCCTTTATCTGCATTTCGAGCAATGAGTAAGGCAGCTGAGGAAGTTTTTAGAGAGATTCACAAGGCTGATAATCAGCAAAACCTCTTAAAAAATATGCAAACTAGAGATGAACTTTATGACGTACTAGATTATCATTCGTTCGAGAATAAATTGGACGAGTTATTTAAAAAATAGACTAGGAATTGAAATGGGCGAGAAAAAATTAGAAGGAGCAGGTTTAAGGGGTCAAGTAGCAGGAAAAACTGCTCTTTCAACTGTAGGTAAAGAGGGAAAAGGATTAACCTACAGAGGTTATGCCATTGAAGAGCTTGCTGAAAAGGCTTCGTTTGAAGAGGTTGCTTATATGCTCCTGTATGGCAATTTGCCGTCTCAGTCACAGTTCGATGACTATACTTCTAAATTGAAAAAATATAGGTTTCTACCTTCAGAACTCAAAGAAGTATTAGAGAGAATTCCTGCAGATGCCCATCCAATGGANGTAATGAGAACNGGATGTTCNATGTTGGGAAATTTGGAACCTGAGGGNGATTTCTCAAATCAAAATGAAACAGCAGATAGAATTTTNGCTTCTTTCGCTTCGATAGTTACTTATTGGTATAGATTTTCCCACGANGGTGTGAGAATTGAAACGCAAACAGATCATCCNACTATAGGTGGACAGTTTCTATCATTACTCACGGGAAAAGAGCCGTCAGATGATCATTCTAGAGCGCTGGATGTATCTTTAATCCTTTATGCCGAGCACGGATTCAATGCATCAACATTCACTGCTAGAACTTGTGCATCAACACTTTCAGATATGCACTCTTGTATCACCGGAGCCATTGGAACACTAAGGGGACCCTTGCATGGCGGTGCAAATGAAGCTGCTATGGAAATGATTGAAAAGTACTCTTCTATAGAAGAAGCTAAAGAGGGAGTTTTGGAGTTATTAGCTAAGAAAGAAAAAATTATGGGTTTTGGCCATGCGGTATACAGTTCAGAGGATCCTAGAAACGCAATCATTAAGTTATGGTCTGAAAAACTTTCAAAATTGAATGGTGATACAACTTTATATGATGTATCNGAAGAAATTGANAGAGTCATGGATGAAGAGAAAGGTATGTTCGCAAATACAGATTTTTTTATGGCTTCAGCCTACAATTATTTAGGTATACCCACAGCCATNTTTACTCCTTTATTTGTTATTGGAAGAACTTCGGGTTGGGCAGCCAACATAATTGAACAAAGAGCAGATAATAGAATTATTCGACCTAGTGAAGAGTATATCGGTCCTGATAACTCAGNTTGGGTCGATATGTCAGATAGATAANTAGAGNGATTAGATATGTCAGGAAACGTTGAAACNAACGTNCGTCCTCAACCGGATGANGTACTCANAAANATAGCAGACTATGTAATTGATAAGGAGATAGAAAGTTCCGAAGCNTATAANACAGCAAGGTACTGCTTAATGGACACGCTGGGNTGTGGACTACTGGCTCTAACTTTTAATGATTGNAGAAATTTATTGGGACCTTATGTGGAAGGNACGACNGTTCCTGGTGGAGTTAGAGTCCCTGGGACGGATCATGTTCTNGATCCNGTTAAAGGGGCTTGGGATATAGGAGCAATAATAAGATGGCTTGATTTNAATGATACTTGGCTTGCGGCAGAGTGGGGNCATCCTTCGGANAACTTAGGAGGGATTCTGGCTNCAGCTGACTATCTATCTCAAAAGAATATTTTGCAAGGGAAAGATCCCTTGACAATGAAAGATGTTTTGACAGCGATGATTAAAGCCCATGAAATTCAGGGAGTTTTAGCATTAGAAAATAGCTTCAACAGGGTCGGTCTTGATCATGTTGTATTGGTTAAAGTTGCATCAACTGCTGTTATTGCCTCAATGTTTGGCTTAAACAAAGATCAAACTGTAGATGCTTTATCTCAAGCTTGGGTTGATGGCCAAAGCCTAAGAACATACCGACATGCACCCAATGCAGGCCCGAGGAAATCTTGGGCTGCAGGAGACGCTACAAGCAGAGCGCTTCAGCTAG
>PAOE01000050.1 GCA_002707915.1 Gammaproteobacteria bacterium
GAAGAGAATGTGAGTTGTGTGGAGGAAATCCTTCAAAGTGTGTTGAACAGTAAAATAATTTGTCAAAAAAAAGGGTGCAAGTAGCTCCCTTTTTTTTTAGTTTTACCTCAAAACTGATTCATTGTATTGTCTTCACCCGCAGCTTTGAGCGCAGCTTCACCTGCAAAATATTCCTTATGATCGTCTCCCATGTCGGAGCCAGCCATATTTTGATGCTTCACACACGCTATACCTTCTCTTATCTCTTTCCTCTGGACACCTGCAACATAACCCAACATACCTTTATCTCCAAAATATTCTTTTGCGAGATTATCCGTTGATAGTGCTGCAGTATGATATGTAGGAAGGGTAATCAGATGATGAAATATACCGGCTTGTTTTGCAGCATCAGCTTGGAAAGTGCGAATTTTTTCATCTGCTTGGATTGCAATTTCTGTTTCATCATACTTTTCATCCATCAAATTATCTCTATCGTATGAAGACACGTCCTTGCCAGATTCCTCCATGGCATCAAAAACTTGCTGTCTAAAATTTAATGTCCAATTGAAAGAAGGACTATTGTTGTAAACAAGTTTAGCATTTGGCACAACCTTCCTTATTTCATCCATCATTGCACCAATTTGTCCTATATGGGGCTTTTCAGTTTCTATCCAAATCAGATCAGCTCCATTTTGAAGACTTGTTATCGAATCCAAGATGCATCTTGCCTCACCAGTCCCTTCTTTGAATCTATAGAGATTACTTGGTAATCTTTTGGGTCTTACTAATTTTCCATGATAGTTGATTAAGACATCTCCATGATTCATCTCTTCTTCAGATACCTCTTCAAGATCCAAAAATGAATTATATTGATCACCAAGATCACCAACTTCATGAGTAATGGCAATTCGCTGAGTTAGACCTGCGCCCAAAGAGTCTGTTCTTGCAACAATTACACCATCTTCAACTCCAAGTTCTAGAAATGCATATCGTACAGCATTAATTTTTGCTAGAAAGTCAGCATGAGGAACTGTAACTTTGCCATCCTGGTGTCCACATTGCTTCTCATCTGAAACCTGGTTCTCGATCTGTATACAACAAGCGCCAGCTTCTATCATTTGCTTAGCCATTAAGTAAGTCGCTTCTTCATTTCCGAAGCCAGCATCAATATCAGCAATTATTGGAACAATATGGGTTTGAAAATTATCAATTTTCCTCTGAACATCTTCCTTCTCCTTACCCTCCAAAGAATCCAATTGTCTAAAGAGATCACCTAACTCTCTAGCATCAGCTTGTTTTAGGAATGTATATAATTCATTGATCAGAGATGCAACTGTTGTTTTTTCATGCATGGACTGATCTGGTAGAGGGCCAAATGCGGATCTCAAAGCCGCAACCATCCATCCGGATAGATAGAGATACTTTTTGTCCGTNGTTCCAAAATGTTTTTTTATAGAGATAAGTTTTTGNTGACCTATAAAACCATGCCAGCATCCTAAAGATTGTGTNTACGCTTCTGGATTAGAATCATATTCNTCCATATCCTTTCGCATAATCGCTGCNGTNTATCTAGCTATATCCAATCCAGATTGAAATTGATTTTGAAGTCTCATTCTCGCTGCACTTTCTGCTTGGATNTTTACATTTGAACCATTACCTTGCTTTTTCAGTTCTNTAAGTTCTTGAATTAAATCTTTGTAAGACGCCATAATCCTTCCTTAATGTATTTATGATGTTAAATCTTTATGTGATTTTATGTACCTTTTAAGCTAAAAGATGCGTCAGTTTAACGGTAATTAAACATAAATCAATATACTTTTAGAGATTGGATAATTCTTCAGCAAAACCAGTATAAGTGTGGGGTGTGAGCTCTAATAATCGAGATTTTTCATCTTCAGGAATGTCTAGACTTTTAATTAATTCTAAAAGGTCAGATCTTGTAATTTCCTTACCTCTTGAAATTTTCTTCATTAATTCATAACCATCAGGAATATTATTTTTTCTCAGTACAGTTTGGATTGCCTCTGTTAAGACTTCCCATGCTGCATCTAAGTCTGATGCAAGTTTTTCTTTATTTATCTCTAATTTATTGAGGCCTTTGAGGAGGGAAGTCAATGCCAAATTAATATACCCAAATGAAGAACCTATATTTCTCATTACAGTTGAATCAGTGAGATCCCTTTGCCATCTTGAAACAGTAACAGTATTGCNAATATGGTTAAGAAGTGCATTTGCTAGTCCAAAGTTACCCTCTGCATTTTCGAAATCAATAGGGTTAACTTTATGAGGCATAGTTGAAGATCCTACCTCACCTTTCTTGAGTTTTTGTTTGAAGTACCCTAGAGAAATATAACCCCAAATATCTCTAGACATATCAATAAAAACATTGTTCAACTTTACGTAATCACCCAATAAAAGAGCTATTGTGTCTTTAGGTTCTATTTGTGTTGTATGACTATTGAAGTCTAGCTTNAAGCTTCTGACAAATTGATTGGATATTTTTTGCCAGTCAATTTCAGGATAGGCTACCCTGTGAGCATTATAATTTCCAACTGCTCCATTAATTTTTCCAGTCATTGTTCTTCGATCTACTGATAAAGAAATTTTATTTATTCTATGATGAAAATTCGCGAATTCTTTTCCCATAGTAGTTGGAGAAGCACTCTGGCCATGAGTTCTNGATAACATGGAGATTTTTTTATACTTGTTCGCAAGTTGTTTAATTTTTTTGTTCGTTTCATNAATAGCTGCCTTAGTTATTGATTTAGCTTCTTTAATCATTAGCGCATAAGAAAGATTATTAATATCCTCAGATGTGCAAGCAAAATGAATAAATTCTTGATATTTTGATAATTTTTTATGTTTCTTGAACTTTTCCCTGATGAAATACTCGATTGCTTTAACATCATGATTGGTCTTTTTTTCGATGGTTTTAACTCTTTTGGCATCTTTGATATCAAAATTACCAATTAAATCATTAAGATAGAGATAATCTTTAATATCTAACTTTGGTAGTTCTTTTATTTGCGAGTTTTTAGAGAGATGAATAAACCATTTGATTTCTATTATGTAACGATACTTTATAAGCCCGTATTCACTAGTAATTTCTCTTAATGATGAAACTGCATTTTCGTATCTTCCATCTAGTGGCGATATTGAAAAGAGACTTTCATGGTTCATAAGCTTATTATAGCTTAATGTCTATAATTACTTGCCTTGAGTCTAAAGTAGATTCAAACTAGACCTAAATATGAAGGTTATTGTTGTCTTAGCATTTTCAATTATTTCAGTTTTCTTGAATGCCAAGACGGTCGTACATGTTGGTAATCTTTTTGATGTAAAAAGTGGCAACTTACTTCCTGAAATGTCAGTGTTCGTTGAGAATGAATTTATCACTGAGGTCGTAGAAGGATATGTTCCACCTGATCCCGAAGATATTTATATTGATTTAACGGGTTATTATGCTTTTCCGGGTTTAATTGATATGCATGTGCATTTAACTAGCCAAAGCTCTAATAGGGCTTATCTTGAAAATTTCACTCTTAATGCAGCAGACTATGCAATCAGAGCTACAAAAAATGCGGAGAAAACTCTTTTAGCTGGTTTTACAACTGTACGCAATTTAGGTGACTTTGATTCCATAACAATTTCGCTACGAAACGCAATAAATGACAAAATAACTAGAGGCCCCAGAATATATTCCTCAGGAAAAACAATTGCTACTACAGGAGGTCATGCTGACCCAACTAATTCTCTTAATTTGAAGTTAACTTCAGATCCTGGACCGGCTGAAGGAATTATAAATAATGCAGATGATGCTTATAAGGCAGTAAGACATAGATATAAAGAAGATGCAGATCTAATAAAAATAACTGCTACTGGAGGTGTTTTAAGTAATGCTAAAGATGGACAAAGCCCTCAAATGACAATTAAAGAGATAGAGGCTATCGTTGATGCAGCTAAAGATTATGGATTTAAAGTAGCTGCACATGCACACGGAACTGAAGGTATAAAAAGAGCTGTTCTGGCTGGTGTAGATTCCATTGAACATGGCACCTTAATGGATAGAGAGGGTGCATCTCTGATGCGAGATAACGGGACTTACTATGTTGCAACTCTTCTTGCTGGGAAATGGGTAGCTGATAAAGCACTTATTGAAGATTATTATCCTCCATTTGTTGAAAAAAAGGCATTGGAAATAGGTCCAAGATTACAAGCTACTTTTTCAATGGCTTACCAGTCGGGAGTTAAAATAGCTTTCGGAACTGATAGTGGTGTTTCACCTCATGGTGAGAATGCAAAGGAATTTAAACTTATGGTAGATGCTGGTATGAGCCCAAAGGATGCGATACTGAGTGCAACACTTTTCGCAGCTGATTTATTGGGAGAGAAAGAGAATTTGGGTAGTATTGAACCTGGTAAATATGCTGATATTGTTGCAGTTTCTTCAGATCCATTAGAAGATATTAAAGTTTTAGAAACTATTGATTTTGTTATGAAAGGAGGAGAGGTTATTAAACAACCTTAAAAATTATGAAATTATATGATTCAATTGGACCAAATCCACATGTTGTAAGAATGTTCTTAGCTGAGCTAGGAATAGAAATAGAAAAGGTTGAAGTTGACCTGATGGGGGGTGAAAATAGACAAGAACAACACTTAAATCGTAATCCCTCAGGTCAAATGCCTACACTAGAACTTGATGATGGGAGTTTTCTGGCTGAAATCACTGCTATCTGCGAATATCTTGATGAAATGAATGGACATACTTCTTTGATTGGTAAAACAGCTGAAGAAAGAGCTGAAACAAAAATGTGGGTACGAAGGATTGATTTACAAATAATAGAACCATTAACAAATGGATTTAGATATTCTGAAGGTTACGACCTTTTTAAAGATAGACTGCATTTAATACCTCAAGCTGCAGATGATTTAAAAGAAATTGCACAAGAACGTCTTCAATGGCTCGATGGGCAACTTGAAGGAAAAGAATATGTCTGTGGCGACAGACTTACTCTCGCCGATATTATGCTGTATTGTTTTTTGAATTTTGGTACAACTGTAGGTCAGCCAATAGACCAAAAAAATAAGAATATTGTCTCTTTGCATTCTAAGTTAGATTCCTTAGACAGTGCCTCAGCTTAATGGATCGGGAAGATAGAATTAGGGCATGGCTCACTACAATTTTGGTATTAATAGTGGCTTCCTTATGGATTTTTTCAGCATTTCTTGAATGAAATGGCAGGTTTACATTATTAAATGCTCTGATGACACTTATTACACAGGAATAACAAATAATTTGAAAGCCAGAATTGAAGCACATAATTCTGGTAAAGGAGCTAAATACACAAAAAACAGAAGGCCAGTGCATTTGGTGTATAAGGAAGAAGTGCCAACGAAAAGTGAATCTCTTAAGAGAGAAATTAAGATAAAAAAACTTTCACGAAAGAATAAACAACTGCTAATTAATAGTGTCAATCTCTCCTCCACCTAGACACTTCTGGTCTTGATAGATAACTACTGATTGTCCCGGTGTTACTGATCTTTGTGGCTGTTTGAATAATATCTTTAACGATTCCTGATTAATAAATATTTCACATTCTTGATCCTCTTGACGGTATCTTACTTTAGCCGTTCCTGAAAATTTTTTTGGAATCGATTCACTGAAAAGATAAAGATTTTTTGTTGTAAGTTCAGAAGAAAAGAGGAGAGGATGGTTATTACCTTGGACGCACATTAATTTATTATTTTCTAAATCTTTTTTTGCTACATACCAAGGCAAATCTGATGCACCTTTAACGCCACCTATACCAAGACCTTGTCTTTGTCCCAGAGTATAGAAAGCTAACCCTAAATGAGTTCCTATTTTCTCTCCTTTATCGCTGATAATATCTCCAATCTCTCCTTTAAGATATCTTCTTACAAATTCCGGAAATGGTCTTTCTCCAATGAAGCAAATACCGGTGCTATCCTTTTTTTCACTCGTTATTAAATTATTATCTCTTGCTATGTTTCTGACTTCTTTTTTTGTAAGTTGACCTAGAGGGAATAATGTTTTCTTTAAAGTATGATTGTCGATGGCGTGTAAAAAATAAGACTGATCTTTTGAATTGTCTAGACCTTTATATAGCTCATTGTTGATATTTTGTGCGTAATGGCCTGTGGCAATAAAGTCAAACTCCTCATGAGAAGCATAATTATAAAATTCTTTAAATTTAATCTCCTTATTGCAAAGGATATCTGGATTCGGTGTTCTGCCTTCCTCTAATTCTTTGATAAAGTAGGAAAATACCCTCTCTTTATATTCTCTGGAGAAGCTTATCTGATTAAGAGGAATTTCTAGTTGTTCAGCAATAAAAACGGCATCCATGAAATCCTCTTTAGCACTACAATATGGGGAACCATCATCATCGTCCCAATTCTTCATAAATAGAGCATGAACATCATAACCTTGTTCTTTCAATAGTAGGGCAGTTACAGAGGAGTCTACGCCACCTGATAAGCCAACTAATACTTTTCCTTTATCCATTTCTCTTAATTAACCTTATTAATCAAATAATATATAATGCAGCTCCATTTTAATTATACAGAGCAATTATGGAATTCGAGCACATTATAGAGCCAGCCAGTGGTTCAAAGATCTCAATAGACTCTTCTGGAAAACTCATAGTTCCAGATAATCCTATAATACCCTTTATAGAGGGAGATGGGATTGGTTCTGACATAACTCCAGCCATGATGAAGGTTGTAGATTCTGCGGTAGAGAAATCTTATGGAAGCAAGAAGAAAATAGAATGGATGGAAATTTATTGTGGCGAGAAATCTACAGTTGTATATGGAGAGGATAATTGGCTTCCACCTGAAACTCTGAGAGCTTTAGAAATATATCTTGTAGGAATTAAAGGTCCTCTTACTACTCCTGTTGGTGGTGGTATAAGATCTTTAAATGTTGCTTTAAGACAAGAGCTAGATCTATATGTTTGCCAGCGTCCAGTCAGATACTTTGATGGTGTACCAAGTCCAGTATTAGCTCCTGAAAAGACAGATATGGTAATTTTTAGAGAGAATTCTGAAGATATATATGCCGGCATAGAATGGGAAGCAGGCTCAGAGGGAGCTGAAAAAGTAATTAAATTCTTGACCGAAGAAATGGGTGTAACAAAGATAAGATTTCTTGAAGAATGTGGTATCGGAGTTAAACCAGTCTCTAAACAAGGTACTGAAAGATTAGTGGATAAAGCGATTCAATACGCTATCGCAAACGATAGAGACTCTGTCACCTTAGTTCATAAGGGTAATATCATGAAATTTACCGAGGGTTCTTTTAAAGACTGGGGATATCAACATGCTGCTAAAAAATATAAAGCTAAAGAACTTGATGGTGGTCCTTGGCATTCTTTAACTAACCCAATCACGGGAAGAGAAATTGTAATAAAAGATGTAATTGCTGATGCATTTCTTCAGCAAATTTTAACTAGGCCAGATGAATACAGTGTCATAGCCACTCTTAACCTCAATGGCGATTATATATCTGATGCATTAGCTGCAGAGGTTGGAGGAATTGGAATAGCTCCTGGAGCTAACTTGGGTGACAAAATTGCACTCTTTGAAGCCACTCACGGAACTGCTCCAAAATATGCTGGACTAGATAAGGTAAATCCAGGTTCTCTGATTCTCTCAGCTGAGATGATGCTCAGATATATGGGATGGATGGAAGCAGCCGATCTCATCATTGAAGGCTTGTCAAAAACAATCAGTCAGAAGACTGTAACTTATGATTTTGAACGACTAATGAGTGGAGCAAGCCTATTAAAGTGCTCTGAATTTGGAGAGGCGATTATCTCCAATATGGATTAATGCTTTTCCTCATTAACAAGAAAGATCAAGAGGATAGAGATAATAACACTTCAGCAGTTGCTACACTTGAGAAACCTAAGGTAAAAAAACCGCCACTTTATCGTGTTATTCTTCATAACGATGACTATACACCTATGGAATTTGTGGTTTATGTCCTACAAACATTCTTTGGATTTGACGGTGACAGAGCTCAGCAAATTATGCTAGCAGTACATACCCATGGTAAGGGTGTTTGTGGTATCTTTACGAGAGAAGTTGCAGAAACAAAAAGCGCTCAAGTTAATAACTTTGCTAAAGAGAATGGACATCCTCTCCTTAGCGATATAGAGGAAGTTGACGAAGATGATTAATCAAGAATTAGAACAAAACTTAAATACCGCTTTCAAAATTGCGCAAACTCAAAAACATGAGTTTGTTACAGTAGAGCATCTTCTTTTAGCATTATTAGATAATTCCGATGCTATTCAATTACTTTCATCAAACAACATTAACACTGAAAAACTTAGAGTTGAATTGGAAGAATTCATAGGCTCAACAACACCTAAAACCTCAGATGAATCAAAACTTGAAATTCAACCTACTTTAGGTTTTCAGCGAGTAATACAAAGAGCTGTTTTTCATGTCCAATCTTCAGGTAAAGAAGAGGTTAATGGAAGCAATATACTCGTAGCAATATTCAGCGAAAAAGAATCACAAAGTGTTTTTCTTTTGGAACAGTATGGTCTTACAAGACTTGATGCTGTGTCCTATCTCAGTCATGGTAAAAGCGATAAACAAAATAATTCAGAAACCGAAGTAAATGAATCCAACGAGCCTGAATCAAATAATGCTCTAGAACAATACACCACTAATCTAAATAAGGAAGCCTTGGAGGGTAGGATAGATCCTCTCATCGGGAGAACTAAAGAAATAGAGAGAGTCGTTCAGATTTTAGCTAGAAGAAGTAAAAATAATCCATTACTAGTTGGTGAGTCTGGTGTTGGAAAGACTGCCATTGCAGAAGGCTTAGCAAAGTTAATAACAGAAAATAAAGTTCCTGAATTAATTAAAGATAGTGTTATTTATTCTTTAGATATGGGCGCTCTTTTGGCTGGGACAAAGTATAGAGGAGACTTTGAAGAGAGACTTAAAGCTGTTCTAAATGCATTAGAAGAAGATGCAACAGCGATTCTATTCATTGATGAGATTCATACTATTATCGGTGCAGGTGCTACATCAGGTGGTGTAATGGATGCTTCTAACCTGCTTAAACCTGCCTTAGCTAAACGAGGTCTTCAATTTTTAGGCTCTACAACTTACAAAGAATTTAGAGGTATTTTTGAGAAGGATAGAGCTTTATCAAGAAGATTTCAAAAAGTTGAAGTAACTGAGCCATCAATCGAAGAAACCTTTGATATCCTCAAAGGACTAAAAGATAGATTTGAGGAGCATCATAATATTAGATACACAGATGGCTCATTGAGAGCCGCATCTTCTTTAGCTTCAAAGCATATAAATGATAGATATCTTCCAGACAAAGCAATTGATGTGGTTGATGAAGCAGGAGCTAGACAAAATCTTTTACCATCCTCAAAAAGAAAAAAAACTATCAATGAATTAGATATAGAAAAAATTGTTGCTTCAATAGCCAGAATACCTGAAAAAACAGTCTCCACATCAGACAAAAAATCACTAGAAAAATTAGAAGAAAATTTAAAACGAGTAATCTTTGGACAGGATGAGGCGGTTGAAAAGCTTTCTTCTGCTATCAAGCTCGCAAGGGCTGGATTAAGAGTTGATGAAAAACCAGTTGGCTCTTTCTTATTTTCTGGTCCTACTGGAGTTGGAAAAACAGAAGTGAGTAAGCAATTGGCACAAATAATGGGAATTGAATTTGTGAGATTTGATATGTCTGAGTACATGGAAAGACATACAGTTTCTAGGTTAATAGGAGCACCTCCTGGTTACGTTGGTTATGACCAAGGTGGTTTGCTTACTGAATCCGTCAATAAACATCCGCACTCTGTCATTCTTTTGGATGAGATAGAAAAGGCTCATCCCGAAGTATTCAATATCTTGTTGCAAGTGATGGATCATGGAACCTTGACGGACAATAATGGAAGGAAAGCAGATTTCAGAAATACCATAGTTATCATGACCACTAATACAGGTGCTCAAGATATGAGTAGAGCTAGCATGGGTTTTCAATCCCAAGATCATTCATCTGACGCAACAGAAATGATAAAGAAAACCTTCTCCCCCGAATTTAGAAATAGATTAGATGGAATTATCCAATTCAATCCTCTTCCTACAGAAGTAATAAGAACTGTGGTTGATAAATTTTTGGTTGAGCTTCAGGTTCAATTAGATGTTCAAAAGGTTCAATTAGAAGTTTCAGAAGATGCACGTGACTGGCTTTTAGAAAATGGCTATGACAAAAATATGGGAGCTAGACCAATGCAAAGACTCATTCAAGACACAATAAAGACTGTTTTGGCTGAAGAGATACTATTTGGTAAATTATCAAAAGCTGGTGGCGTTGCCTCAGTTACATTAGTTAATGGAAAAATCAACGTTAATTTAACAGAAAACCCCAACAAGAAAGAAAAGGTCAAACATTGAGATGTTGGCTCATCACATTGACGATATTCAGCTCGTTGACACTCGGGCAGGAGAAGCTTACTAGTGAAAATGCCCCAAAAACTATCTTGTTTTGGAACACAGAACAAAAGCTTGAAGGTTTCGGTAATATAAAGGAAATTCTTCCTACAAGACAAGTATCGAAAAGTCAGAACTTTTATCCATTCCGCTATGACTTACTTGATCTGTCCAATCTTAAGTATAAATTTAAAGGTGAAGAATTTTCCTTAGAAGATTTTATACAAACTTTTAAAATAGCCGGTCTTATAGTAATCCGTAATGGAGTTATTCTTTATGAATCTTATGATTTTGGAAATGACGAGACTACAAAATGGGTATCTTTTTCAGTTACAAAGTCAGTTACATCCATGCTGCTTGGTGCTGCAATCAAAGATGGACACATAAAATCTGTTGAAGATAAAGTTACTATTTATTTACCTCAATTATTAAATAGTAATTATCAAGATGTTTCTATAAAGCAAGTTCTCCAAATGTCCTCAGGTATAGACTGGAATGAAGATTATGAAGATCCATTATCAGATGTAAATATTGCTGGTGCTTTGAATTCTCTTAATCTTTATGAATATCTGAATAATCTCAATAAAAAGTCATCTGCAGGTAATAAGTTTAATTACAACACTGGAGAGACTAATCTTATTGGTGGAATAGTACGAGCTGCCATTGGAGATAATTTNTCTAATTATCTTGAGAAAAAAATATGGAAACCATTTGGAATGGAATTCAATGCTTATTGGGTAATAGATACTGATTATGAACAAGAACTAGGTGGATGTTGTTTAAATGCAACTTTAAGAGATTATGCAAGATTAGGAATGTTTGCTATGAATAATGGCAAATTAAATAATGGCGTTGAGATCTTACCTAAAAATTGGATGAAGGATTCAACTACTCCTTCTAGAAATAATTCTTACTATGGTTATCAGTGGTGGTTGGATGGTCCAGCCTATCAATCATTTTATGCTGATGGAATTTTTGGTCAGTTTATTTGGATTGATCCTGTTAGCAAAACAGTTGTGGCAATGCACGCAGCCAGAGATAGNGCAGATGTAGATTCTTTTGTTGGAGGACATAGATTAAACTTTATGGTGTCCTTAATTGAAGCGATCAAATAATCAATTATCTTTCTCTAAAAATAATTCTGCCTTTTGATAAGTCGTATGGAGTAATTTCAACTTTTACCTTATCTCCAGTTAAAATTCGAATGTAATGCTTTCTCATCTTTCCAGAAATATGAGCTGTCACAACGTGATCATTATCTAATTTAACTCTAAAGGTAGTATTAGGAAGAGTTTCTATTACCTCTCCATCCATTTCTATTAAATCTTGTTTAGCCATATATAATATATTTTCTAACAGATAACTGAATTACTAAAGCAAAACATGAAAGAAAAAGAGTTTAAATTCAAAACATTATTACTTTTTTTAGCATTGGTAACTATTTTTATTGCTATTGCCGCGTATGTTTTAGATAAATACATTTTAGTTTACTGATTGGATAATATTTCTNTCAATNAATTCTTGAATGGCATTATCATCAAATTTACCCCATTCTTTTAAAATCTCTTTTGTATGAGCTCCTAAATGGGGAGGGGGAGTGTAGGAATCTTCATCGGTNTANGAGAGTTTGATAGGATTACCTGGCATTTTTACTTTTCCACCATCTGGATGTTCAACTTCTACCATCATATTTCTATGAATGATTTGNTCGTCTGATAATGCCTGGCTNAAAGTATTTATGGGTCCACACGGAACTTTAGCTTTATTCANAGCTTTTATCCAATAATCAGAGGTCTGCGTTGAAAGTATCTTATTGAGTTCTGACTCTATAAATTGNTGATTTTTTAATCTATCGATAGATTTACTAAATCTAGGATCTCTAAGGCTCTCCGTGTTAACTACATCNAGAAGAGCTTCCCAGAATGCATCGGTGATGACCGCTATAACCACAAACCCATCTTTTGTTGTGAAACTATTGTAGGGAACATGAACAAAATGCGCATTTCCAATTGGCTTGGGATCAATGCCTGATAGTGTTTGCATAGTTGCCATGTAGGTCAATAAAGATATTTGAACATCAAGTAAAGACATATCTATATGCTGCCCTTTATTGGTTTTCTCTCTAGAGAGAAGTGCTGAGAGAATTCCAATTACCCCATAAAGGCCTGAGCCCAGATCTCCAATNGGTATACCTGCTCTTGTAGGTGTGTTGGCATCAGGTCCAGTGATAGACATCCCGCCACTATAAGCTTGAACTATTTGATCATAAGCTGGCCTAGATGAATGTGGACCAGTTTCTCCAAAACCAGTTATTGAGCAAGTAATAATTTTTGGATTAATATTATTGAGAGTTTCAAAGTCGATTTTTAATTTCTTAACAACACCCGCACTAAAGTTATTCAAAACAACATCGGCNGATTTAACCAATTCATAAAAAATCTCCAAACCTATTTCAGATTTTANATCCAATGAAACGCTTTTTTTATTTCTATTAAGGGTGAGAAAATAAGCACCGAATTCTTTATATGAGTAATTCGGATCTGTTTTTAGTAAACCTCGTGTCATTTCNCCTGTTACTAGAGGTTCAATTTTAACTACTTCTGCTCCTAAATCAGCAATTACCATACCAGCATAAGGTCCTGCCAGCATATGGGTCAAATCAATAACTTTAATTCCATTTAATGGCTTCATGCTGCAATTGTACTACATAGTTAGATACGACTGGTTTGACCNTTATTTGTNANAAAAATTCATATNAGGATTGATACAGTATGACATCATTCTGTTATATTAAATTGTAAATAAGGAGAAATTATGAGCANAAATACAGAAGTAAATCATGACAAACTGATGGAGCTATTCGGAGATGTTTTCAATGATGTAGCTGGATCAATAGCAGTAATGATGTCTTATCTTGGTGATCAAACTGGTGTGTATCGAGCAATGGATAAACTCGGACCATCCTCAGTCAAAGATATTGCAGTAGAGTCAAATGTAAATGAAAGATATTTATTAGAATGGCTTTCTTCAAATGCNGGAAGAGGGTATGTAACCTATCATGAAGATAGTGATAAATTCAGTTTAAGCCCAGAACAAGCAGCTGTGTTTGCAAGAGAAAATGAACCAACGTGCATTCAAGGTTTAATGCAAGGAGTTGTAGGACAATTTGTAAAAGAAGATGTTGCAATTGATGTCTTCAAGACTGGACGTGGAAGACCTTGGGGAGAGCATCATGAATGTTGTTTTTGNGGAACTGAAAGATTTTTCCGTCCAGCTTACGCAGGACATTTACTTGATGAATGGATACCTGCAATGACTGGAGTTGAAGAAAAATTAAAAATGGGTGCTAAAGTTGCAGATATTGGTTGTGGTTTAGGNACTTCTTCCATGTTGATGGCAGAACAATATCCAAATTCTACAATTCATGCTTTTGATTTTCATGAGCCTTCAATAGAAGAGGCAAAAAAAAGAGCANAGGANAANGGGTTATCCAATCTAGAATTTTTTGTATCAGATGCNGCGGCAATTCCAAATGAATCTTACGATTTGGCTTGTATATTNGATGCTTGGCACGATATGGGTGATCCAGTTGGAATTGCAAAATCTATNAAAGANACATTAGCTGATGATGGTACTTTCATGGTTGTNGAACCCATGGCATTAGATGGTTTAAAAAATAATATTGATAATAATCCTGGTGCATCAATGTTTTATGGTTTTGGAACGNTAATATGTGTTCCTGCATCTAAAGCTCAANCTGTAGGTCTNGGTCTTGGCCCGCAAGCAGGACCNAAAAAGCTTATGGAACTTCTTTCTGANGCAGGATTTTCANNCGTGAGTCTTGCAGCTGAAACAACCAATAATTTAGTTTTTCAAGCAAACAACTGACACTTGAAAAAAGCGACATGTGAATAGAAGATTATTTNTNAAANCATTAAGCCTATTGATAGGCTCATTAACCTTTAGATTGTCGTCTGAACAAGTAAAGGAACTTGTATCTTTTAATTACGGGGTAGCTAGTGGAGATCCTACAGATAGTCATGTAGTTTTATGGACAAAANTGACNAAGCAGAAGAAAACNAAAGTTAAAGTTTTATGGGAGGTATCCTTAGATAAGAACTTTGAATCTACAATAAATTCAGGTACTTTTTTGGCAAAACCGGAAGATGATTTTACTGTAAAAGTTGATGCAAAAATCCCAAGTGANTTTAACGGNAAAAAAATCTATTACAGATTTGAGTCTGAAGGTATCTTTTCAGATATAGGNATTACTTCGACTTTGCCTATTGAAAATCCTCAAAACTTCAACATAGCTTTTTGCAGTTGTTCTAACTTTCCAGCGGGATACTTTAACGCCTATAAAGAAATGGCAAATGATAAGGATATAGACCTAGTTCTTCATTTGGGCGATTACATATATGAATATAGTAGAGAAGGGTATGCCTCAAAAGATGCTAANAAAAATGGGAAGATTAGTTGACCCTCCAAACGAAATTATATCTTTAGATGACTATAGAAGGAGATACNCAACTTACAGGAGCGACAAAGATTTGCAACTCCTTCATCGCGTAAAACCTATGATAGTTGTCTGGGATGATCATGAGATTNCTAATAACACTTGGAAGAATGGTGCACAAAACCATTCCGAGGATGAAGGTTNTTTTGAAGATCGAAAGGCTAATGCCATCAAAGCTTATTATGAATGGATGCCGATAAGAGATAAAAAAGAGA
The DNA here is from genome assembly GCA_002707915.1 of Gammaproteobacteria bacterium. Taxonomy (GTDB): domain Bacteria; phylum Pseudomonadota; class Gammaproteobacteria; order Magnimaribacterales; family Magnimaribacteraceae; genus Magnimaribacter. Next base: position 15,205 of record PAOE01000050.1, read on the forward strand.
NAGNNAAAACTTGGAGAAAATTTAGTGTCGGCAATCTCATTAATTTAGTAATGCTTGATACTCGTTTATATGGAAGAGATGAGCAANTAAAGATTGATTCATTTGTTAAAAATAATTTTCTAGATAAAGAAGCTTATNTAAAAGAACTTGAGAAACCTCGTGATCTTTTAGGTAAAGAGCAATTGAGTTGGGTAAAAGAAAATATTAAAAAAGAGTATAAATGGTCGATCATAGGACAACANTTACTNATNGGNCCAAAATATCTTCCAGAAATATTCAAATCTACAAAACTTTCAAGATCAAGCTTAACAAAACAATTAGCTGGTGAAAAAATTGCAATTAATACAGATCAATGGGATGGATATCCAAAAGAAAGAGAGAAGTTTTATGCGTCCTTAGACAAGTCACAATCAACTTTAGTTTTGGCGGGAGATTCACATAGNTCATGGCTCTCAAATTTATATAATANAAATAATAAATTTATTGGTGTCGAAGTAGGGGCACCTGCCATNTCTTCACCNAGTTACGGTGACAGTCTAGGTGATTCTACTGAGACTGTCGAAAANGCATACATAGAAGAAAATGAACATCTAATTTGGGCTAATGGAAGATCTCAAGGATACGTTTCATTATCAATCTACGAAGACTTTATAGATGTTTCATTTAAGTATGTATCTACAGTTAAATCTTTGCAGTATAAAACTTTGCCGCCTGTAAGTTTCAGAGTAGANCACNACACACCACTTGTTTAAAAGATANTACTTTCTATATGTAAAGATATGTGGATATTTTTATAATTTAACATAATATATATTATGCGAATATATAATAACTCGATATAGTGATTATAGGTTCAAAATTCACTAGATATAGTAATTAAATGATATGACCTCTCTTATTAGATAAGTTATATTAGTGTTTTATTTTTTAAAGGAGAAAAAAAATGATAGTTTTTAGGAGTTTAAGTTTACTCACCGCCTTATTGTTATCGTTGAACATATTTGCAAATGAAACAGTAAGTATTGGTAACGTTGAGATGGCTAACGAAAAGAAAAGCAATGCATTTGAACAAGTAAAAAAGAAAATTGGAAAATGGGAAGGCACAATGGTTCAAGGAATTGATGGTAATGTTATTAATGTTTCTTATGAATTTAGACTTACTTCTGGTGGAAATACAATTACGGAAACTTTAGTCGAAGATGGTGTTGAAATGCTTACAACTTACAGCGATGATGATGGGCAGCTAGTTATTAGACATTATTGTGGTTTAGGTACTGAACCAGTTTTTTCTGTTAGCGAGTTAACCGACAAAGTAATGTCCTTTAAGCTTGATAGATCAAAAGTAGATTTACACGCAGAACATGAGAGTTTCGTTACTGGTATGACTTGGACAATGAATTCTAAAGATTCAATCACTTTTAAAAATTACGTNATGTTAGATGGAGAGCCAACCAGCAATGTAGCTCAATTAAAAAGAGTATACTAAGAAAAAGGCCCCTTTCGGGGCCTTTTCATTTAATTTAGAGTTGAACCTGTAAAGAAACCTATTTGTTCTCCTACTACCTCATCAGCTGCTCGTCTTTGCATCATTTGCATCCACTCACTTCCTGGAACGTTAAGTTTAGCAAAGCTAGCTTCTAAGTCTGTCCAGCTGTCATAGAGCAAGACATAATGATACTCTCCTGGCGCACCCCAATTACCGGCATATACTTCTACTCTTGCACCAGTATCTTCGAGAATTGATTTTGATTCCATAAATCTTTCAATTAAATCCAAATCTTTACCAGGAACAACCTTCCAAACACTTACAGAGTAGACATATGAACCATTAAAATCGGATGCTTTTTTAGTTTGATCAAGATTGTTTCCAGCAAANCTTGCAACAAGTTCACCTGAAGGATTTTGATTTGATTCTGCCCAAAATTCAACCCAAGCTTCAGAGCTCCTTTGTATATCTTTGCTTTTAGCATAGTCCTCAGAATTATCCCATCTGACTACATAATCAACTAATTGAGTTGATCCAATATTGTGAGCATTAATTGAGACTTGCGCACCCTCAGAGGCATGTATTTCAGCGGCTTTTCCCATACTAACTAACATATCTTGCGACTTACCTGGAAATGCCTTCCATTGATATACCTCAGCAACTTCTGAAAAAGAAATTGCTGAAAAAATTAACATTATCCCTATGAGTATATTTTTAAGTTTTTTCATAAATTTTCTCCCTTATGTATACANAAATAAAACANCATCATTTTATATGTTTTCAATTTAACAAATATAATCAAATTTTTATACGGAAAATGGATCTTTCCATTTCGCCAGATATGTACAAAAGATCATCTTCAATGATCAGACCATTAAATACCATAGATGGAGGCTGATCTTTAGATTGAGGTTGACTTCCGGGTTTTACCNTTGCAACTANTTCTTTTGATTGTTCTGTTACTTTAAGAATTTCACCTGTATCACCTTCAAAAACGTAAATAGCATTATCTTTTATAGCAATGCCCTCTGGAGAATTGAGACCATCAATGATTACTGACTTGTTACCTGTTTCATCAATGGAGATTACCTGACCAGCCAGCTTATCAGAGACTAATAACTGGTCATTGTAATTAATAATATGTGTTGGTGACATGAANCCATCTGCCAAGACTTCCGATGATTTCGATTGCATATCAAATAGAGTTACAGAACCGTTACCATGAAGTGTTACTGCGACTTTATTTTCAAATGGAGTTGCTGAAACAGGTATTAATAAATTTTCTAAGCTCGCAATAATCTCTCCTGTATCAGGTCTCATAATTTTGACATGCCCATCTAACCAACTAGTTAAAATTAAGTTGTTATTGAAAGTTGAAACTGAAGTATTTGCTCCCATCGGAGAGACTCTAAAAGTATTTTTGTAGTTCCAAGACTCCTGACCTGTTTCCGAGTCATATGCTTTTACAGACTGAATATCGGCAACCACTATATCTCCATCAATAGATGCAAGTCCTCCAGCATGAGATATACCACCAGGTAGAATTTCCTCAATTTTGTTACCTTTAACTTTTAAAACATAACCTTCAGAATAACTTGATACGAACAATTCATCATTTTGATTGAATGCCAAATTATCCAAGCCATTTTCTATTTCTGAATAAACTTTATTCTCNCCCTCCTCTACTTTGATAACTTGTNCAGCNCCAGTATCTAAAATAAATAATTCTCCCATGGAATTGAACTTTACAGCGGCAGGTACGTTTAATCCTATTGCCTCAACTCTCAAATCACCAGTATCAACATCAACACTTACAACCTCATTGTTAAACCATCTGGGTCCATATAGACGGCCATCAGGTCCCCAATCCATGCCATTGAGTCCACAATAATCATCTAATTCTTCAAATATCACTCTAGGCGGATTCAAGCCTTTAGGATCCAATTCAAACACTCCATTATCAAAAAAACATTGGGCTACAAACAATCTATCATCATCAGAAAAGGTTATAGGGTTTGAGCCTGGTCCGGGATTCCCAGCAATTATTTTATTTCCTTCAAGATCAAAGCCAGCCACTTCACCCGTTAGAATTGATGTCCAATAAAATTCTCCTTTAGAATTGAAATCAATATCATCAGGACCTATTACTCCATCTTCCAATCCATATCTTTTCACAATTTTTTTATTTTCAGTGTCTACTACAGAAATATCTGACCCGATTACCGAGGTAGCATACAAATACCCATCTGGCCCAAAAATGATTCCATTAACCCCCGCTATCTCTGCTCCACTTACAAAAACCTCAAGTTTATTTTCAGTTTCTGAACAACCTATAAGTCCCATTAAGATAGCAATACCAAAAAAAAAATTTATTCACCTAACTCTCCTATTAAATTTATACTTAGTATAAGATTTAAAAGAATGTTGTTAAGAGAAATATTACAAAAAATAAGTAAAACCGCTGCTGCGTATCTAGTTGGAGGTATAGCCATAATCCAACTTGCTCCTGTATTTTTTAACACCTTTCCCCCTGAAGAGTTTTTGGGACTGACAGAGGAAACAATCATGCAATCATTATTTGTTTTGGTTGCTCTAGGGTTTCCCATTGCTCTTTGTATTGCTTATTTCTATGGGNCCAGTAAAAATTCAAATGAAAAANTAGNTNATAAACAACTAACGGCATCNGGAGATTACAAACAGAAAATTGCTGTTATTCCATTTGCAAATTTAAATAAAGATGATGATGGCGCTTTTCTTGTTGATGGAATAGTCGAAGACTTGATCACTGAATTTTCAATGATTAGTGAGCTTGAGATTGTTTCGAGACAAACTTGTTTTAATTTAAGAGAAGAAAATTTAACTCACAAACAGTATAGAGAGGATTATGAGCTGGATTATATTGTTTCTGGGAGCATTAGAACAATCGATGAGAGAATTAGAATTTCAGTTGAATTATCAGAGACTCCAGATGGAAATGTAATTTGGAGCAATAAATATGATCGNGTAAAAGAAGATATATTCGATATTCAAGATGAGATTGTAAGAAAAATTACTATCGCTTTGATTGGAGGAATAGAAATATCAAGCCTGAAAAGAGCACATAGAAAACCTACAGAAAATATGACCTCTTACGAATTTTTACTNAAAGGAAAAGATAATCANCACAAGTTTACAAAAGAAGCTAATGAAGCTGCTATGCATGATTTAGATCAAGCTATTGTCATGGATTCAAATAATGCGCAAGCATATGCATGGAAAGCATGTGTTATAGGTCAAGCACTNGGGCGAGGTTATTGTGAAATGACAAATGATAAANTCGATGAACTTCTNGGACTTCTTGAAAAGGCTCTAGAGGTGGACCCNAATGATTTTGAATGTCACAGAATGCAAGCTGAAGTTTATTTATCAATGCATGATTTTGAGAAATCTAAAATAAGTGGACAGAAGGCTACCGGCATGAATCCAAATGATCCGAGAGTTATATCAGTCTTTGGTGAGGCTCTACTTCGTCTAAATGATATCGATAAAGGGCTAGAGTATCTTGAGAAGGCATATGAACTTGACCCGATACCACAAGGTCAGACAACTAGTGATAGAAGATTGGCTGCTCTCTTTCTAGGTTATTTCTTAAAAAATGATTTTATGCATTGTCAAAAATTGAATGAAGATATTGTTAATATCGATATCAGAACATGGTTGCTAAATTCTTTTATGTGTCACAAAAAAGAGATTAACTATNAAGAGGATTCTTGGTTTAAAGCGGGAGTTAATCAATACCAAAATTCTGATTGGGACATGGAAGTTGATAGATTNCACCTAAATGATGACTCTCTAAAAACAAGACTGATTGATTTTGCAAAGACTATTTAATTTCTCTTTACATTGAGATTGCTTGATCCTTTTTCGAATATATCCTCATCTAATGCACCATCTCCTTCAGGATAAATTTCCTTCTCAAACCAATCAATAAATTCTTGTGATCTATTTCCTTTCCATTGTTGCCAAACACCCCTTCCAATTGGAGTTTTCATAACTCCTAGCTTGAGGGTTCTCATTCTAGTATCTAAATGACTTCTATCTACTAAACCTTCTTCAACCTTATCGTATACATCAAAAAGATCAACNAGATAGGTCATTATTGCCATACTGATTCTCCAACCTACTACAGGATCCCAGATATCTTCATTCCAATCNGTTGACATAAATTCAGCGTATTCTGCATCTTTNGAGGTTTGAAAATAACGTTCGTAAAGTCTCTGAGTTAGTGAATGTCCAAACTGAGCTTTGGTGATAATATTTTGCTGTTTTATTTGCATACCTAAATAAACAACAGAAACGACTACTCCAAGAGCAGCGATAATCTGCACAATTAAAATTATTAACTCACGTTCAATCATTACTCAACTGAACTTCTCAAAATTTTCAGATCTTTAGTAACAACAGTACCTATTGCTCCATGAGAAAGATTTTTATTTTGAATATTAACAATATCCGCAATTTTTCTTGCCTCATGAATACCAGTACAGTGTCCTCCAACAAGCTGTTTTAGCCCAAACTCCTTCAGTGCTAANGCTGTTTTTGTAACTACNTCATCACTTGATCTGAAAAGATGAAATCCACCTATTGCACCTATTACATCTCTGTTTTGGATACTCTTAAATTTTTGTGCTGTATTGATCATGCCAGCGTGTCCACATCCTGACATCATATACCACCCTTGTTCAGTCAATATNCCCAAAGATTGATCATCAAGAACTAAGTCATCAAGAAGTAATCCATCTTTTTTTAAATAAAAACCAGGAGAAACAACAACTCTCTCATGAATTCTTTCGACTGGACCAGATAAATATAAATTTTTAGAAATTTCTATTGGTTCTTTCAGAATTACAAACCTTATTCCTAATTCATCAGTTTCTTTAAGAAAGTTATCAACGTCATTAAAACCTCCAATAAAGCCTCTTAATTCTCCATTTTCATCATATCTTTGCTCAAAAAAACCATCTGCAACGTAAACGATAGAAAAAGCCTTTGGATTAATTTCTTTAAATGTTTTTCTAAGTTTAATTAATCCACCAGTGTGATCACCATGAAAATGACTAAGAATTACTTTCTCGACTTGACTTAAATCTTTTCCTAGGAGATTTGCATTATGAAGTACTGTATTCTCGTTAAATCCAGTATCAAATAAAATTTTTTCATCATCACTCTCTAACAGTGCTGAAAAGCTCCACTCACCAATTCCACCGAAATTAGCAGTGTTAGTTGCTAAAACTGTAATTTCATATTCAGAAGCTTTTAGATTTAAGACCGCAAAAAAAACCCAGTAAAAAATTAAAGAAACTTTAGACATCTTTTAATTTTTTACGACAACATATTCTGCATCAAGTTTTTTTATTTCTTTCCTTAAAAACAAAATAGCTAATAGATTAGGAACAGTGGCAATAGGCCCTATAACAGTTGCAATATCCCATACAATTTTTGTATCAATTATGGCCGCAGTAAAAAAGGCTCCTACATAAATAATTCTGTAATAAAGAACCCACCCTTCTCCAAATAAATGAACAGTTGCCCTGTCGCCATAATATGACCATGCAATTGCTGTAGAAAACGCGAAAAGCAACAAACCGATTGCAACAATGTACTGACCGTATTCACCAAAGATGCTCCGGGTGAAAGCCTTGCCAGTTAGATCAGCGCCTATTAATAATGAATTTCCTTCTACCGTTAGATTTTCGGTATTCAATTTTCCATTGTCTACAGTTATAAAACCGTTAAATAACTGTCCATCTTGTTTGTAGAGAATTTGCTCAGCTACAGATCGATTATGCATCAAAGTTATTGAATTATTTTGCATCACACCATCTACAATCTCTTCTCTACCTGTAAAAGTTTCTGACCCAGAACAAGATAAAATATAATCTTGAAGAATGGCTATATCTTGTTGATTTTGATCAGAATATTTTCCNTCGAGGTAGCACATAGCGCTTTCTTCAAATTTATTTTCAAATTTTTCAGTCCAAACACCTGAAGAGAGAATAACAAGTCCGGTAATCGTGCAAATAATAATNGTATCTATAAATGGCTCAAGGATTGAAACCATCCCCTCTTCTATGGGATTTTCAGTTTTTGAGGAGGCATGTGCAATAGGAGCAGAACCTTGACCAGCTTCATTTGAATATAAACCCCTATTAACGCCTCTTGTGAGTGCTGCTGCTACAGATGCTCCTAAAAAACCTCCTACGGCTGCAGCAGGTGTGAATACGTGGATAAAAATCGATTGCAACGAAGGAATGATATTTTCATAGTTCGAAACAATAACTGCAAATGATCCCACTAGATACCAGAAAGCCATAAATGGTACTAATTTCGATGCAATTTGAGCAATTCTCTTAATGCCTCCAATGATCACCATCCAGAGCAATACTGCAAGAACAGCTCCTGTTATGTATTTAGGTATATCAAAAGTATCGTTCATTATTACAGCTATGCTGCTTATTTGGGGCATATTTCCTGTTCCTAGACACATAAGTAGCAAACAAATAGAAAACAAAACAGCCAACCATTTCATATTTAGACCATTTTCTATGTAATACATTGGTCCACCAGATATAGACCCATCAGGTAAGGTCTCCCGGTATTTATGTGCAAGAGTGACCTCAACAAACTTAGTAGTCATGCCAAAGAAAGCGGTAATCCACATCCAAAATATAGCAGCTGGACCTCCGAGAAATATAGCCAAAGCCACTCCTCCAATATTNCCAGTGCCTACAGTGCCGGATAATGCAGTTGTGAGAGCTTGAAAGGGAGTTGTTTCTCCTTGGGTATCATCCTTAACGTATCTACCGCTCAATATCCTCCAGCCATGTTTAAAGTACTTGATTTGAGGAAAGCCCAAGTAAATTGTAAAAAAGATACCTGAGCCAATTAAGAAGACTGGAAACCAATACTGATCTACTAACCAATAGGTCAGGAATTCTAAAATAGAAGTAAACGTTTCCACTAAGCTAGGTGCGCATCTAATTCAGTAAAACCACCGATATAATTTCCATCCATTGTAATTTGAGGAAATGTTCTAGCCTCCGGAAATTTTTCCACGAAATCTTCACGTGAATAATCTACGTCTAGCATATATTTTTTATATTCCAATGATTTCATTTTACAAAGCATTTCAGCTTTGTCACAAAAAACGCAATTAGGCTTTGACCATATCTCTATCATTGTTTATTCTCGAATTAGTTGTTTTAACGAATTGAATAATACTTGATGGTACTAATTTTTGTATAAATTTTTTATACATCACTAAAAAAATGGAACTACAAAATAAAAATGGATTGAATTATTTTTCTAAAGGTGAGGGTAAATATTTGTATCTCATACACGGTTTTCCTGATTGTGCTCATAATTTTGAAGATCAAATTGAATTTTTTTCCCAGAGGGGTTTCAAAGTCATAGCGCCTTACTTACCCGGTTACCATGAAAATGATAAAGATCTTGATTCATACCAATCATTAAGAGTGGCTGAAGTTTTGACTGATTTTATCGAATCAATGAGTGGAAATGAAAAGGTATATTTATTTGGTCATGATTGGGGGGCTCCTATTGTTTATGCGATCGCTCAAATGAGACCNGATCTACTTATAAAATTTTCAGCAGCATCTGTACCCCATGGTCCTTCGGTACAAACTGCTTTTTTAACTGATGCTGCACAGCAAAGGAAATCTTGGTATATGTTTTTCTTTCAGTTACCCCTTGCAGATTTATCGATACCTATAAATAACTATCAATTTATACACGAACTTTGGAAGGATTGGTCTCCAGATCTTCAAGATTACAAAAAATATTCGGATAAAGTTATATCTGTTCTTAGTGCTCCTAATGTTTTAGCAAAAGCTCTGGCTTACTATAGATGTACTTTTCAAGAATCACTTCAACTTGAGAGAATTAATCAAAAATCTTTGGAGCTTGCTACGTCAAGGATTCAAACTCCTTGCCTTTATTTCCATGGAAAAAATGATGGTTGTATTGGTTATGAATTGTCCGAAGGAATGGAACAATCATTCGATAAATTAGAAATTATAATTTTAGAAAATTGCGGACACTTTCTACATCTAGAAATGCCAGATGAGTTTAATAATGCCCTCTTAAACTTTTTTACTAATTCCTAAAAAATTTTCCCAATCAATGAAAAGTGAATTAAGTTGGTAGTCCTCCCTTAAATTAGAGTCTAAAGAAAATGCATTCCATATTTTATTTGTATTACTAATTAAATAATGGATACTTTCAACATCGGTATTCTCACTCAAATATCGTGAAATATTATCAGTATCAGGAGAAAGAGAATTTATAGACGGATCGGAATGAAATTTAACAGAATCATGAAGAATACGGATCATCCACTCAACCTTAATTATTAATGAATCCCTTTGCTTTACCCATTTTTCCGAGATAGAACTTATTTCCTTCCCATTTTTTATAATTCCAGATATTTCCTTTATAAATTCATTTCGAACTTCCATTAAATTATTATCAAGGAAGGCTTTAGTCTGAAATGGCGAATTTTCAGAAAGATTAGCTGCAGTAATTACCTCCTCTCGAGAATAGTCCTTTAGCCAACTAATTAATTCATCTTCAGAAGGCAAAGATAATTCCAAGTCAAAACATCTACTCCTTATAGTTCCTGGAATTTGATTTTTAAAGTCAGTTGTAAAAAGGAAGTATGTATTTTTTGGTGGCTCTTCTAAAATCTTAAGTACTGAATCTAAGCCTTCTCTAGAAATCTTTTCGATTTTGTTTATTAAAACTATTTTATTTTTACCAAGAAAAGCAGATTCGTATAATTTTCCTCTCAGTTGATGTATTTGATCAATACCAATTAACTTTTTANCTTCTTCAACTGTCAACTCATAACAATCAGGATGATTATTAAATGANTCTAAATTACATGAGAAACAATCTTTACAGGCCTTCAATCCATTTGCATTACATAAGAGCAGAGAGCCTAAGTGATTAATAAATAATTCTTTACCNATTCCTTTTTTTCCAGTNACGAGAAAAGCATGATGCAANGAATCTTCATTTATTTTTTGAAGATTTNTTAATAACCAATCNGGCATTGNATTTATCATTTAATGAAATTGTCGATCACTTTATTAACTTCAAGCTCAACTTCTTCAAATCCTAGAGAAGANTNAACTANAGNATANCGACTGTTATATNTCTCAGCTAAAGTTAAATAGGTCTCGCGTATTCTTTTATGGAAATCGATCGGTTCACTCTCAAATCTATCAAGATCAGATCTTTNTTTTGCNCGNTCNANAGAGACTTCAGGAGNAATNTCAAAAAGTATNGTNANATCNGGANCTNTNAGNTCNAGAATTTNAGAAATTTTATCTATTTGNGANATATCNAGNAGNCNCCCTCCTCCTTGATANGCGTAAGTAGAATCTAAATANCTATCTGAAACTACCCATATNCCTNTTTTNATATTTGGAAGAATTACTTCTTCTAAGTGATTCTTTCTGTCAGCCATCATTAACAGCAATTCGACTTGAGGTGATATTTTTGCATCTTTATTTAATAGTAATTTTCTTAGCGGTGGTCCTAGAGGTCCCCCACCAGGCTCTTTTGTTACTACAAAATCAATCTTTTCTTCTGTAAGTTTCTTAGAAATAGTTTCGAGGCTGGTAGATTTACCAGAACCTTCAATTCCTTCTAATGTTATAAACTTACCTTCCATTGATTTGATACTTTAAAACAGCTTTATTGTGTTCTGATAATGTTTTTGAAAATTTATGAAAACCGTTACCCATAGATACAAAATATAGAAAGTCAGTCTTTAAAGGATTTAATGCCGCTTTAAGTGATTCTTCACTCACAGTCGAAATTGGTCCCGGTGGCAAGCCTTTATATCTATATGTGTTATAGGGATTGTCTATGCTAAGATCTTTTTTCTTAATATCACCATCAAAATTTGAACCTAACGCATATATTACAGTTGGATCAGATTGCAACTTCATTCCTCTTTTTAATCTATTTATAAAAACACCGGCAATCTTTTCTTTTTCTGAACCTTCTTTTTCTATGATTGATGCAAGAGTTACGGCTTCTTTTAAACTTTGATATGGCAATTCTTTTCTTCTCATTTTCCATAGTTCATCAGATATTAATTTCCATTTTTTTTGAGATTCCAAAAGTAATTTACTTAAGGAATCACCTTTATGAAAAAAATAAGTATCTGGATAAAACAAGCCTTCTCCGATTTCTAATTCTGATGGAAAGGCATCTACATCATTTATCAATCCAACTTTGATAGCGTGATTAATTATTTGGTTATAACTAACACCGGGTAGAATTGTAAATTTTCTAAAATGATTTTGACCCTCCGAAATCTTACTTCCTAAAGAAGAAATTGACTCAGAGGATTCGAGCAAAAATTCACCAGCTTTAAAATCATTATCAATACTGAATACTCTTGCATAAAAATTAAATAATTTTGAACTTATGATCAATTTTTCTTTTTTAAGATAATTTGATATTTGATTGCTCGATGAACCTTTATTCACGTCTATTATTCTAACTTCAGGTATTAAGACTCTATAATTGATTGCTATTAGTAAAGAAACTAATAGAAAGATAAAAGCTAAGATTAAATTTTTATAGATCACTAATCTAATTTTTTAAAAATTAGAGTAGCATTAGTTCCTCCAAACCCAAATGAATTTGATAAAGAGTATCGTAAATCTTTATCAGTTGAAGAATTTGGAGAATAATTGAGATCACATCCTTCACTTGGATTGTGGAGATTAATAGTTGGTGGACAAATATTATCTCTTAAGCTCAATATGGAAAAAATAGCTTCTATTGCTCCTGCTGCCCCAAGAAGATGACCTGTCATAGATTTTGTAGAACTTACAACAATATCCCCAACATCATCTTTAAAGACTGCTTTAATGGCCTCCGTTTCAGCTATATCTCCTGCCGGAGTTGAGGTGCCATGTGCATTTATATAGCCAATATCACTTGATTTAATCTTCGCATCATCAACTGCATTTTGCATAGACAGAGCTGCTCCTTGACCTCCATCTGGCGGAGAGGTTATATGATGAGCATCCGCACTCATACCAAATCCTACAATTTCTGCATAGATATTTGCTCCTCGTAATTTGGCGTGTTCATACTCTTCTAGAAGTAGGCACCCAGCACCTTCTCCCAAAACAAAACCATCTCTATCTTTATCCCAAGGCCTACTTGCCTCCTTTGGAAAATCATTATTTGTTGAAAGTGCCTTCGCTGCGTTGAATCCTGCAATACCTAAAGGAGTTGTAGCCATTTCAGCACCGCCGGTTAGCATTAAATCAGCATCACCATAAGCTATATTCCTGAAAGAATAACCTATTGAGTGACTTGCACTTGAACACGCACTTGCAATAGATATATTTGGGCCCTGAAGACCAAATTTTAATGAAGCATATCCAGAAACCATATTAGAAATAGCACCTGGTACAAAAAAAGGAGAAATCTTCTTAGGACCAGAGTCTGAAAGTTTAGTTTTATTATCCTCAATAGTCCCCAAGCCACCTATTCCTGAGCCTATTGATACACCAAATCTAGCCTTATCAACATTATTTAAATCAATTGAAGAGTCCAGAAGACATTCATCTGCTGCAACGAGACCATATTGGATAAAAGGATCTGTTCTTCTGATTTCTTTTTTATCTAAATAATCTGAAAGGTCAATATCTANGGTTGCAGCNAATTGNGTTTCAAATTTTGAAACATCAAACCTATCTATTGTTTTGGCGCCACTAGTTCCAGATAAAATATTCTTCCAAGAATCAGATACGTTGTTACCGACAGGTGAAAGTAACCCTAGACCAGTAATTACTACTCTCCTATAAGACATGGAAGTCTTTTGTCTAGAGTTAAGAATTGCTATTTATATAATCAACAGCATTTTTTACTGTTTGGATATTTTCGGCTTCCTCATCAGGAATTTCAATTTCAAATTCTTCCTCAAAAGCCATAACCAATTCAACAGTATCTAAAGAATCAGCACCTAAGTCGTCAATAAAAGAAGCTTCAAGTTTTACTTCTTCAGCAGAAACGCCCAATTGCTCGCAAACTATTTTTTGAACTCTATCTTCAACGCTCATAATNAATCTCCCATCTAAAACAATTTGTAAGTTCTAGAAATCGCGAATTATACTTATTTTAAAAATTTTTTCTCCACTTTACTTTCATAAATTAAAATAAAGTCAAGAATTTACATATAAAGACCACCATTAATATGTATAGTCTGTCCNGTAATATAAGAAGCATCATTTGNACACAGAAAATTAACCAAGCTAGCGACCTCTTCAGGATCTCCAAATCGACCTAGAGGTATTTCTTTGATTAGATATTCTGCATTAACACCGTCATTTTTTTCTGTCATATCAGTACTTATGAATCCAGGTGCAACTGCATTAATTGTTATATCTCTCTTGCCTACTTCTTTAGCCAGTGATTTAGTAAAAGCCTCAACACCCGCTTTGGCAGCTGCATAATTAGATTGGCCTCTATTTCCTATTGATGCTGATGCAGAAGATATATTTATTACCCTTCCCCATTTATTTTTNAGCATCATCTTTAANCTTCGTTTGCAAAGCTGAAAAGNACCATTTAAATGNACATTCATAATGTCTGACCACTCTTCATCAGTCATTCTTAAAATAATATTATCTCTTGTTATCCCCGCATTATTNATTAANACAGAGATNGATTTTTCGTTTTNCTCNATAAGTGACCAGAAAGACTCAAGAGACTCTGATGAATTTAAATCAAGNACATATCCTTCAANNCCNAATCTATCTAAGCTTTCGGAGCCNGATTCTGATGTAGCNGTTCCAATGACATCAAAACCATTATTTTTTAACTCTACNGCAATGGCATTTCCAATNCCCCTACTGGCCCCTGTCACTAAAGCTGTTTTTTTCTCAGTCATTTTTTATATTTGATAATGTTTCAAAATCATCAAGATTAAGAGGATTGATATTTTTAAACTGTCTTTTAATTAGTCCAGTTAGGACCTTTCCTGGACCACATTCAATTAAACTGGAAATCCCATTTTTATTAAATAAGCTCATAGTCTCATTCCATCTTACAGGATTATAAAGTTGTGAAACCAAATTATTTTTTATTACTTCTGGTTCATCAGAGTGATCAACAGAGAAATTTTGAATAACCTTAGTTTTTGGTTGATTAAACTGAACTTTACT
>PAOE01000051.1 GCA_002707915.1 Gammaproteobacteria bacterium
GGGGTCATCTGCATTACGGTCCGGATGATATTTCATCGCAAGCTTACGATAAGCTTTTTTCAAGTCATCGTCAGATGCACCTCTTTGCACACCCAAGACATCATAGTAATCTTTTTTTGACATCTGATTACTTAAATCCTAATGGATTCCTAATTAGTTTTTTTGGGTTTCTTTTTCGTCAGTCACTTCTTCAAAATCAGCGTCAACAACGTCTGACTCATCATTTTTTGTCTCATCTGAGTTCGCAGATTCCTTATTTTTAGCTTCTTCCTCGTACATTCTTTGCGCTAACGGAGCAGACGCTTCGGATAAAACTTTTACTTTCTCATCTATGGTAACTTTATCATCACCCTTCAGGGCTTCTTCAAGTTCTGCGATACCGTTTTCAATAGCTTCTTTCTCGGGATCTTCAACTTTATCTTTGGCCTCTTCCAATGTTTTCTTACAACTGTGGACAAGATTTTCTCCTAAGTTCTTAGCTTGAACTAGTTCTTCAAACTTTTTATCATCCTCAGCATGAGCCTCAGCATCCTTGACCATTTGTTCTATTTCTTCATCAGACAAACCACTGGAAGCTTTTATCTCAATAGATTGTTCTTTGTTCGTGGCTTTATCTTTAGCAGAAACATTTAAAATACCATTTGCATCTAGATCAAAAGAAACTTCAATTTGGGGCATTCCTCTTGGTGANGCAGGAATATCTGTCAAGTTAAATTGACCAAGAGTCTTATTTTCACTAGCTTGTTTCCTCTCACCTTGCAGAACATGGACAGTAACCGCTGTTTGATTGTCCTCAGCNGTTGAGAAAACCTGAGATTTGTTGGTAGGTATTGTNGTATTTTTNTCTATCAAAGGTGTCATAACACCNCCCATNGTTTCTATTCCTAAGGTCAANGGAGTAACATCTANTAAAAGTACATCCGTAACATCACCNGCAAGTACGGCACCTTGGATAGCAGCACCGACNGAAACAGCCTCATCAGGATTTATATCCTTTCTTGCTTCTTTNCCAAAAAANGNTTTTACCTTTTCTTGAACTAAAGGCATTCTTGTTTGGCCGCCGACTAAGATCACCTCATCAANATCTGANGTTTTCAAGCCTGCATCNTTTAGNGCTATCTCAGTAGGTTTAATAGTTCTTTCTACAAGCCCTTCTACTAANGACTCCAATTTNGCTCTAGTTAATTTATGAACAAAATGCTTGGCNCCGGAGGAATCNGCCGTTATGTANGGTAGGTTAATTTCGGATTGTTGNTTGCTTGACAGCTCTATCTTAGCTTTCTCAGCAGCTTCTTTTAATCTCTGTAATGCGGCAGAGTCATTATGAAGATCNAAGCCAGATTCTTTTTTAAATTCNTCAGCCAGATAATCGATCAAGGNTATGTCGAANTCTTCTCCGCCTAGGAAAGTATCACCATTTGTAGAAAGAACTTCAAATTGATGCTCNCCATCAAGNTCAGCTATTTCTATTATAGAAACATCGAAAGTTCCNCCNCCTAANTCATATACAGCTATTTTTTGATCACCCTTTCCCTTGTCAAGGCCGTAAGCAAGGGCAGCAGCTGTAGGTTCATTTATTATTCTTTTAACTTCGAGGCCTGCTATTTTTCCNGCATCTTTGGTAGCTTGTCTTTGNGAGTCATTGAAATAAGCAGGTACTGTAATNACTGCCTCCTTTACTTCCTGTCCTAGNTAATCCTCGGCAGTTTTTTTCATCTTCTTCAATATTTCCGCTGAGACTTGTTGAGGAGCTAACTTTTTTCCTTCAGCTTCTACCCAGGCATCTCCGTTATCAGCAGAAATTATCTTATATGGAACCATATCAGANTCTTTTTTTACNACATCATCATCATGCTTCCTTCCAATGAGCCTTTTTATGGCATATAAGGTATTGGCTGCANTAGTAACTGCCTGATTNTTAGCAGAATCTCCAACTTTAANCTCTTCTCCATAGGCTACAACAGAAGGTGTTGTTCTCTTTCCTTCAGAATTCTCAATAACTTTGGCTTGATCTCCTTCCATCACNGAGACACATGANTTTGTTGTGCCTAAATCAATACCTATTACTTTTGCCATAATTAACTCCAAGCTATGTTGTTTTTACNTAAGATGGGGCTTAAGTTGGCTATTTCAAGAGTTTTTTTAGTTTTCTTGTGGTTTTTTTGATACGACTACTTTTGAAGGTCTTAATGTTCGATCAAGGATTGTGTAACCTTTTTGTACAAAATCAATTATGGTATTAGTTTCGAGAGATTCATCTTCCAAAACAGATATTGCTTCATGTTTTTCAGGATCAAAAGTTTTGTCATCTTCATTGATTTGCTCAATACCTTGCGTCTTGAGGGAATTTTCAAGACTCTTCAACGTCAGATCAAGGCCTTCTTTTACATTGTCATCTTTGCAAGACTCAATAGCCCTTTCAAGATTATCAGCTACGGACAAAAACTCTTTGGCAAGCGACTCAACACCAAAAAGCCTTGCCTTTGTTACCTCCTGAGCAGCAATTCTCCTNACATTTTGAACTTCAGCTTTGGCTCTTAACAGTTGATCCTCTAAATCTTTTATTTTCTCTTCTTCAGAAAGAGCTGCGTCAGCACTTTCTTCTGTGTTATCTGATGAAGATTCTATTTCTTCATCAACACTTGATTCCTTAGAATTTTCATGATCTTCTGTGCTATTCAATGGTAACTCCTTTGAATTCTATATGGGGTTAAAAATATATCTAAAACTATTTATCTTGCAAAGGCTTTACATACAAAACCATACTATGATCGATAATCTCGTAGCCTCTTTCTTTCGCAAGTATCCTTTGCCTTTCTTCGATAATATCATCAGTAAATTCAATGACATCTCCTGTATTGAGACAAACCATATGATCATGATGATCCGATGGTGTTAATTCGTAAACAGCATGGCCCTCTTCAAAGTTATGTCTTATACAGATTCCTGCTTGCTCAAACTGTGTCAATACTCTGTAGACAGTAGCTAGTCCCACTTCCTCTCCAGCATCAATCAACCTCCTATAAATTTCTTCTGCACTCAAGTGAGCTTTATCACCATCTTCGAGCAGTTCAAGGATTCTAAGTCTAGGAAGAGTGACCTTCAAACCAGCTTTTTTTAATTCAGCATCATCAGTCAATTTTTTTACCTTTTAAAGCTTAAGATTAATTCTTTGTTGATATTATAATGGGGTCACAAATTTTAAGGAATATTAATGAAAAAAAATTTAAGTTTTTCTAGCATTATCTTGTTAACACTTCTTGTTTCAAGCTGCAGTATTCCAAGAATTTATCAAGTAGTAATTAGTCAAGGTAATCTAGTAGATCAAGAAATGCTAGATAAGCTTGAGGTTGGGATGACGGAATCACAGGTCAAGTTCGTAATGGGCACTCCCCTGATATCAGATACTTTTTATCCTAACAGGTGGGATTATTTCACTTCGGTTACTCAGGGAGATAAATCCTTCACAAATCAAAAGATAACACTATTCTTTGAAGAAAATAAGCTAGTAAGTTGGGAAGGAAAAATTGATAATCCCAAATAATCAAAAGAAGAAGTATAGAAAAACACAACCAACCATCACTGGAGAAATATAGCGCACGCTAAAATACCAAAGCTTGAACAATAAACCTTCTTTTATCTTTAATTCTTCGAGTACATCTTCTTTTTTCATTTTCCAACCAACAAATATTGCAATAAATATACCTCCTAAAGGTAGCATAATCTGATTTGTTAAAAAGTCAGTTGCATCGAAGAAGTTTCTCCCAAAAATTGTAAATTCACCGAGTAAATTGAAAGATAGTGCGCTTAGAATACCTAAAGACCAAGCAACTAGACCTAAGCCGAGTGTTGCAGTAATTCTTTTAATTTTTAGAGACTCAATAAGCCAAGCTACGCCAGGCTCTATTAACGAAATTGATGAACTTAATGCAGCAATGCTTAACAGGATAAAAAACAAAGTTCCAAAAAATACACCAAACGGCATAGAGCTAAAAGCAATAGGCAATGTTACAAATACCAAGCCTGGACCCTCTGAGGCCGCAAGGCCATTAGCGAAAACAATTGGAAAAATTGCTATGCCCGCTAAAAGAGCTACACCCGTATCGAGGGCAGCTACGGAAATTGCAGTTTTTCCTATATTCTGATCAGCAGGCATATATGCACCATAAGCCATTATCGCACCCATCCCGAGGCTGAGAGTGAAGAAAGCTTGACCTAAGGCTTCTAGCATTACTTCGGGAGTTATCTTGCTGAAGTCAGGTTGGAAAAGGTAAACCAATCCCTCAAAAAATGCTCCAGTTTGAGTTGAATATATACACAACAATAATACTATGACAAAAAGCATTGGCATTAATGTATTGATCCACTTTTCAAGGCCTTCAAGGATCCCTCTTGCAACAATAAAAATTGTTATCACTAAAAAAAGCGTATGCCAGAAAATTAAAGATGTTGGACTAGATAAGAGTTCATTAAAGCTTGCCGTTGAGCTCTCTGCAGTAATATTTTGAAAGCCATTAAAAACATAGGACAATGCCCAGCCAGCTGCAACACTGTAAAAGGAAAGAATTAATAAACCTGCAAGTGCACCTGTAGCGCCCAGCAAAGTCCATGCTTTACTGGCTTTGGCTTCGATGGCAAGAATTTTCATAGTATTTGCAGGACTACTTCTTCCTCTTCTACCGATCATGATCTCACCTAACATGATTGGTAAACCAATAATAGCTATACAAGCAAGGTAGACCAAAACAAATGCACCTCCACCATTGTCACCCGCCATGTAAGGGAATTTCCATATGTTCCCAAGTCCAACTGCAGAACCAGTGGCTGCTAAAATAAATGTCCACCTGCTAGACCAAGTTCCGTGAATAGATTCTCTATTTGACTGCATTTAGTAATAAACTTCTAAAGGATTTGTATAAGGATTTAACCAATAAGTTAAGATTANCATAAGACAAATACACAAGATAATGCTTATTTTATCGATCAGAACAACATAGGGTTGATCTAACTTATTAATCTGATTGTTGATAAATTTNACATGTCTGACGCCNTAGATAGTTAGCAAAAGAAACCCTACTCCCCATGCAGGATTGATGTAGAAACTTGATATACCTCCAATAGTAGCAATCAAGATAGGAACAAANGCTATCAACAACAATTCGGTTTGTTCTTTGATCAGAGATGCTCTCATGCCCCAAATAATTCCTGCAAGAAAAAATAACAATATTGAAAAGTAGACTTGTGAAACNTGGGCCAAAATAAAGGCAGTTTCATCTGAAGAAAACCAAAGAGAAGCTGTCAATAAAATAAAGGGCGTAATTGAAATGAAGACAATTCCACGGAACGACCTAAANAAAACATTTTCATAACTCATGTCTGATACAATTTTATAACAATATTTACTTAAGGGTTGTGGCTAAGAAAAGAAAGAAATCAGAAAACTCAATTTCGGANAACAGAAAAGCAAGATTTGATTTTGCAATATTAAAGAGTTTTGAAGCGGGTATTTCTCTTTTGGGATGGGAAACGAAAAGCATCAGACAAAATAATGCTCAACTAGCTGAATCCTATGTTTTGTTAAAAGGTGGAGAAGCTTGGCTGATTGGATGTTACGTTGATCCTTTGAAAAATAGTATTCTNGATATGGAACCGACTAGATCAAGGAAATTATTGTTAAATANGAAAGAACTTACTGAAATAATTAAATCTACNGCCCAAAAGGGAAATACTTGCATTCCTACAAAACTATATTGGAAAAATGGACTTATAAAGTGTGAGATTGCCCTAGCCATTGGTAAAAAGACACAAGATAAAAGAAATACCATCAAATCTAGGGATTGGGAACGCCAGAAAGCGAAAGAACTTAGAGACAGAAACAAATATTAGTGAACCAATTAAATGAAGGGTATAATCCTCAAACTTTTTTTGGGGGCGAACTGGCTTCGACAATAGATACAAACCCCTAAGTGCATGTCGAGAAGGTTGTAATTCTCGTTAAACAATTACTTCAAACTTGTTAGTTGGCGAAAACGCAGACTACGCTCTAGCCGCTTAATTGGCTAGCTACTCTTGGTAACGTGCTCGTGCGCCTCCAAAAGTAGACGACTTCACGAGATGCTGAAATTGCTCTTCTCATTAGTAATTTCTTAAGAATAAATTGAGATCGTCTTTTAATCCCTGTTTATCGGGTGCTAGAAGATTAAATTAATAGATAAAACTAAGCATGTAGATCTTATGGCAGAGTTCTAGTGGACGCGGGTTCAATTCCCGCCGCCTCCACCAAACACTNTTCTNTCNANNTAACTNNGNTNCNCNAGTTATTATGTTATGCCNNAATCTGANTAAACTTATAATATAGTTAAAAGANGGAGATAGTAATGTCAGGAATTAAAAAACAAGATGGTCCAGTAGCTGTGACAGGTGCAAGTGGATATATAGGTTCAAGAATTGTAGAGGATTTATTACAGCAAGGTTATGAAGTTCATGCTTGTGTTAGAGATGCAAGTAATGAAAAAAAAGTNAATCATTTGTTAGAACTAGGAAAAAGTTCNGTTAATNNCAATGTGAAATTATNTGAAGGTGATCTTTTTAANAAAGGTAGCTATGACAAAGCTTTTATNAATTGTTCTGCTGTAATTCATGCAGGAGCTACNGTTGGATTTAACAGNGAAACACCCCAAGAAGTTTATGATGGTTGCTTCACAGAAAATGAGCATGTGGTCGAATCTGTAATAAAGTCCGATAGCATCAAACGCCTTGTCTTTACAAGCTCTTTTGCTGCTGTTGCACATCCAAGACCAGAGGGATATGTTTTTGATGAGAAAGATTGGTGTGGCGATAATGTCGAAGCTTACAAAGGTGCCTGGAGCACTGATAATATTTCAAAAAATAGAGATATCGCCTACGCAATGGCTAAAGCAAATACCGAAAAGTATATTTATGAGGTAGCTGAAAAGGATGGAAACTTTGAAGCCATATCTATAAATCCACTTCATGTGATAGGGCCGTTGTTGACTGAAAATCATAATCAGTTTTTCAGTTGGCAGTTTTTTATTTTACAACTTCTTAAGGGTGTGAATTTTGGCTCTTATAATGGTCAACAAGTTAGAAGCGATAGAATGCTATGGAATATGGTTGATGTTAGAGACGTTGCTAAAGCTCATAGGATGGCTGCAGAGAGTGATAATGCCAAAAACGGCTCAAGATATATTCTATCTGCCTCAGACACCTCTGGAGAAATGTTCACATGGGAGTTACAGGCAAAACTTAGAGAACTATTTCCTCATATTGAAAATATAGGTGGNGAAAGAATGGAAAAGGATAAACCTGCCAAAACTACCTATGATTCTCCAAGATCTTATTGTAAGAAGGCTATCAAGGAGCTTGGTCTGTCACCTATTAAGATTGAAGATACTCTNAAAGAGACGGGTGAATCCTATGAAAGATTAGGTCTCTTATAAGTTTAATATTTAAGGTTTACCGCATCCCGGTACATCAACTTGGGTTATCTCTATTTTTCCAGATTTTTCTCGCAAAGCTGCCTCTGGATCAACACCTGAGCCATTAGAAGTGCATATGAATAAAGTTCTTCTGTCTTCTCCACCAAGCATGCAGGCAAAAGCATTGGTTTGAACTGGTATTCTTTCAGAAATCATTCCTCCCTCATGCACTCTAATAACTTCTGCGGTTGATGGTGAAGCTACCCAAATAGCTCCTTCCTCATCAATACACATCCCGTCTGGTAATGGCACAGTCCCTTCTTCTGCATTTACCTTTAGATCTGCCCAAATTCTTCTATTGCTCAAGCTGCCATCCTCTGACTTGTCAAATGCAGTTAGTCTTGCAGCATAAGTTTCACCTACAATTAATGTTTTATTATCAGGCGTAATNACAGTTCCGTTTGGAAAAAATAAATTATCTGCCGCCAAGACGGGTTCTTCTCCNGGTCTCACCAATATCAAATTAGTAGGCTTAATTTCTTCACCGTCGTATGTATTAAATCCAAAATTACCGATAAAAGCATTGCCATCAATATCNACCACCATGTCNTTGCAATGGAAGCCAGAGAGTTCNGTCAAATCAGCTCTTTCNGTGAGCAGTCCATCCTTAAAACTCATTAGTTTTCTATCTTTCATTGACACAATTAACATCGTGCCATCAGGAGTCCAGCCNAATCCNGAAGGTTGATTNGGAATTTCAACTATAACCTCATGCTTTCCTGAAAGATCTAATGAATAAACTTTATGACTNTAAAAATCAGAAAAATAGAATTTATTTTCATGCCATCTTGGCCCTTCTCCAAAAGTNAGCCCCTTCATCAATGTCTCTAATTTACGTTCCATANAGGCAAATCCTTAATTTATGTACATATCATCNANNAGATTTANGACTTCTTCAACTNTGATATCTTCTAAGTTTTCTTTCTGAATNACTCTTGCTTTGTCGGACCATGGTTTCCAGTTCANTAGATTACTTGGCCCAAACAAAGTTACTGANTCAGTATTTACAGATGCAGCTATATGAGAAGCAACTGAATCTAAACCAATAAAACATTTACAACCTTGAATCAAAGCTGCAAGTTCAGGGAGTGTTATTTTACCAGCGAGATTTAAAACTTTATTATCATCTGTTAATTCGGACTTTTCTATTATTTCTCTTACNTAATCTATTTCATGAGTATCAGGTCCGGATGTAATGACAATANGACAATCTTTATCTGCTAAATTTTTTATTANCTTACTGAATTTTTCTTTTTGCCATAATTTTTTTTCTCTTCTTGATGTGGGTTGAATTAAAAAATAAGGCTTANTAANNGGCAGNGTAAANTTTTTCCTCAGTGAATTGTATTTCTCATTCAAAAGAAATGGNTCTAGGCTTAAATTTTTATCATATATTTCTAAACCAAGACTTTTCAAAGCAGAAAGATTTCTNATCACAATATGGCTATCCAGAGCTTCAGGAAATATATAAGTAAATGATTTAGTCCACAGTNTTTTTCTTCGTTTCCTGTCATCAACTGCTGCTTTCAAAACTTTGCCTAAANCCCAGCTNATNGGTACAACTCTCCATTGAGTGGTTAGAAAAAAAGCATAATCATAATTTTTTGCTCTTAATTTCTTCCATANATAATATTCTTTTCTTAACCTTATCCAAATGTTCTCCTTAGACGAACTATCNATNTCAATAATCTCTGAAACAGCTTTCTCCTCTTCCAAAATNGAACCAGTACCCCTNTAAACCAATAGNTCAATTTCACTNTCTTGAAAGTTTAGCTTTATATTATCGATCATGGGCTTGGTGAGAAGCACGTCTCCATGAAATCTTAATACAACAATCAGAAACTTNTTAGTCATAGGCTATTTTGTTACTTGACACTTNGCTCTACAGAATGCATTATGCGCTCCCTTCATTGATATACAAGATTTATGGCTAATATTAAATCAGCGATTAAAAGAGCAAGACAGAATACTAAAAGNAATGCTCTNAAAAGNTCTCAAAGAGCNNCNACAAGAACGGCAGTNAAAGCTGTTCTAAATGCTGTTGAGGAAAATAATAAGGACTCTGCAAAAGAAGCTCTTGCTAAGGCTGAGAAAACACTAGATTCTATGGCAGGAAAAAAAGTAATNACAAAAAATAAAGCNTCNAGAACAAAATCAAGACTATCAAAAAAAGTTAAGGCTTTAACTTAATACTAGATTATTTCTNTGTATNACCTCNTCCTCAGAAAGNTATCCTAANATATTNTTAATTTCNTCNGTNTTAATACCTTTNATCTTTTCAAGCTCTCCACTACTGAAATTAGATAAACCCCTTGCTATTTCATTTCCATCTNCGTCCTTACACTGTATGAGGTCACCTCGNTTAAAAGAGCCTTCNATTTCTAAAATTCCAACTGGTAAAAGGCTCTTTCCTTTTTCAATTANAGCTTTAGATGCACCATTATCTATAACAGCGCTTCCTGCGACNGAACCAAAAGAGGCAATCCAAAGTTTTCTTGATTGAAGANTTGATTTATTTGAGCTAATTTTAGTTCCGACCTTTTCACTCNTATATATTCTTAATAAGGTNTCATCATCTAATCCACTAGCTACCCATGTTTCAGCACCAGAATTTAGNGCCATTTTGGCAGCTTCTAACTTAGTTTTCATACCGCCTCTTCCTAGAGNTCCAGATGNACTACTCATTTGTTGTGAAAGATCTATTTTTCTATCATNAATGTTAATTTCANCTAAAAGANACGCACCACTATTATGATTGGGGTCATCTGAAAGTATTCCTTCCTGATCAGTCAGCATTATGAACTTATCTGCNCTAATAAGTCCGGCTAANGCAGCCCCGAGTCTGTCATTGTCTCCNTATGAAATTTCTTCGATCGCTACGCAATCATTCTCATTTACAATAGGAATAACAGATAGTTCTAAAAGGGATTCGATTGTATTTTTGGCATTCAAATATCTTTNCCTATTTGCTATATCATCATGAGAAATTAAGACTTGACCAGTTGTGTGACCGAAAAATGTAAATATCTCTTGATAGATTTCAGATATTCCCCTTTGTCCTACTGCTGCACATGCTTGNAAAACTGCTAATGATTGAGGTCTTTGTTTAATACCTAACTCACTCATGCCTTTTGCAATAGCACCGGAAGAAATNATTATGACTTCTTGTCCCTCCTTTTTCANAAAGTTAACTTGTTNAGCCAAATTTTTTAAGAAGTTATGATTTATTCCATCTTGCTGTCCGGAAACTAAGC
This sequence comes from Gammaproteobacteria bacterium, assembly GCA_002707915.1. GTDB lineage: Bacteria > Pseudomonadota > Gammaproteobacteria > Magnimaribacterales > Magnimaribacteraceae > Magnimaribacter. The sequence continues at coordinate 10,754 of PAOE01000051.1, forward strand.
TACTTCCTGCCTTGATGACCCACTTTTCACCCTTTTTCATTAGAAAGCTCCATTTGTTTCCCAATATCGCGCATTAGATTGTCAGTTCCAATCCTCTTTGCTGCAGAAATACAATATATATNAATGTCACCCTTAAACTTATTNTTNAATGNTTCTACCAGCNAGCTTAGNCTNTCTTCATCTATNAAATCNATTTTATTCANGGCTAACCATTTTACCTTCTGTATTAATTTNGAGTCATAACTGATAACTTCTTCAACCAATTCATCTAATTCATCTATTACTTGTTCATGAGTTTTGTTATAAATATCAACAATATGTATGATCTCTTTTGTCCTAGTGAGATGCTTTAGAAATTGAATGCCTAGACCAACTCCTTCAGAAGCACCGGTTATTAATCCAGGAATATCAGAAATAACAAAGCTCGAGTTTTCTGAATAATCAACAACACCTAAACTTGGGTTAAGAGTAGTAAAGGCATAGTCAGCTACTTTTGGCTTTGCACTTGAAACTGCCCTGACAAGAGATGATTTTCCAGCATTTGGCTTACCTAAAAGACCAATATCCGCTAGCAGCCTGAGCTCTAATTTAATCTGAAGATATTCTCCTTCTTTTCCTTCAGTAAACTTTGTTGGCGATCTATTTGTAGAGCTTTTGAAACGTAAATTACCAAGACCACCCTTCCCGCCTCTGCAAATACATATTTCCTCTCTATCATTAATTAAATCAGCTATTGCCGCATTTGTATTGGATTCATAGATAAGAGTTCCGCATGGAACTTCAATCACTAAATTATCACCATCTGAGCCTGTTTTATTTTGACTACCACCTTTCTTGCCGTTTTGAGCTTCAAATTTTCTTTGAAATCTAAATTTAGAGAGTGTATTGAGATTTTCAACAGATTTAAAAACAATATCGCCGCCGCGGCCACCATCGCCTCCATCAGGACCACCCTTAGGAATATTTTTTAATCTTCTGAAGCTTGAAAGCCCATTACCGCCATCCCCTGCTTTGACGTCTATGTGAACTTCATCAATGAATTTCATTGATCTATTATATGATATGAAGAAATTAAGCCCTTAAGCTANAGGCTCTACGTTGACNAACTGTCTTAATTTGGGNCCTTTTTTTACAAATGATACNTTACCNTCAACTTTAGAAAACAAGGTNTGNTCTTTTCCAAGNCCAACATTTTTNCCAGGNTGGAATTTTGTTCCTCTTTGTCTAACTATTATTGAACCAGCAGATACAGTTTGACCNCCATAACTTTTTACNCCCAATCTNTTNGATTGNGAGTCTCGTCCATTCCTNCTGCTTCCTCCAGCNTTTTTNTGTGCCATTTTTTTCTAATTAAGAGTTNATAGACTCTATTGTNATTTCACTATATTTTTGTCTGTGACCGTAGGTTCTTCGATAATCCTTTCTTCTTTTCATTTTGAAAACTCTGATTTTGTCATGCTTTCCGTGAGAAATTAACTTCGCTGTGACTTTGGCATTTTCCACGTAGGGATTACCAATTTTAGAGTCCTTGCCATTTGATATCATCAAGACTTTATTGAATTCAATCGTAGAACCTTCTTCTTCAGATAATAGCTCTACTTTAAGGCTCTCTCCTTCTGAGACTGTATGTTGTTTTCCTCCACTTTCGATTACGGCAAACATTAATTTCTCCAAACAGGAATAAAAGGACGTGCACTATACGAAAAAGATCAAATTTAAGCAATATAATTCCTTGATTTAGTCTACATAATTTAAAATATGAAAATTAATGGAATTATTATATAAATCGGTCATATCAGAAGAACTAAAAGAGCTGGAAAAAAGTTTATTAAGCTCAATATCTTCTGATATTGCACTGGCAACAGAAATTTCAAATTATCTTCTTTTATCAGGAGGTAAGCGATTAAGACCTGCCTTGTGCATATTGGTCTCGAAAGCGCTGGAATACGATGGGGAAGACTTAATAAAGTTAGCCAGTTCGATAGAATTGCTTCATACAGCGACATTGATACATGATGATGTAGTTGATGAAAGTTTGTTCAGAAGAGGAAAGGAAAGTATCCACTCCAAATGGGATAATGCCCATGGTGTTTTAGTTGGAGATTTTGTTTATTCAAAAGCTTTTCAGCTTATGGCAAGCTTTGAGAACCCAGAAATCATTAGAACTCTTGCTGACTCTACAAACAGAATTTCTGAAGGAGAAGTACTGCAACTTTCACTTAAATCTCAAGATTTGCTTGAAAAAGACTATTTCAATATAGTTGATAGAAAAACAGCTGAACTATTCAAGGCAGCTGTACTTACATCTGGAATCCTTGCCTCCTGTGAAAGCAATACCCTTCTCTGTTTAAGNGAGTTTGCAACCTCTTTGGGTATAGCCTACCAAGTTCAAGATGACATTCTAGATTATTTTGGTGATGAGGAATTAACTGGTAAGAAAAATGGAAAAGATTTCCAAGAAGGAAAATTTACATTACCCGTCATAATGGCCATGAAGTCGGCTAATTCTAAAGATAAATCTGCAATGATTTCTTTGCTCCAAGAAGGTGACCTTAAAAAATTTCCTCAAATGCTAGATTATCTAGTCAAAAAAAATATAAATTCTCAGATTAAAGAAACCTTTACCTTTTACTCCACAAACTGTCTTAAATCATTAGAAATACTACCTGAAAGTCCTTACAAGGAAGCTCTTAAAGATATTGTCATAAATTTAGATTCAAGATTAACTTGATTTTTTATAAGTTGTTTTCATGTATCATGAGTTATCTACAGAGAAACAAATGTCTTTTTCACCAAAAAATAGTTACAACAAAGCAGAAATTTTAGATTGTGCAGAAGGTAATTTATTTGGCACAACGAATGGCCGTCTTCCTTCACCCAACATGCTCATGTTTGATCGAATAACAAAGATAAACAAGGATGGCGGTAAGTTTTCTAAAGGAGAGATAGTTGCAGAATTAGATATAAATCCTGACTTATGGTTTTTTGATTGTCATTTCAAAGGTGATCCTGTTATGCCAGGTTGTCTTGGCTTGGATGCTATGTGGCAATTGGTAGGGTTTTATTTGTGCTGGCTTGGCAATCCAGGAAAAGGAAGAGCCTTGGGATCCTCTGAAGTTAAATTCTTTGGTCAAGTTCTACCGACAGCAAAACTTGTNACNCTAAAAATCGANATGAAACGAATTCTNAATTTAGANTTAACTGTAGGTATTGGTGAAGGCTCTATGCTTGTNGATGGAAGAGAGATNTACAGTGCCAANGGCCTCAANGTAGGTCTTTTCCAAGATACTTCAAATTTCTAAGATGCGCGAGGTTGTANTAACAGGAATGGGAATAGTTTCCAGCTTAGGAAATAATATTTCTGAAGTTACNNANTCTNTAGAAAATTTAAAATCNGGTATAACNAAAAATCANATAAATGCTGAACTCGGTTTANGAAGTCAGGTTTCNGGATCNGTAAAAGATCTTGAAATGAAAGNGCTCATTGATAGAAAGCTNTATAGATTCATGGGTGATGCTGCCGCTTANGCTTATTTAAGTACTGAACAAGCNATNCATGATGCAGAACTAANTGAAGCTGAGTTATCAAGTGTCAGAACTGGTCTCATAATGGGTTCGGGTGGAGCATCTTCTGAAGATCAAATTGACTCTGCAGATATATTAAGATCTAAGGGACTAAAAAGAATTGGTCCTTACAGAGTTACAAAGGCTATGGGCAGTACTGTTTCTGCCTGCTTAGCAACCTCTTTTGGTGTTAAAGGTATCAATTATTCAATTTCATCAGCCTGCGCTACCAGCGCGCATTGTATTGGTTCAGGTATGGAGCAAATTCAATTGGGTAAACAAGATATTGTCATTGCTGGAGGAGGAGAAGCTGAACATTGGGGTATGACAAGTTTATTTGATGCTATGGGAGCCTTGTCTACTAAATATAATGAAACTCCAGAAGTAGCTTCTAGGGCATACGATAAAGATAGAGATGGTTTTGTTATAGCTGGCGGAGGAGGTACATTAATTCTTGAAGAAAAAGAACACGCCATCAAAAGAGGTGCAAGAATTTATGCAGAATTGACTGGATATGGGGCTACATCTGATGGAGAAGATATGGTGAGTCCTTCTGGTGAGGGAGGGAAAAGATGTATGGAAATAGCCTTAGAAATGACCAAGGGCAACAAAGTTGATTATATAAATGCTCATGGAACAAGCACTCCTGCAGGAGATATAACTGAATTGAATGCAATATATTCAGTTTTTGGAGAAGATCTTCCTATGATAAGTTCAACTAAATCCCTTTCTGGACATTCCTTAGGGGCTGCAGGAGTTCACGAATCAATTTTTAGCCTGATAATGATGAAAGAGGGTTTTGTAGTTGGTTCTGCTAATATAGAAAATCTTGATGAAGGCGCGGCTGATTTTCCAATTGTGCGAGAAAATACAAAAAAAGAAGTCAATAAGATACTAAGTAATAGCTTTGGTTTTGGCGGAACAAACGCAACTTTAATTTTCGAAAAGGTTTAAAAAGGTATATCGTCGTCAGTAATACCGCTTTCAGGCATAGCACCATTACTCACATCCTGATTCATGTCTTCATAGTTATTACTTGCTGAGGAGCNTGCTCTACTATCCAGAAATTGCATATCTCTGCCAATTACCTCAGTTGTATAACGGGTTTGCCCGTCTTGCTCCCATTTTCGTGTTTGCAGTTGTCCTTCTATGTAAACCTTTGAACCTTTTTTTAAATATTCCCCAGCATTCTCAGCTAATCTATTCCAAAGTACCACTCGGTGCCATTCTGTTTTTTCTTGATCTTGCCCTGATTCTTTATCTTTCCAAGATTCAGAAGTTGCCAAACTAAGAGTTGTAACCGCTGCTCCGCCGGCTGTAAATCTTACCTCAGGATCTTGTCCTAAATTTCCTACTAGGATAACTTTATTTATTCCACTTCTTGCCATATAAATTTTAGTTTAGTTAATATTCGCAACACCGATTATAATCTCTTTTCTGTAGTTAAGTTCCAAAACATTAAATTATTTAATGAAACACATAAAGGTAAGGGGTGCACGCCAGCATAACCTAAAAAATATTGATATAGATATCCCAAGGGATAATCTTGTTGTCATAACTGGTCTATCCGGATCAGGCAAATCAAGCCTTGCCTTTGACACACTATATGCTGAAGGTCAGAGAAGGTATGTTGAGTCATTATCAGCTTACGCTAGGCAATTTCTTTCAATGATGGAAAAACCTGATATTGATCATATAGAAGGCTTGTCTCCTGCTATATCTATTGAGCAAAAAACTACATCTCATAATCCAAGATCAACTGTTGGAACGGTAACTGAGATTTATGATTATCTCAGACTGCTGTTCGCACGTGCAGGTACCCCTATTTGTCCGGAACATAATATTTCACTCGAAGGTCAAACCTCAAATCAGATTTGTGACAAGATATTGGAACTACCTGAGAATACTAAATTAATGATTCTTGCTCCTTTGATAAAGGATCAAAAAGGCGAACATCTGCATATCTTCGAAGAGCTGAAGTTACAAGGTTATGTTCGAATGAGAGTTAATGGTCTAACAGTGGATGTTGATGATAAACCTAAGCTTAACAAAAATAAAAAACACTCTATTGAAGCTGTTGTAGATAGACTTGTTTTACCATCACAAGCAGATGAGAATTTTAAACTACGACTAGCTGAGTCAGTAGAGAATGCTTTAGTTCTTGGAGACGGTAACCTAATAATCTCTCTCATTGATAAATCAGAGGATATCACTTACAGCTCAAAAATGGCCTGTAGTGAATGTGGATATAGTATTCCTGAATTGGAGCCACGTCTATTCACTTTCAACAATCCTGCTGGTGCTTGTTCTGACTGCGAAGGACTGGGTGTTAAGCAATACGTGGATATTGCAAAAGTAATTCATGAACCATCTGCAAGTTTAAAGGAAGGAGCAATAGTGGGATGGGATGTAAGCCACAGATATCACTTCCATTTAATTAAATGTTTATCAAGAGAATTTAAATTCTCATTGGATGAACCATATGAAAACCTTTCTCAAGAAGTTAAAGATATCCTAATGAATGGTACTAAAGAAATACCAGTTGATTTTAGCTGGAGAAATAAGAGAGGGAGTCTTGTGGAGAGAATTTTTCCCTTTGAAGGTGTTATTAATAACATCGACAGAAGGTATAAAGAAACAGACTCAAGCTGGAGCAGGGATAATTTGTCTAAGCTTATTTCTTTATCNTCTTGNAAAGCTTGTTCNGGTACTAGGCTNAGGAAAGAGGCAAGAAANGTGTTNATAGAAGATATAAATTTACCAACAATTACTTCTTATACTATCGAACANGCCTTTAATTTCTTCTCTAANTTGAATNTGANAGGATCAAAAAGAGAAATTGCGGAAAGAATTACTAAAGAGGTAAATGAGAGATTGGAATTNTTGATTGATGTGGGATTAAATTATTTAACTTTAGACAGAAGTGCAGAAAGTTTAAGTGGTGGCGAAGCACAAAGAATAAGACTGGCAAGTCAGATCGGGGCCGGATTAGTTGGTGTAACATATATCCTTGATGAACCATCAATAGGTCTCCACCAAAGAGATAATGAAAAACTTCTTAAAACTCTAAAAAAATTAAGAGATCTAGGAAATACAGTGATTGTTGTAGAGCATGACCATGAAACTATGCTCTTGTCAGACCATGTTATAGATATAGGTCCAGGAGCAGGAGTGCATGGAGGCAAAATTTGTGCTGAGGGTACTGCTGCTCAAATATCTAAATCTGAGGATTCAATAACTGGACAGTACCTTTCTGGAAAAAGAAAAATAGAAATTCCCAAAAAAAGGGTTAAATTTAATAAAGAAAGATTAATAAAGCTTAATGGAGCGTCAGGTCATAATCTTAAATCAGTTAACCTTGAACTTCCTTTAGATTTGTTTGTATGTATAAGTGGAGTTTCTGGATCTGGCAAATCAACCCTTATTAATCAAACCCTGCTGCCAGCTATATCAAATGAAATTTCTAAAGCTGAAAAAAGAGATACAAAACCCTTCAAAAAGCTATCTGGTTTGAATGATATCGATAAAATTATAGAGATTAGTCAAAGTCCAATAGGAAGAACTCCGAGATCAAATCCTGCTACCTATACCGGTCTATTTACTCCCCTAAGAGAATTATTTGCTGGAACTCAAGAAGCAAGATCAAGAGGCTACAAAATAGGAAGATTTTCATTCAATGTAAAAGGAGGTAGGTGTGAAGCCTGTCAAGGCGATGGAGTAATTAAAGTTGAAATGCACTTTCTCCCTGACGTATATGTTAAGTGTGATGTTTGTGACGGACACAGATACAACAGAGAAACATTAGATATCAAATATAAGGGCAAAAATATATATGAGGTTTTAAATATGACTGTTGAGGACTCTCTCATGTTTTTTGACTCAATACCTTCAATAAAAAGAAAACTCGAGACTTTAATGGATGTTGGTCTGGGGTATGTAAAACTTGGACAACAGGCTACAACTTTATCGGGAGGTGAAGCACAACGGGTAAAACTAGCGAAAGAGCTCTCAAAAAGTGCATCAAATCACACTTTATATATACTTGATGAGCCAACAACTGGTCTGCATATGTATGACGTAGAACTCCTATTAAGGGTTTTAAAGAGATTACGGGATAATGGAAATACTGTTGTTGTGATTGAACACAACATGGATGTTATCAAAACTAGTGACTGGGTAATAGATTTAGGTCCTGAGGGAGGTTCAGATGGGGGAGAGATAATTGCTGTAGGTACTCCTGAAGAACTTACAAAGATTAAAAAGTCACATACAGGTAAACATCTAAAAAAAGAGTTGAGAAGCTAAGCAGTTTCCTCTACAGGTGTTTCTGTTTCCCCTTCACCTTCAACAGCACCCTCTTCTGTAACAAATTCAATTTGAGCAGCAGGAGCTTTATCGCCCTGTCTCAAGCCTCTCTTTATAACTCTCAAATACCCACCCGGTCGATTTTTGTATCTAGGACCAAGTTCATCAAAAAGTTTTGCGACTGCTTCTTTCGATTGTAGTCTTGAATACGCAAGTCTTTGATTTGCGACAGTATTTTCTTTTGCTAAGGTGACCAGAGGTTCCAAAAAACTCCTTATTTCCTTTGCTTTAGCCAAAGTAGTTTTCACTGATTCATGCTCAATGATAGAAATAGCTAAGCTCTTTTTTAAAGCATTCCTTTGAGGACTATTTCTGTTGAGCTTTCTACCCGATTTTCTGTGTCTCATATTAATTATTAATTACTTTCTGGCGGCCAGTTATCCAAAATTAATCCCAATGAAAGTCCCCTTGAGAGGAGAACTTCTTTTATTTCATTGAGGGATTTTTTACCTAAGTTAGGAGTCCTTAGAAGGTCAGATTCCATTCTTGTGACAAGATCACCAATGTAATGAATATTTTCTGCTTTTAAACAATTTGCAGATCTGACTGTAAGCTCTAATTCATCGACAGGCCTCAACATTATGGGATCTATTTTTGCTTCTTCTTTCTCTTCTATGACTTCCTCAAGTCTGCCCAATTCAGCAAAAGCAGACAATTGATGTTGAAGAATCGTTGCTGAGATTCTTAATATCTCTTCTGCTTCTAATGTTCCATCAGTATCAATATCAACTGTCAATCTATCCAAATTAGTCCGCTGCTCAACCCTTGCATTGTCAACTTGATAACTTACACGACGTATAGGAGAGTATGTAGCATCCAATCTCAATAAACCTGTTTCTTGACCTTCATCTTCACCCAAAGGTTTAACAGGGATAAACCCTCTACCTCTTGTGACTTTCATCGTCATATTAATCGAGCCTTCATCATTTAATGTAGCCAAGTGATGGTCTGGATTGACAATCTCTACACCATTTGGTATTTCNATGTCAGCTGCTGTGACAGCTCCACTTCCTGATTTAGAAAGNGTTAATTCAGCATCTTCAACTTCAGTTAATCTCACAGAAAGATCTTTGAGGTTTAACAAGATATCTATGACATCCTCTTGCACACCTTCTATTGTGCTATATTCATGAAGAACACCCTCAATTTTTACTTCAGAAACAGCTGTACCCGGCATTGATGAAAGAATAATTCTTCTCAAAGCATTGCCAAGTGTATGCCCNAAACCCTGTTCGAGAGGTTCTAAAACTATTTTGGATCTTGTGGGACCTGACTCTTCTACAANTATCTCAGTTGGTGTTAAAAAATCTTTAATAATATCGTAATTATCTGTCATATTTTTCCTCTTTTATTTTGAATAAAGCTCAATGATTAGATTTTCATTTATATCGGTATCTAAAGATGCTCTATCAGGTACGTTTTTGAATGTTCCTGAGAAGCTTGATGTATTTACATCAATCCATTCACATTCTTCTCTATTTTTTGAAAAGTCTAAAGCTTGTTGTATTCTGCTCTGGCTTTGAGCTTTTTCAGAGATGGAAATCTCATCTCCAGGGTTTATTTTATAACTAGGTATATTCACCTTTTTATTGTTAACTAAAACTGCCTTATGGCTGACAAGTTGTCTTGCTTCAGATCTTGTAGAAGCGAAGCCCATTCTGTATACAACATTATCTAATCTACTTTCTAGGATTTGTAGAAGATTNTCTCCAGTAACTCCTTTCATCCTTGCTGCATGTTTATAGTAAGTTTTAAACTGCTTTTCCATGACTCCGTANATTCTCCTNACCTTCTGTTTCTCTCTTAATTGGACTCCATAATCAGAAATTCTTGGNCGTCTAGTTCTGCCATGTTGGCCGGGTACNGTCTCAGACTTACACTTAGAGTCATGAGATCTAATTCCACTCTTCAAAAGAAGATCTCTACCTTCTCTTCTGGATAATTTACATTTTGGGCCAATATATCTAGCCATTAAACTCTCCTCCTCTTAGGTGGTCTACATCCATTATGNGGAATGGGTGTTACATCAGTTATCTTTGTAATTTTAAATCCTTTCGAATTTAGACCTCGAATTGCAGATTCTCTTCCAGAACCTGGACCTCTGACTTGAATCTCAAGACTTTCGATACCTACCATTTTAACTTTATCTCCAACAGCCTCTGCAGCTCTTTGTGCTGCAAAAGGTGTACTTTTTCTNGAACCTCTGAAACCTTGTGCTCCTGAACTAGATTGAGCGATTGCATTGCCCTGTTTATCAGTAATACTGATAAGGGTGTTGTTGAAAGAAGCATGAATGTGGGCTATGCCCTCGCTTATTCTTTTCTTTGTATTTTTCTTTGTTGCCATAGCTTTATCTTCTTATAGGACGCTTAGGACCTTTTCTAGTTCTTGCATTATTCTTTGTTTTTTGACCTCTAACAGGTAGATGTCTCCTGTGTCTTATACCTCGGTTAGTGCCCAAATCTTGCAATCTTTTNATATTTGTTGCGACTTCCCTTCTTAGATCNCCTTCAACTATATATTTTCCTACCTCTGTTCTTACTTTTTCTAACTGATCTTCTGATAAATCAGCAATTTTCGTAGAGGGATCTACACCGATAATAGTACATATGTCTTTNGCTCTAGTTTTACCAATTCCATAAACATAGGTCAGAGAAATCTCTGCATGTTTATTATCTGGAATATTTATACCTGCTACACGAGCCATTTTAATCTCCTTTAACCTTGTCTTTGTTTATGTCTTGGTTCAGTAGNACAAATAACAAAGAGTGTTCCTTTTCTTTTTACGATCTTACAATTTCTACAAATTTTCTTTACAGANGCTCTTACTTTCATTTTATCTACCGCCTAATGGGTTACCGCCATATCCTTTTAANTTGGCTTTTTTTAATAATGATTCATATTGNTGAGACATCAANTGTGANTGAACTTGAGCCATAAAATCCATTACNACTACAACTGCAATCAATAANGANGTACCTCCNAGGTANAAAGGCACATTGGCAGAAACAATCAGGAATTGNGGCATCAAACATACTAAAATTAANTAACCAGAACCCCATACTGTTAAGCGCGTCATTACTCCATCAATGTAATCAGCTGTTTGATCTCCNGGTCTNATACCGGGCATNTAAGCACCTGATCTTCTCAAATTTTCTGAGATTTCTTTTGGATCAAACTGCAGNGCAGTATANAAGAAACAAAANAAGGCTATNAAGACAGAGAAAAGGATAACGTANAAAGGTTGTCCAGGCCCAAGAGCTAAAGCTATTTCTTGTAACCACTCAAAACCCTCTCCTTGACCAAACCAAGTNGANGCAGATGCTGGGAATAAAAGCAAACTACTAGCAAAAATAGCTGGAATTACACCAGCTTGATTTATTTTCATAGGCAGATAAGAAGCCTGACCTTGAACCATCTTTCTACCTTGCTGTCTTTTCGCATAGTTTACTGTGATTCTTCTTTGACCCCTTTCTATCCATACGATGAAAGCTATTGCAGCAACAGCAACAAGCGCTATTGATAGAAGCATAACAAGGTTAATATCACCTTGCCTTGCGCCCTCAAAAGCTTGACCAACCGCCCTAGGTAGACCTGCAACGATACTAGAAAAAATAATTATTGAGATTCCATTACCTATTCCTTTTTCAGTTACTAGTTCACCCAACCACATCAAGAAAACTGTTCCAGAAACAAGAGAGGTTACGGCTATAATCTGAAACATCACACCCGGATCTAGTGCGAGTCCTTGATTTTGAAGTCCTAAAGCCAGTCCGCTTGCTTGAATGAGGGCAAGGACAACAGTTCCGTATCTTACATATGATGTTCTTAGCCTCCTTCCTTCTTCGCCTTCCTCCCTGAACCTCTTTTTCAAAGAAGGTGTAGTTCCTTCTAGGAGACTCATGATGATGGATGCAGTAATGTATGGCATTATGTTGAGCGCCATGATGCTCATGCGTTCTAGAGCACCACCCGAAAACATATTAAATAAATCTAGCAGGGTACCTTGGTTTTGTTGGAAGATATTTGCCAATTTATCAGGGTCAATTCCAGGAATAGGTATGTGAGTACCAATTCTGTAAATTATTATTGCCATAAAGACAAACCTGAGTCTTCTCCAAAGTTCTGAGAGCCCTTTGTTTTGTCCTAATGCTGAGGGATTAACTGCCATAATTAAGCTTCTACCGTACCTCCTGATTCCTCTATAAGTTTCTTAACTGATCCAGTTGTCCTAATGCCTTTCAAGTTCATTTTGGTACAGTTATCTGTATCTAAAAAAACTTTTACTTGTTTAGTAGAATTCTTGATAAGGTCGGCTTCAATTAGACTTGAAATTGAAATTTCTGTAATTCCCGAGTTAACAAGAGTGCTAAGTCTTATTTGTTCAGTAAATCTATTCTTTCTGGATGAAAAACCAAACTTGGGAACTCTTTTTTGAAGGGGCATTTGGCCACCTTCAAATCCTATTCTCACTCTTCCACCTGAACGCGATTTTAACCCTTTGTGTCCTTTGCCACTTGTTTTACCGAAACCACTACCAGGCCCCCTTCCTATGCGCTTACTAGCCTTAACTCTATTAGGGTTTGGTTTTAATTCATTAAGTTTCATTTTAATACCTTTAACTTACTTCCAATAAATGAATGGCTTTTTTGATCATTCCTCTATTTTCTGGAGTGTCTTTAACGGTTACAACCTGACCTAATTTGGAAAGACCTAGGCCTCTGACAGATTGTCTCTGATAATCCTTAGAACCTATTAAGCTTTTCTTTAGCTTTATTGTAATTTTTGAATCTGCCATTTTTAACCCTTACCAAGTCTTTTGGCTACTCTAGCCGGTGATTCCATTTCTCTTAAAGCCTTCAAAGTCGCTCTAACCACGTTAACGGGAGTTGTAGAGCCATAACATTTTGCTAAAACATCCTTAACACCTGCCAATTCCAAAACAGCCCTCATCGCTCCCCCGGCAATAATTCCTGTACCTGGTGCGGCTGGTTTCATATAGACCACTGAAGCACCATATTTGGTTTTGATAGGATATTGAATTGTATCTCCCTTAAGTTCGATACTAACCATATTTCTTCTTGCATGGTCTAGGGCTTTTTGAATCGCTATAGGTACTTCTCTAGCCTTACCTCTTCCAAATCCAATTTTACCGTTTCCATCACCAACAACCGTAACTGCGGTAAATCCGAATATCCTTCCACCTTTGACAACTTTTGCTACACGATTTACTTGAACTAACTTTTCTTCTAAAACTTCTGAGCCAAGATTTTCACTAACAACTACATTTTCCATATTCTTTCCTAAAATGTGAGCCCAGCTTCTCGCGCTGACTCAGCAAGTGCCTTGACTCGCCCGTGATATTTATAACCAGATCTATCGAAAGCTACTTGATTTATCCCTTTTTCTATTGCCCTTTCAGCAATTAACTTTCCAACTTTAGTGGCTGCCTCTATATTTCCGTTATTGTCTCCTTTAAGAGAGGCATCTAAGGTAGATGCAGATGCAATAACCTTGGAACCATCATGATTAGAAATTTGTGCGTAAATGTGAGAATTGGATCTGAAAACAGTAAGTCTGTTATTTTCAGATAACTCTATCCTAGATCTAGTTTTAGTAGCTCTTTTTTGTCTTTTAACGTTTTTAGTAGCCATTTTATGCTTTCTTAGATTCTTTTCTTATTATTCTTTCATCGGCATATTTAATACCTTTACCTTTGTAAGGTTCTGGTGGTCTATAGTCTCTAATTTCTGCAGCAACTTGTCCGACAAGCTGTTTATCCATAGACTTGAGAATGATTTCAGTATTACTAGGGAGTTCAGCCGTTACTCCTTCAGGAAGTTCATGCTTAATTGGATGAGAAAACCCCAAACTTAAGTTAATTGAATTTCCCTCAAGATTAGCCCTGTAGCCAACACCATTTATTTCAAGCTTTTTCTCAAAACCTTCAACGACTCCCTTCATATAATTTGCAGTCAAAGCTCGCATAGTTCCAGTAATAGCCAGAGATTCCTTAGTGTCCTTGTTAGGACTAAAACTAATTGAGTTTTCTTCCTGATTGATATCTACATCTCCATGGATTTCCAACGTCATATTTCCTAATTTCCCTGTGAAAGATAAAATTCCTTGATTGTTTTCAAGAGTAACTCCTTCTGGAATTTCTATCGCTTTTAATGATGTTCTAGCCATTTCTTTATTGATTAAAATACTGAGCAGATAAGCTCACCGCCGAGCTTTTCTTCTCTTGCTTGTTGATCTGTCATCAAACCTTTGTTTGTTGAAATAATTGCAATTCCCAATCCACCATTTATTTCAGGTAAATCTTTGTAATTAGAATACTGTCTTAAACCTGGCTTGCTGATTCTCTTTAGTTCTTTGATTACTGGCGTTCCTTCAAAATATTTGAGCTTAATTTCTATATGAGGCTTAGTATCATCAGAAGCGACAAAAGAATGAATGTACCCTTCTTTCTTTAACATCTCTAAGAGAGCAAGCTTTTTAGTTGAAGAAGGTACTATGACCACCTCTTTGTTTCTTGCTTGAGCATTATTGATGCTCGAGAACATATTGGCTATAGGATCTTGAATACTCATATTTTTACCAGCTTGATTTAACTAATCCCGGAATATCACCTTTCATGGCCAATTCTCTTAATTTATTTCTAGCTAGACCAAATTTTCTATATACAGCGTGAGGTCTTCCTGTAATAGCGCATCTTCTTTGCATGCGGACTGGACTGGCGTCCCTCGGAAGTTTCTGTAATTTAATTTGTGCAGCTTCCTTTTCTTCTTGAGAGAACTTGGGACTACGAATAATTTCCTTTAATTCTGCTCTTTTCACAGCATATTTTAGGACAGTCCTTCTTCTTCTCTCTTCTCTAGCTTTCATTGATGCCTTTGCCATATTTCTATATCCTCTAATTTTTAAAAGGGAACTTTAATGCTCTCAGTAATTCTTCTCCTGACTCATCATCACTTGCAGAAGTTGATATACAAACATCCATACCTCTAATTTTGTCAACTTTATCGTAATCAATCTCGGGGAATATAATGTGTTCCTTGATTCCCATGGAATAATTGCCTCTTCCATCAAATGACTTTGTGTCGAGTCCTCTAAAGTCACGCTCTCTAGGTATTGCTATACTAAGAAGCCTTTGTAAGAACTCATACATTCTGTCACCTCTTAACGTGACCTTACATCCAATAGGCATACCATCACGTATCTTGAAATTAGCAACAGACTTCCTTGCTTTAGTCACTAAAGGCTTTTGGCCTGCGATAAGTGTCATGTCTTCAACAGCACTTTCTAAGACCTTCTTATCATTTAGAGCCTCACCAACCCCCATNTTNATTGTTATTTTNGTAACTTTGGGNACAGCCATGACAGAGTCCAACCCTAGTTTCTCTTTTAACTCGGGAACAACGCTAGACTTGTAATATTCTTTAAGTGTGACCATACTTATATTTCTTTACCTGAAGATTTAAAAACTCTAATTTTTGATCCATCTTCTTTTGACTGAATTGAAACTCTGTCTGCTTTTTTTGTAGTAGGATTAAATATGGCAATGTTGGATATATCTATTGAAGACTCTTTTTCAACGATGCCACCAGCTACACCGGCATTTGGGTTAGGCTTTGTATGTCTTTTTACCATCTGAACACCAGATACATAACATCTTCCATTAGAAAGAATCTTTGTAACGGAACCTTGTTTACCTTTATCTTTACCTGATATCACAATAACCTGATCACCTGTCTTTATTTTTTTCATAATTACAGAACCTCCGGCGCCAATGAAACTATTCTCATGAACTCTTCACTTCTGAGTTCTCTAGAGACTGGACCAAATACTCTTGTTCCAATTGGTTGCTTCTGAGCATTTATCAATACTGCGGCATTATCATCGAACCTTATTGCAGAGCCATCTGATCTTCTTAATTTATTTTTAGTCCTTACTATTACAGCGTCAACCACTTCACCTTTCTTGACTCGTCCTGTAGGTATAGCTTCTTTGACTGAAACTTTTATTACATCTCCTACTTTGGCAAACCTTTTTTTAGAGCCACCGAGCACCCTGATGCACATCAGCTTCCTTGCACCACTGTTATCTGCAACCTCTAAATAACTTTGCTCTTGTATCATTTTTATACTTGTTGTATTTTTTGTTCTACTCTCAACAGGCTCCAAGATTTGGTTTTAGAGATAGGCCTGCACTCTTGTATTGTTACTAAATCGCCATCTGCACAGGAATTATCTTGATCATGAGCTTGCAGCTTGGTAGATCTTCGCATTATTTTTTTATATATAGGATGTTTAACTTTTCTCTCAACAAGAACTGTTATGGTCTTGTCTCTAGAGGAGCTGATAACTCTTCCTGTTTCTGTTCTTGTTCTTTTATCCGTCATCTTTCTCTGGTAGTTTTTTCTCGTTATCTAAAGTCTTAAGTTGGGCGATAGACCTTCTAATCTCTCTAATCTTATGTGTTTCCTTAAGCTGCCCTGAAGAATGCTGTATGCGAAGTTCCATAAGTTCTTTTCTTAGCTTTCCTTCCTCATCAGGAGCTTCAGTAGGCTTACTTCTTAATCTATCTAACAAACTTTCTTTAGCCATTAAACTCTCCTTATAAAAGTTGTAGATATTGGCATTTTCGCTGAAGCCAATTTAAAGGCTTCTTTGGCTAAATCTTCATCTACTCCTTCCATCTCATATAAAATCTTTCCAGGCTTTATGGGGCATACCCAATACTCAACATTACCCTTTCCTTTTCCTTGCCTGACTTCAAGTGGCTTTTTTGTTATGGGTTTATCAGGAAACACTCTAATCCAAATCTTTGCCCCTCTTTTTACATGACGAGTCATAGCTCTTCGTGCAGCCTCAATCTGTCTTGAAGTTAACTGACCCCTCTCTGTAGCTTTTAGACCGAATGTACCAAAGCTGAGGGTAGAACCTCTTTGAGAATTTCCCTTATTCCTTCCTTTTTGCTGTTTTCTGTATTTTGTTCTTTTTGGTTGAAACATTGTTATTATCTTTTACTCTGAGTCCTTATTTTGGGTATCAAGCACTTCACCCCTAAAAACCCAAGCCTTAACTCCTATTACTCCATATGTGGTATTTGCTTCAGCCAATCCATAATCTACATCAGCTCTGAGAGTATGAAGAGGCACTCTCCCTTCTTTTTGAATTTCAGCTCTCGCTATTTCAGCGCCACCCAATCTTCCTGCAACTCTTATCTTTACGCCTTCAGCTCCTTGTCTCATAGCATTTTGTACCGCTCTCTTCATGGCTCTTCTAAACATGACACGTCGTTCAAGTTGCTGTGCGACGCTCTCCGCTAACAATTTTGCATCTAAGTCAGGCTTTCTGATTTCTTGTATGCTGAGGGTTACTGGTATGCCCATTCTTTGGGTTATATCCTCCCTCATTTTGTCAATGTCTTCACCCTTCTTACCAATTACTATTCCAGGTCTTGCTGTGTGGATAAGAACTCTTGCGTTGTCAGCTGTCCTTTCTATATCTATTCTGCTTACGGAAGCATGTGCAAGCTTCTTAGTAAGGTGCTCCCTTACTTCTATATCTTTAAGAAGATTTTCTGTGTATTGAGATTTCTCAGCATACCAATTAGAAGTGTGCTTTGTAGTTATACCTAACCTAAAACCTGTAGGGTGTACTTTCTGTCCCATTATTTTTCTTTTTCCTCCAAAGTAAGTGCTATGTTGCAACTTCTCTTAAAATATCTATCAGCCCTACCTCTAGCTCTAGCCCTGACTCTTTTCATTGTGAAACTTTCATCTACTGCGATCATAGAAACAAATAAGGAATCAACATCCAATCCCTGATTGTGTTCAGCATTTGCAATTGCTGATTCTAAGATTTTTTTAATTATGTGTGCCGATTTTTGAGGAGCAAAGGTAAGAATGCCGAGAGCTTCTTCTATATGTTTGCCTCTTATCTGATTAGCTACCAGCCTAGCCTTTTGGCTGGAAACTCTTGCACTTCTAAGTTTTGCTGTTGCTTGACTCATCTTACTTTCTATCTCCGGAATGCATTTTAAAAGTCCTAGTAAGAACAAACTCACCAAGTTTGTGCCCAACCATATCCTCTAAGATAAATATAGGAACATGTTGTCTTCC
>PAOE01000052.1 GCA_002707915.1 Gammaproteobacteria bacterium
ATAGAGGTGACTTCTGTTTACATTCAAGATCAAATTGATCTGACAGATAATTTAGTAGTTCTTCTTGGTGGTCGCTTGGATCAGTTTGACATAACCGTCAACGATATTAAGGCTGGATCAGCTCAATCAAGAGAAGATGAAGAATTTTCGCCAAGAGCTGGAATTATATTTAAACCTCAAGATAATGTTTCTTTATATTTAAGCTACAGTGAGAGTTTCTTGCCTAGATCTGGTGAGCAGTATAAAAAACTTACTGCTAGTGCTGCAGCTCTTGATCCCGATGTTTATGAAAGCTCTGAAGTAGGTATCAACTGGGATATAACTCCTGATTTAAGCTTTAGGGCCAGTTACTTTGACAGCGAGCAAACCATAGCAACTAGAGATGAATCTGGTGAGGGTGCAGAGATTGTCGGTCTGCAAGTTGATGGAATAGAGATAGAAGTAAAAGGGCAAGTAAGTGATCAACTGTACCTCCACTTTGGTTATAGCGATATGGATGGTGAAACAAGCTCTGGAGGAGAGCCAAGAGAGATTCCTGAAAACACTATGTCTTTATGGACTACATACAAAGTCAATGACAACTTTGGTTACGGTCTCGGTGTCACAAGACAAGGTGAATCGAATATAAGCAATAATAAGCCTGGTCTAGTATTACCTGATTATACCAGAGTAGATTTTGCTCTTTTCTATGACGTCTCTGAAGACTTTTCAATAAGGCTTAATATTGAAAACATAAACGATGAACTTTATTTCCCACATTCACACAGCACGCATCAAGCATCTGTTGGTGAGGATACAAATGCGAGGTTGTCGTTTACTAGAAGATTTTAGTTTAAGTAGTAGTGCAGCTTATAGCATTATTTTTAACCCCAAAATAATGCTTAAGCGCCCAGATTGAATACAGAGCGCAGCGTATTCATTTTTACCAAGTCGGAATCTACTACAGACTTTAAATATTAGTAGATTAATCAAACCCCTCCCCAAAAGGTTGATTAAGAAAGGGACTCAGAAGCTTTTTTTGGGTCCCTTTTATCTTTTTGCTGCTGATACTAAGAAATCCACCCATGATTCTTCTATATTCAGACAAGGTATGTAATTAAATGATTTTCCTCCAGCTTCTAAAAAGGTCTCTCTACCCTGCATATTCATTTCCTCCAGGGTTTCTAAATTATCAGTCACAAATGCCGGACAAACAACATCCAATCTTTCAATACCCTTTTCCGCAAGACTTACTAATTCTTTGTCTGTAAAGGGCTCTATCCATCCTGGACCAATTCTTGATTGGAAAGATATGCTCCATTCATTTCTTTTAAGGCCCAATTTATTTGCACATAAATTTGAAGTTTCTATGACTTGCGCCTTGTAGCAATAAGGTCTCGCATCGGAATCTAAATCACAACAATTTTTAACTTTGAGGCAGTGAGATTTCGTAGGATCTGTTTTTACTAAATGTCTGTTGGGTATNCCGTGATANCTGAAAAGTAAGAAATCACTNTCCTCTTGCCTATTATTCTTTATNACATTNCANAGGCTTTGAATATATTGATCTTCTTTATAAAACGCGCCGATGAAAGTTAGATNTAACCTAAAATTAGAATCTTCATTTATTCTTTTTACTTCATTTTCTGTNGTNAGNGTAGTCGACATTGCATAATGAGGATAAAGAGGAACAACAAAAATTTCTTCGCAACCTTTGTTNTTTAAATTCAGTAATGATTCTTTTATGCTAGGAAATTGATATCTCATAGCAACTTCAACAGGGATNNTGCTTTTTTCATGGACTTTTTTCCCNAGATCAAGACAACTATTGATTAAAGGAGAACCACTATCAGTCCAAATTTCTGAATAAGCTTCTCTAGTTTTCTTATATCTTGACGGTACTATTATCCAATTAACTAGAAANTGCTGAAGGATTTTTGGATAATCTATTACAAGGTCGTCCGATAAAAATTCTTTCAGATAATCTTTTATTGAATCAAGCTCTAAATTCTTTGGTGAACCTAGATTGATAAGAAGGATTCCTTTCATAAGTGAAATTATAGTTTATGTTTATTAATGATTATCTTTTGTNCCTAATATATGGGGCTATTGTTGTAAAATAACACCNTTAANGNATTAAAAANCTTGNAAATCTTAAAAGCTATACAACATAGAAACTCTAGGCCTTTTTTAGANGAACCAGCTCCCTCTGAACAGGAAATGANAGAAGTCTATAAAGCAGCACTGCGCGCACCTGATCACGCATGGTTGAGACCATGGAGATATCTAGAGGTAAGAGGTGANGGCAGGAAAAAACTNGCTGATGCTTTTATNAAAGCTTCAAAAGCTTCTGATGAAATACCTTCTGAGGAGATGNTGGAAAAACTTGAAAAATCACCCTACAGGGCGCCAATGGTAATTGTCTTAATTGCCGATATNAAAGAACATCCAAAAGTACCTAAAATTGANCAGATGCTTTCNCTTGGAGCNGCAGCCCAAAATATATTACTTTCTATAAGTTCATTAGGTTATGGAGGAGTATGGAGAACTGGTAACATGGCTTTTAATCCACATGTTGTTANAGCCCTAGNANTACCTGAGAACTCTGAAATAATTGGTTATCTTTATATAGGAACTCCTTCCAAGAAAGAAAAGGCGATTCCAGAGCTTAATGTTGAAGACTTCTTAACTAAGCTAAATTAATTTCGGAAATCCCTTTTTCTATCNCGTTAGAGGTAGTAAAGTGGAAATACAAGTCCAAAAAAAAGGGGGAAAATATGAAATTAAGGATTATTTTATTAAGCCTTTCGCTAACTACCATTTCTNCATTCAGCNTCTCTGCNGAAGAAGAGGTTTCAGTATTTGATGAAATAGTGGTAACTGCTCGAAAAAGAGCAGAGCTNTCTCAGAGTGTACCTATNCCGATAAGTGCTTTAAATGAAGAGCAACTTGAAATAAGGAATATTGTTGAGTTAACCGATATTGAAAAGCTTGCACCTAACCTAAGTATTCAAGCTTCATCGGTCAATAGNAGTGTTCTNGAAATTTATTTGAGAGGCATAGGTCAGGCAAATTGGGCTATACCNCATGATCCAAAAATTGGACTTTACACAGATGGTGTNTATGCNGCTCGTCCNCAAGGCGGTTTAGTTGACNTNTATGACCTNCAACGTGTTGAANTTTTAAGAGGACCGCAAGGCACCTTATTCGGAAAAAACACTACTGCAGGNTTAATNAANATAATCACAAATTCTCCAAGTCAAGAAACTGAAGCCAAAATTCGACTCGGAGCAGGATCGGATAGTCATCAGCTAATCGAAGGTATGTTTAATACACCCCTTACCGATTCCCTTGCTTTTAGATTTGCTTTCTTAACNAAAGAGACNGANGGTTTTATTATTAATGCAATTACTGGCAATGATCGTGGTAATGANGATACAACTTCATTNAGGGCGCAACTCAAGTATGAAGTNGACGACTATTCAGCTAATCTNGCTTTTAGCAGATTTGATCAAGATGAAAGAGCNGCATTAGGTTCTTGTAGATTTACNGGTCCAGAGAATGGCGCTTTTTCTGGTGGACTTGGAGCTATAGCAAATATATTTGGAGTTTATGATGTTTTAAAGGCAAATTGTAGGTCAACTAATAAAGATGTTTCTCTTGATACTTCTCCAAATGAAAACACAACAGCAGAGAAAGATTCAATAACTTTAAGCCAAACTCTTGAGACCAGCATTGGAACTATAGAGTCTATAACTAATTATTCTGAGCTAGAGGCTTTCAACGGAACTTGNGGTTGGGTTATGGGTAATGGGCCCGGTGCTAATCTCTTAGAAATCCATGATGATACTATGGACCATGAGCAGTGGTCTCAGGAACTTAGACTTTCAGGTTCTACCGAAAATTTGGAATGGGTTGTGGGCTTATATGCTTTTGAAGAGGATGGACAAGCTGTGATAGATGTACCTCTTTTTAGAGGAGTCAATCCTTCACCTTTTTTACCACCTGCCTTAGCAGCCATTGCTTTACAGACAAAAATACTCGGTAGTGAGAGCCCAGGCAGCATTACTAATATGCAAAACCAAGCAGTATTTTTTGAGGGAACTTATGGTCTTACAGAAACATTAGATTTGACCATTGGCGCAAGATATACCGAAGACGAAAGGGAATATACTAGAACATCGGCTCTTTATGAGGATGCTTCATTAATAGGTTTCCCTGGTACTTTTAATCCTTTTTATGCATGTCCTGGTATGCCCACTAACGCCTTTGGAATCTCTTTGTCCGATAGATGTACTAGGACAGTCGAATACAGTGAGACAACACCTAGAGCTATTCTGAGTTATCAACAAAGTGAAGATGTAATGTTTTATGCTAGTTACAGTAAAGGTTACTCAAGTGGAGGCTTTAATGGAGATGTTGCAATGAGGCGTTTCCTTCCCGAGACATCTGATAATTACGAGGTTGGAATGAAAGGCGAATTCTTCGACAACACGCTCCGTGTAAATGCAACTCTTTTTAATACTAGTTATGAAAATCAACAAGTCACTGTTGGTAGAATTGTTAATGGAACACCAATTGCCGATTTAGTTAATGCACAAGAAGCATCATTGGATGGTATTGAGCTGGAGATCCTTGCTCAATTAACAGATTCGCTTGTAATGACAGCAATGGTTTCTACATTTGAAGGTGAGTATGATGAATTTGTTATTCAAGACAACATCACTATCACTAATCCTGATGGCTCACTNGCTTTCCAGCAAGTGGAGAGAGACATAAGCAATACAGCTTTTGGTGGCAATGATGACCGTCTCACTTGGGATATTAGTTTTATACACACCTATAATCTTGAAGATGGTTCGGATATTCAAAGCACGATTGGAATNTCATATCGCGATGAGGAAGATTANACTTTAGAAAATGTACCTTCTTCTCTCGCAGATGATTACGAGCTTGTTGATGCCAGAATAACTTGGAATCTTGCAGATGGACAATCNTCTATATCACTTTGGGGTACAAACCTGACAGATGAAGATTATGTCAATAACATGTTGAGTCAATCTGGAGATATTGAGATTGGTGGCACAAACTTTAGTCTTGGCATGACTACAGATTATTGGGGTCAGCCACGAAGATATGGTNTTGAGTATCGAAGAGACTTTTAATCATGTGTTAATTTAGTAATCACTGAGATCAACTTATATCTTAATAGGATGATCTCAGTTGATGCTAAAACTTCTAGACTTCTGCTTTTTTCAAAGGGTGCTGAAAGACTAAATTAAATTAAAGTTTTACATCATAATTTGTATAGTTATAATTCGCATTTATAGAAAACTATAAATATGAATTATATTAAAACGTACATATCTGTTCTCCCTAGTNTATTATCGGATAAATTCGCGTTATCTATGACAAAGTTTTTTAGATTCATCGCTGATGCATTCTTTGTAGATAGATATGGCCACAGAGCTGTAGTTCTTGAAACTGTTGCTGGAGTTCCNGGCATGGTTGCAGGCGTCTTAATGCACTTTAAGAGCTTGAGATCTATGAAAACAGGATATGGCGCAAGCATAAGAGAAATGCTTGCCGAAGCAGAAAATGAAAGGATGCATTTAATGTTTTTTATAGAAATAGCAAAGCCTAACTTTTTTGAAAGATTCTTAGTATTNTNAGCTCAGGCTATTTTTGGTCTTTTCTACTTCATAATGTATATCTTCTTTACAAGAACAGCTCATAGAATGATAGGTTACTTTGAAGACGAGGCAGTAAAAAGTTATACAGATTACNTAGAAAGGGTTGAATCTGGCGAACTAGAAAACTTTCAAGCTCCTATTCTTGCTATCCAGTACTACGGTCTCGATCGNAATGCAAAACTCTCAGACTTGATTAAAGCCGTTAGGGAAGATGAACAAAAGCATAGTAANGTCAATCACTCTTATGCTGACCAAAACAATAATTAAATTTTAGTTTTCTACTACTTTTTCNGTTTTAAACTTAAAATAGAGTNNTAANCTTTATATAAAATCCTCAGAAAAAGATGGAAAGAAATTTTGATTATATTGTTATTGGTGCAGGTAGTGCAGGATGCGTTATGGCGAACAGACTGTCAGAAAATCCAAGTGATAGTGTTTTNAGTATCGAGGCTGGTGGAAAAGATAATAATTTNTTCATTCACATGCCTTCTGGCTACTCCCAAATAGTTCCCAAAAAAAGTAAGCTGAATTATGGTTTTGAGACAGAGGCTGAGTCTACTACAAATAACAGAAAACTATATTGGCCAAGAGGTAAGGTTTGGGGCGGTTCATCCTCAATAAATGCAATGGTCTATATTAGAGGTCATGCCCATGATTATGACCTNTGGAGGCAGTTGGGAAATAATGGTTGGTCTTATGAGGATGTTCTTCCATACTTTAAAAAAGCCGAAAATTTTCAAGGTGAGGGTGACAAGGAGTATCATGGATTCGAAGGACCTTTGAATGTNAAAAAGTCATCGAGAAAAGATGATTTGCTTCTAGATGTTTTTTTAAAAGCAGGCGAGCAGGCNGGTTTCCCTTTAACCGAAGATTTCAATGGAAAACAACAAGAAGGNTTTTCTAGATACGAGCATACAATGAAAGATACCAAGCTCGGCCCAAGAAGATGGAGTTCGGCAAGGGCTTATTTACATCCTGCTCTTAAAAGAAAAAATCTTTCNACTGAAACAAATGTACAAGTTAACAAGATTATATTTGANGGAAAAAAAGCTGTTGGNGTNCAGTATCTCAAGAGTGGTCAAACTATAACTTGTAGATCAAATAAAGAAATAATTTTATCCGCAGGAGCAATAAATTCACCTCAGATACTTATGAACAGNGGCATAGGGGATGCATCGGAATTAAAAAAGCATGGTATTGATGTAATTCATGAANTNAANGGAGTTGGTAAAAATCTTCAAGATCATTATGGAGTATTAAATTCCTTTTATGCAACTAAGCCAGTAACTCTTCATAGATCTGCAGGCTTACTGAATACTGGTTTATCGGGAATCAAGTATTTGCTTTTTGGGAAAGGAGATGCTGCATATCCTCCTACGAGTGCTGGAGCTTTCTTTAAATCTAGTCCTGATAAAGATATACCTGACACACAGCTGCACTTTACATCAATCCAAACAAAAGATTTGCATGGAAGAGAGGGGATAGATAAGGATCATGGATTTACAGCAGTTATCTACATCTGCAGACCTCAAAGCAGGGGACACATTGAATTAAAAAGCTCTAATCCGAATGATGATCCACTNATGTTTCCAAATTATTTATCTGAAGAACAGGACATGATAGATACAAGGAACGCACTNAGGGAAACATGCAGAGTCTTTATGCAGGATGCTTTTAAGCCTTACAGAGGAGAGCGAAGCAAGCCAGGCATNGATGTANATATAGAGGACGATGACCAAGTCGATCAATGGATTAGAGAAACNGGAGAGACACTTTATCACCCAGTAGGAACGTGTAAGATGGGCAATGATAGTATGTCAGTTGTTGATGAACATCTTAAAGTCCATGGCATTGACGGATTAAGAGTTGTAGATGCTTCAATCATGCCTACGTTAATTGGTGGTAATACAAATGCACCCACAATCATGATTGCCGAAAAGGCTGCAGATTCCATTAGACAATCAAACTCATAACTTTAGAATATATCCTCCCGGAGAGGTGGCTGAGTGGCTGAAAGCGCTCCCCTGCTAAGGGAGTATAGGGTAACCCCCTATCGAGGGTTCGAATCCCTCTCTCTCCGCCAGTGGATTGAATGAACTAAAAAACTACATCCTTATCTTTTATTCAGTTAATATTGCCCCTAAATGAGGGAAATTATGAATTTTAAAGGTTTTGTTTTAATATTTTTTACAATTTTTTTATCTATTTCTTGCTCTCTGGAGAATGATTCATCCAACAAAGTCTCATGGAGCATTTCTGAAGGTGTAGAGTATCCTGAGGGCGGAAAACTNTCGAGAGCAGAGGATGGTGTAATACTTGCCGATGGCACCTTGATTGTTGCCGATCAAANACATGGTCTCTCTGTAATTGATCAATCTGGAAATGTTACTCCGTTTGGAGATTTTGAGGCATTGGGTTATGAACATAATCCCCCTAAAATTGAATCTGGTCCTAATGGTGTCCATCTCACGCCAGATAAGCAGCATGTGATTACTGCTGATGTTTTCAATGGAAAGATTTATAAGACATCGATAGAAAATAACTCTACTGAAATAATTTATGCTCATAAGTACGGAGCAAATACGGCAAGAGAAGACTCGACGGGATCGTTATGGTTTACTCAATCTACTGAAAATCAAAATGAAGAGAGGTTATTTGGTGCATTAGATAAAGCCANTCCAGATGGAGCTTTATATAGGCTCTCTTTTTCAGAAGATGGCTTCGCTTCAAAGCCTGAACTAGTGATTGATAATCTATACTTTGCGAATGGATTTTACATAGATGAAGGAAAAAATAAACTTTATCTATCTGAGATGATGAAAAATAGAGTCTTGGTTTTTGATCTAGATNTATCCACTGGATCTCTTTCCAATCAAACNACTTTGGCGATTATGCCTACACCAGACAACATGGAGCTCAGCAGTGAAGGTGATTTGTGGGTGGCATCACCTTTATCAAACCAAATATTATCAATTGATGTGGAAAGTGGAGCAGTGNCGGTAGTATTTGATGCTCAAACTGATATTGGTTTTGAAAGTATGAAGACAGGTATAGAGAGAATAGAGAATGGTGAGGGTTTTGCCGATCTTCTTTCTCCTGAACTGACTGGTGATATGCCTGGTCTGCTGACCGGTATGATTCTCGGTGACGAGAGCCAACCTTTTTATGTTGCTAATTTAGGGACTGCTTTAATTCGAGTCGCAAAGAAATAAAGGATAATTCATA
Organism: Gammaproteobacteria bacterium; assembly: GCA_002707915.1. Taxonomy (GTDB): domain Bacteria; phylum Pseudomonadota; class Gammaproteobacteria; order Magnimaribacterales; family Magnimaribacteraceae; genus Magnimaribacter. Next base: position 8,898 of record PAOE01000052.1, read on the forward strand.
AATCCATTAGAACATAAACTAAAAGTAATAGTGGAAGGNCTCCTTCCACATGTCAAATATANGNCTTCAAGAATCCTAGAAGGTGGAGTGTCCTCGGAAGTATTTCTGATTGCTGTAGAGNCCANGAAGGGNGAAGAAAAAATAGTTCTGAGAACCGAAGGTGGCCCACCAGCTGAGAACTCAATAAAAACAGAGTATCTTTTATTGGAAAAACTTCATCAAACAAAAGTTCCTTGTGCAAAACCNATTCATNTAGATCATTCAAAGGAAATTCTTGATAAAGATTTCATGCTTATGACTTATTTAGAGGGAACTATTGAAATCCCTAAAATTAAAAATTTTGGCTTTTTAAATAAAATGGTAGGAATTCTTAAAAACATACATANTGTTGATACTAAAATTCTACCTACCTTACCCTGTCGTTTTGATCCAACTTATGATCTTTTTGAATTTTTGCCTAATGCAAGAATTAATAAAGAATTGAAAGCAATTCTAAAAGGTTACGATACATCCTATTCAGGCAAACCTGTACTTCTTCATGGAGATTTTTGGCCAGGGAATATACTTTGGNCAAAGGATGAAATCTCTGGAGTATTAGATTGGGAATATGCTGCGNTAGGTGATCCGGTTTCAGATTTAGCAGTAGCTAGTTTGGAACTTAAATATGACTATGGAAAGAGGGGTGTAGATAGATTCCTAGATCTTTATTCAAAAAACTTTTCTATTGATCAATCACGANTTTCTCTTTGGTTAATTTACGTATCAGCATCTACTTTATTTTTTATTGATGAATGGAATCTAGAAAAGGCAAGAAAGAATCTTATGAAAAGGGAAGCTATGTTGACTATTGAAGAAGAGATTAAATTCCTTTCNAGTCAATAAAGCTAATTATNCTANTAANGTCATGCCAACAATTAGACTCATTCATCAAGATAATGATATTCTGCATAAAAACTAGGAACTAGATTATGAAAAAGATAATAATTTTCTTGGGTGTGATTCTTTTTGGATCTTTAGTTACGAGCTCACCTATTTGTTCAATTAATCAGGAGCTTAATAAGGATACTGCTACAAAACTCCAAGATTTTAGAAATCAAACTTTAAAGACTTGTATGCAATGCAANGGCAATTCATGTAAGTTAAAAGAGTGGTCAAAAGATAAGAAAGGTGACGAGAGTATATGCAAGCTTTTATTTTGCACNCCCAGTTATGTATCAAAATTTTTTGAAAAACCGGCTAATGTTAAATCAGGTAGAACCAAAATCAATTTCTCATATTCCATNAATTCAAAAGGTAAGATTAAGAACATTAGTATNNTTTCCTCTAAAGGAGCAATGAATGATAGAGAATCTTATAAATATCTTCAGAGCTTTACATCAAAAACACAATTTGAGCCGCTTTTGGTCTCAGGAAAAGCNTCAACCATAGATAATATTCAAGGTGAACATATTGCTTTCACTGGAAAATATGAAGATGTAAATAAGAATATGCCAGTTAATCAAGGTGTNTGGAGAAATTAATTGATTTTATGATTTATGCTGGAAAAAGCTAAAATCACAGATTCGTTCNAATTAAGNGATGAGGGTGTTNCTTTTGATGAGGCGTTAGAAACACTCATACACTCTATCAATAATGAAGCAAATTTGACTTTTTTNGGCGAAANAGCAATAAATTTTCAAATNAAACAACATTTAAAAAATAGANAGCTTATTTCTAGAAAGTATAAAACTCTTANAACAGAAAAGGTTTCTCCNCCCATCATAGTTATAGGTCTCCCGCGTTCAGGAACAACCTTCTTATTTAATCTTTTGTCTAAAGATAAGAAATTTCGCAGTCCTCTTTTTTGGGAAATGCTGAATCCTTTACCGCTTGTCAAGAACNGCTCTTATAAANAGAAGGTGAGAATAATAAAATCAAAGGGAATTCTTTTTTTTAAAGAACTATACATCCCTAAGCTCGATGATATTCACAATATAAATTCTCTTAGTCCTGAAGAATGTCTGTTGATAAAAGTTCTCTCGTTGCAAAGTATCCTATACTACTATATGGCTAACACGCCTACTTACTTAGATTACCTTGCTGAGGCCAATAAAAGGGAAAGCTATCTTTGGCATCATAAATTCTTGAGGGTTCTTGAAGAAAATGGAAAGCCTGAAAGGTGGTTNCTNAAGGATCCAAGTCATTTAGGCAATTTAGAAGAGATACTAGGAGTTTATCCAGANGCATGTTTTNTACACATTCGCAGAGATCCTTCTGAGACTCTACCTTCTATTTGCAGTCTCACAAAACAAGTAAGANGAGGATTCNCTAAGAATATTGATTTGAANGAATTAGGNCAAAAAACATTAGANTTTTGGGCTAAATCAAACGAAAAAAATGAATCCCAAAAATCTAATTTNNCCAAANATAAATATATGTCTGTTGNATATGAGGACTTGNTTGAGGATCCTNTGAATCTNATNAAAGATATTTATGCAAATTTCTCTTTAGAATTTTGTGAAGAAACACAAACAAATATGTTTAAGTATCTTGATAAAGGCAAAGATGAGGCAAGAATTCCGCATAAATATTCTCTGGAAGATTATGGACTTAGCAGAGGAGAAGTTCATAATAAACTAAACTTTTCTTAAAGGATTATACCTATATGAAGATTCTAGTTATGGGATTACCTGGAAGTGGTAAAACTTATTTATCTGAAAGATTACAACCTCTGCTAGAGTCTGCTTGGTTTAATGCAGACAAAGTAAGAACAATGGCTGGTGATTGGGATTTCAGTCCAGAGGGAAGACTNAGGCAAAGCCTACGAATGAAATCCATAGCAGATTTNGAATCATTGCATAATCGAATCGTTATTTGTGATTTTGTTTGTCCTACAGAGGAAACAAGACAAATTTTTGATGCCGACATAACCATTTGGCTAGATACAATTGATGAAGGTCGTTTTGAGGATACCAATGCTCTTTTTGAAAAACCNTCTAAGGTTGATTANCACATAACGGAGTGGAATGATCACAATCATANTGATGTGGCTGAGGAGATAAAAAAAGATGTTTNANTGGAANAAACCNACAGTNCAAATGNTNGGTAGATGGCANCCTTGGCATGANGGACATCAAGAACTTTTCAAAAGNGCAGTAAAAAAAACAGGNCAAGTAATCATACANGTNAGAGANGTNCANGGAGCTTCTGGAGGTGANGGACANGATGANAANCCTTTCGAATGGGANAAGGTNTGTCAAAATATATCAGAAGGTCTTAAGAAAGATGGATTTGAAAGAGGAAAAGAATACGAAATTATGATGGTTCCAAACATAGTCAATATTACTTTTGGAAGGGGAGTTGGTTATGTTTTTGAAGAGGAAACTTTTGATGAAAAAATTACTAAAATAAGTGCAACAAAAATAAGAAAGAAAATGCGAGAGGAAGGGGAGTTAGATTAGTAAATGAAAGTCTGTGTAAGCGAATTTACCTATGAAACTTTTGAGGAAATCTTAGAAAAAAATTTCTCTAATGAGGAATTTATCTTAATTAACTCTGAGGGAGAAATCACCAAAGGTGAAGGTAAGCCCGATATTGCTTTAGTTTCTTATGAAATAATGTTTAAGTCTCTAAAGTCAGAAAATTTTTTTGAGAATTATTTGAACCTAATTGATGGATGCAAATATGTTCAGGGTTCTTGGGCAGGTATTGAATCTCCACAAGCTCAGAGTTTAATTGAGCATTCAGAAATTTTCTCTCATGGCGGAGGAATACATGCGATTCCAATTGCCAATTATGTTTTTGCTCAAATGCTTAGATCAATAAAGTCTATTGATGATCATATAGAGTTGCAGCAACAAAAAAAATGGAAACAAATGATGTCAGTTGGAGAACTGACTGATATGACAATTGGAATTGCTGGTTTTGGAGGAATTGGGCAAGAAGTAGCTAGGTTAGCTAAAGCATTTAGGATGAAAGTTTACGCTACAAAAAGAACACCAGTTTTATCTGACAACTTAGATAAGTTATTTAAGCCATCTGAGCTTGATGAAATGTTGGAACAAAGTGATTTTGTAGTCAACTGTTTACCATCCAGCGAGGAAACGCATAAGGTTTTCTCAAGTGATCAATTTAAAGCCATGAAATCTTCTGCAATGTTTATTAATGTCGGGAGAGGAGAATCAGTTGATGAAAGTAGCTTGGCTGAAGCTCTCATAAAAAAAGAAATTAATTGTGCTGCGATTGATACAACAGATCCTGAGCCTTTAGTTCAAGATTCTCCTTTATGGACTCTTGCTAATTGCTTTATAACTCCTCATGATTCTGCATGGGGACCAAGGGCTCCCGAAAGGGCAGTAGAACTCTTTATTGAAAATTATCGCCGATTACTGGAAGGTAAAAAACTTATCAACCAGGTATAAAAAAGGCCACGCATGTGGCCTTTTATTATTAAGATTAATTAACTAGCAAATCCCACGACGGCTTTAACTTCAAGAAACTCTTCGAACCCAAAAGGGCCCCATTCTCTTCCATTTCCTGACTGTTTATATCCACCGAAAGGGGTTGTAAAATCTGCAGAAGCGCCGTTTATAGCTATACTTCCTGCCCTGATCCTATTTGCAATTTTTTTCGCATGCTCTACATCTCCTGAAGATACATAACCATAGAGACCATATTCCGTATCATTGGCTATTTCTACAGCTTCTTCCTCGTCTTTGTAAGGAAGGATTGATAAGACTGGACCAAAAATCTCCTCTCTAGCAATTGTCATATCATTATTAACATTAGCAAAGACAGTTGGTCTCACGAAGTAACCTGCGTTTAAGCCTTCAGGTTTTCCAGGTCCACCAGCTACAAGTTCAGCTCCTTCCTCAATGCCTTTCTCGATAAGACCCTGAATTTTATTGAATTGTACTTCGCTTACAACAGGACCAATACCTGTGTCTTCAGCAAAAGGATCTCCAACTTTTGTTGATTCTGCTGCTCTTTTTGCAATTTCCTTTGCCTCATCATGCCTTGATTCAGGAACTAACATTCTAGTTGGTGCATTACATGATTGACCACTGTTATTGAAACAATGTTTAGCTCCACCAGTAATTGCAGACTCAAAATCTGCATCATCTAAGATAATATTAGCTGATTTTCCACCAAGCTCTTGTGCAACTCTTTTTACAGTATCTGCGGCACCCTTCGCCACTGCGATACCAGCACGAGTTGAACCAGTAAATGACATCATATCTATTCCAGGGTGAGATGACATTGCTTCACCTACAGTCGGTCCATCTCCATTTACTAGATTAAAAACACCTGCAGGAACTCCTGCCTCATGAAGCACTTCTGCAAATATCATAGCATTTAGAGGTGCCATTTCAGTTGGCTTGAGTACCATAGTGCAGCCAGCAGCAAGAGCAGGTGCAACTTTGCAGGAAATTTGGTTAATTGGCCAATTCCATGGAGTTATCATCCCCACAACACCAATAGGCTCTCTTCTAAGAACAGTTTTTCCTTTAGTTTCTTCCCATTCAAAACTCTGAAGAATCTCAATAGCTTGAGCAAAATGTCCCAAACCTGTAGCTGCTTGAGCAGCTTTTGAGAGCGTTAAAGGAGCCCCCATTTCTGATGAAATAGTTTCAGCAATTTCATCATATCTAGACTGGTAAACTTCAACTATTTTGCCAAGAAGAGCAAGTCTTTCTTCTACTGTTGTTTGGCTGAATGTATTGAAAGCTTTTGATGCTGCTTGGACAGCATTATCAACATCAGCAGCACTTCCCATTGCAATTTGCCCAATGACTTCTTCATTCGATGGATTCAGTACATCGAACATATTCTTTCCATCTACAGGATCAACCCATTCACCGTTAATGTAAAATTGTTCATAAGTTTTCATTATTTCTCTCCGTATAATATGTTCAATAAGTATATCCTAGGATTGAGCAAAGTTAACCTAAAATCGATAGTTTATGTATTCATTAAACTTGCTTTCAATTGACTTTGAATTCTCTCAGCCCACAATGCTATATATTTCCTCGTCTCCCTAGGATCGATTATCTCATGCACTGAAAAAGCTTCAGCTCTAGGGAAAGGACTTTGATTTTTTGCCATTTTCTCTTCTAGCTCTTTTCTTTTAGCTTCAGGATTCTTTGCAGAAGCAATTTCTTTTTTGAATGCGACTGCAACCCCTCCTTCCAGAGGCAGAGGTCCTGACTCTGCTGATGGCCAAGCAAGAACATAACCATCTGGTCCGTAATGAGCTGCTGCTGCAACTCCGAAAGATTTTCTTATCATTATTGTTGTCCATGGAACTTTTGACTCAGTTGTTGCTAAAACAGCCTCAGTTCCATGAAGTATAGTTCCAGCTCTCTCTGCATCAGGGCCAATCAAAAAACCAGGTTCATCTACTAAGCTAACTATTGGTATCCTGAACGTGTCACATAATCTTATAAATCTTGAAGTTTTCTGAGCTCCTTCAGCAGACATTGATCCAGCATAAAAATTAGAGTCATTAGCAAATATCGCTATAGGAAAGCCGTTTATTCTTGCAAAACCTGTAATAATTCCCTTTCCAAAAAATTTGGTCATTTCGAAGAAAGAATCCTTATCAAAAACTAACTTCACTATGTCTCTCATTTCATAAGATCTCTTTCTATCTTTTGGAATAATTGAAAGAAGTTCTTCTTCTTTCCTATCTATAGGATCATTACAATCAACTTTTTCTGAAAGCTCATAAATATTTTGAGGTAGATAAGAAAGAAAGGATTTAATTTGCAAAAATGCATCCTCCTCAGAATCTGCGACATTATCAGTAACTCCATTGAGTTTATGAATTTCTGACCCACCTAATTCTTCCTTGGTCATCTTTTTTCCAAAGGCTCTTTCAACAACCGCAGGGCCTGCAACTAATATTTGGGCTGTCTCCTTTGTCATTACTCTGAAATGAGAAGCAACGAATCTAGCAGCAGGCATACCCGCTACAGGTCCCAATGCAGCAGAAGCCACAGGAATTTCTCTTAGAGTTTCTGCAACTGATTTAAATCTAGATTTTGAAAAGACAGGATCTCCACCATAACCTCCAGATTTTTTTCCCGGTCCTGCAACTGATCCACCTCCGCCTTCATGCAGTCTTATAAGGGGAACTTTAAATTTAAGGGCCAATTCCTCCGTGTAAACACTTTTCCTTAGTCCTGCAGCATTTGGTGAGCCACCTTTTACAGTGAAATCTTCACCACCCACAACAACTTGTTTATTATTAATTTTTCCGAATCCTAAAATGAAATTTGCTGGTGTTAAGGACTCTAATTTTCCATCCGAGTCTACTTCTACACCGCCTGCAATTTCACCTTGCTCATGAAAAGAATCTTTATCAAGCAATATGTTAATCCTCTCTCTTAACGTGAGCCTTCCTTTCTTGTGTTGAATCTTAATTGCCTCCTCACCACCTTGAGCTTTAGCCAACTTTCTTCTTTTTTTTATTTCGACTGTTTCTTTTTTCCAATTCATAACTACTGGTGCCCCGTACAGGATTTGAACCTATGGCCTCTGGATTAGGAATCCAGCGCTCTATCCGACTGAGCTAACGGGGCCTTTTAATTATTCTAACAATTTAATGTTGATTTTATCTTCTCTTTGTTTATTATTCTTTTTGCACCGATTTGAACCAGCTTGCGGGTGCTTTATAAATACTGCTAAAGAGGATTCTTCGAAATAGACCTGTTTAGCAATAGCTGGCAGGTTTTTTTTTGGAGAAAATAATGAGTTACGAAGGTAAAAATTTAGAAACGATAGCTTTACATGCGGGATGGAGAGCTGATGAAACAACTGGATCAGTTGCAGTGCCTATTCATCAAACCACAAGTTATTTATTTGAAAGTACAGATAAAGCAGCAAATCTATTTGCTCTAGCTGAACTTGGAAACATCTATACAAGAATAATGAATCCAACTAATGCAGTTCTTGAAGAAAGGATGGCAGCAATTGATGGGGGGGCAGCTGGCTTAGCAGTTTCCTCAGGTCAAACTGCATCAGCTTATTCAATACAAAATCTTGCTAGAGCAGGAGATAATATAGTTTCATCCTCTCATCTTTATGGTGGTACTTATAACCAATTCAAAAATAATTTATCTGAAATGGGCATAGAAGTTAGATTTGTTGATCCAACCGATCCAGAAAACTTTAAGAAAGCCACAGATGAAAATACTAGAGCTTATTTTGGTGAAACCCTACCAAATCCTAGACTTCAAGTTTTTCCTATCAAAGAAGTCTCAGAAATTGGAAGACCTTTAGGCATACCTCTAATTGTTGACAATACAGCCGCGCCTATTTTCTGTAGACCTTTTGATCATGGTGCAGCAGTGACTACCTACTCAACCACAAAATATATTGGAGGCCATGGAACCTCTATCGGAGGTTTAATCATTGATGGTGGTAACTTTGATTGGGAGTCTGCAGGGCCGGATAGACAGCCTAATCTCAATTTGCCGGACCCTTGTTATAACGGAGTAGTGTGGACCGAAGCAATTAAGCCCATGGGGCCCATCGCTTATATTATGAAAGCCAGGACTACTCTTTTGAGAGATCTCGGTGGCTCAATGAGCCCTTTCAATGCTTGGGCATTTATTCAGGGTCTTGAAACCCTTCCTTTAAGAATGAGGGAACATGGAGCAAATGCTTTGAAGGTTGCAGAGTATTTAGAAAACAATGATAAGGTTTCCTCTGTCACTTACCCTGGGATTTCTGAGGGAATTGAAAGAGAAAGGGCGGATGCTTATCTCTCAGGAGGTTACGGAGCCCTGATTGGTTTTGAGCTTCCTGGCGGAGTTGAGTCTGGTAAAAAGTTCATTGATTCTCTTGAACTTTTATATCATGTAGCAAATATAGGAGATTCTAGGTCTTTAGCTATACATCCAGCTTCAACCACTCATAGCCAGCTCTCATCTGAAGAACAACTTTCAGCTGGAGTGACACCGGGGTATGTAAGGTTGTCTATAGGAATTGAAAACATTGAGGACATACTGGCTGACATAGATCAGGCACTAAAAAAAGCAAGCTGAGATATTTATAGTCTCATTTAAGAGGTATCTCTCAACCTTCAAAGGATTCAAGGGCTGGATTAATCCAGCCCCTTTTGACTATAATTTTGTAGGGTTAGTGAAACCAGGGTACACAACATCTGGATCAAATACCTTTTCTGATTC